>NZ_JCAWFG010000083.1:0-5179 GCF_059740505.1 Camelimonas sp. FR25 | reverse complement strand
GAACCGCAGAAATCGCCTCAACCCATTCTCAAACGGTCTCTAAATCGTTGCTTTGACGCACCACGGGCACCCTAACGACCGTAATTCATGGAGGGAATTATGACGGCTCTGGTTGTAAAATTCGACTAGTCATTGTCTGCACAGCGCCCCTTGTCGGCCGAATATTGTCCATTGCGTTGTTGCCGGAAACCGACATTGGGCTGTTCCCCGCTGAGGGAGGGGGACGGAGGTATCCTGCCCAGCTTCCTCCCTATGGCAAAGGAGAAAAAGCGGCTTTCCAGCCTTGCGCCCAGTTTACGACGGTAACACGCTTTCACACTGTCATTTCGAACTGACTTGGATAAAAAGCTTGTACTCGGCCATTCAGCCTATCTTCCAAACAAGCGTGTGCTGACATAATGTAACGATTAACCGCATTCACGATAAATTTGAATTCTGGTTTTGGTTGAGAAAATTTTAAACAATTGGGCAAAGCTCTAGCGGGGGTGAACGTGACCGAATTTTCTGTTCCGGGGCCGAATCGGTCAACCATCTCTCTTGATGTCGCGCGTGGCAATCCCCTTTTCATCGTTGGTCGTAATGGAACGGGTAAATCCGCACTCATAAACAGGCTTCAGCAGATTTCGCCCCTGCATACAGTTTACCTACCAGGTAGCAGAACTGCTCTGTTTGACGGTGAAGGCCTTTCGCTCACGCCCAGTGCCAGAAGAGAGCTCACGAACCATCTAGGAGCATGGGACAGAGATGCCGAATCTCGTTGGAGGAACTATGCCGGCAATCAACGAAACGAGAAGGCGATCCACGACCTAACGGCAACGGAACTCCAATATAAGAACGATTGTGCGAATACGATTGCTGAAGATACAGACGCGGTCAGAACGGCCGCCGCGATTGCCAAATTGCAGGCGAAAGCGTCCCCGCTCGACAAGGTAAACCGGATCCTTGAGCAAGCAAACATCGCCGTGCGGATGGCTTTAGTTGACAGTGAATTAAATGCGACCTCAGGCGGCAATGTCTTCAGCTACGCGAGAATGTCGGATGGGGAGCGCATTGCGCTCATCCTAGTCGCTGAGGTGATATCGGCGAAGCCAGGCACGGTATTCCTAATCGACGAGCCGGAACTGCACCTGCATCGCTTGATAATCACCCCTCTGATCGCGACGCTTATCAAGTCGCGTACGGATTGCGAGTTCGTCGTCAGTACTCATGAGCTTGATCTGCCAACATCTATCGCCGAGTCACGCGTATGCATAGTGCGATCAGTCAAATGGCAGTCAAACGGGCAGGTGGATTACTGGGAATTAGACACAATTGACGAGACGATGGAACTTCCGGAAGATTTAGCCACCGACATCCTTGGTTCTCGACGTCGAGTGCTATTCACAGAAGGAGGTCCCTCTAGTCTCGATGCCCCAGTGTACTCCATTTTGTTTCCGAAAGCCTCGATCAGACCCAAGGGCAGTTGCAAGGATGTGCGGCATGCTGTGGTTGGCATACGAGCGACCAAAGGCCTGCATCACACCGAAGCATTTGGTTTGGTCGACAACGACGGAATGAGCCAGCAAACAATAATCGATTTCCAAGCCGAGGGCGTTTATCCGCTCCCGTTTTTCTCGGTGGAGTCGCTTTACTATGACGTGGATGTCTTGACCTCCGTCGCGCGGCGACAGGTGTTCACGTACGAATCGGATCAGCAGAAGCAAGACGCTCTTCTCACATCCCTTCTTTCCAATATTGTTACCGAGGGTATCGCCGAAGCGGCCAAACCGAATATTGCAGAGCAGCTCGCAGGGAGATTGGCGGAGCGGCAAATGCGCGACGCGCTTCTATCCCAGATGCCGAAGCGGGACCAGCTCACCTCGGGTGCCTCTCCAACAATCAATTTTAGTATACAATCTGCTTACCCTGCAGAGCTAGAGCGTTTCCGGGTATTGCTTGCCGCACGGGACCTCCACGGCATCATAATGCGCTATCCAGTCCGGCATTCCGGCATACTCAACGCTATCGCGAAGGCTCTAAAATTTCTGGGACGCGCAGACTATGAGACGGCTGCACTCGCCCGTATTTCTTCGGACGATACGCTGCGCGATACTCTGCTTCTCAAGCTTGCCCCTCTGTCGACAATGCTCAATGCATAGACACGACGCCATCGTCCGAATGGCTGATTCTGGCAGCTGGTGGGCGCGACCCAAGCGATGATAGAGGAGAGCACGCGAACGTCAGCAATAAGCGCTCCACGCCCGGAAGGTGACGGTCCGTAATCGGCCCCATTGCGCACACTCCGTTCACGCCCCTCAAGGTGATGCCGACGGGCCGCAGTAACGTTTCCGAAGTCTAGCGGTGTCACCGCAGGGGCCGGAGGCTGCCCGATGGCTGCGTTAGGGCCTGTTGCAGTGCCAGGCGTTACGGCCTAAGAAGCATGCCGACGGTTCCTTCAATGGATCAAAAGGGAACGCAGTGAGGCTGAAAAGCTGATGCTGCGGCTGCCCCCGCAACTGTAAGCGGCGAATCTTTCACCATCGCGCCACTGGATCTTCGGCTCCGGGAAGGCGGTGAAAGGTAATGACCCGCGAGCCAGGAGACCTGCCGTCAGTCGTGGTCACACGCGAACCCATGGAGCGGGGTGCTTCCGTGGCGGGCGAATGCCTGCGCGCTTTTCCAGTGTGCGGGTGGAAACCTCGTTCGCGGTGACGTGCCACAGGCGTCCCGCCGAGGTTTCAGATGTCGTTCAAGTTTTGCGTTCGCGCGCCGGGACTGTCAGGAATTTCGTGTGCGGGCGGTCATACTGGACCTGATGGAGGCTCCCGATGGCACGACGCAAAGCACCCCGGATTTCTGACGCACTTCTAGACCAGTTGCTGGCTGGGGCAGACCCGAAGACGGCCTTCGATGCCAACGGTTTGCTGGATGATCTGAAGAAGGCGCTGGCCGAACGGGCCCTGAATGCCGAGATGGATCATCATCTGGCGGCCGATGAAGCGGGCAACATCCGTAATGGCTATGGCCGCAAGACAGTCACAACCGAGACAGGCCGGCTGGAGCTGGATATCCCCCGCGACCGCCAGGCGACGTTCGATCCGCAACTGATCGCCCGCTACCAGCGCCGTTTCCCCGGCTTCGACGACAAGATCATCTCAATGTACGCCCGTGGCATGAGTACGCGGGAGATCGTTGGGCATCTGCGCGAGCTCTACGGCATTGATGTTTCGCCCGATCTGATCAGCGCCGTCACCGACGCCGTGCTGGAAGAAATCGCGGCATGGCAGGCCCGGCCACTGGATCCGGTTTATCCGCTCGTGTTCTTCGACGTCATGGCCAAAGCGCAATTCGCCGTCATCTTCGGCGAGCGCTTCACGAGGGCCATGGCGGCCTGATTTTCTTCACGCCGCCCGCACACGAAATTCCTGACAGTCCCTCGCGCGCCCCGTTTTCAATTTTCCGCTGCACTCCTCACGACCTGCTCGATCATTGGCATGTGCGCCGTTGCGCCTGCCCTGGCCCAGCAACAGAACAACGCCCCTTCGCCGTCGGTCGCGCAACTGCCGGCAGACGTCATCGCACTCGACACGATTAGCGTGTCGGCGAACCTGACGCCAACGGACCTGAGCAAGGTTGGCAGCACTGTCTCCATCATCACTGGCGATGAATTGCGCAAGCAGAACATTCGGCTGGTCTCAGAGGCCCTACGCCAGGTTCCCGGCGTCGCCGTCAACAGAACCGGCCCCGTCGGCAATTTGACACAGGTGCGCATGCGCGGCTCCGAGGGCAACCAAACGCTGGTCATTATCGACGGCATCGTCGTCAATAACCCCGGCAATGGTTCCGAGTTCGATTTCGCCAACCTGCTGACCGACGATGTGGAGCGTATTGAGGTGCTTCGCGGCCCGCAGAGCGCGCTCTACGGCTCGGACGCCATCGGCGGCGTCATCAGCATCATCACCAAAAAGGGTGACGGCAAACCGAAGGTTTCCGCGCGCCTCGAAGGCGGCACGCAAAAGACCCTTAACGGCGGCGCCACGGTGTCCATGGCCAATGACCGGGCTCATTTCCTGCTTAGCGGCGCCGGCTTTACGACGAATGGGTTTTCCGTCGCCGATAGCCGCAATGGCAATTACGAGCGCGATGGTTACCGTAACGGTACGGGCTACACGAAGTTCGGTTTCAGCCCTAACGACTACCTCGAATTCAATTTCGTCGGTCGTTACACCCGGTTCTTCAACAAGAACGATACCGAGATCGGTGGGGTTGGCGCCGTCGACGCCGACATGGACAACAAGGGCACCCAACTGTTCGGACGCGCCGAAGCGAAGGTGAAGCTTCTGGATGGTCGCTGGAACCACATCTTCTCGTCCAGCGTCACCGACCAGAACAATGTTTACCGCACCAAGCGTCAGCCCACGAGCGACTATCGCGGCACGACCAACAATTACGAATACCGCACCAACTTTCGCTTCGACACGCCGAGCTTCCTTGATGCGACGCACATCGTTACCTTTGCGGCCCAGCACCGCGATGAGCGTTACCGCAGTGACAGTGCATGGTCGAACGATAACCGGACCATGGGCACGACCGGCCTCGTCGGTGAGTATCAGGGCACGTTCCGCAACCTGACCGTCACCGCAAGCGTGCGCCACGACAACAACGACATCTTCAAGGATTCGACGACCTATCGTTTCACTGGCGCATACCGCATAGACGAAACGGGCACCAAGCTACGCGCCTCGCTGGGCTCTGGCGTGAAGAACCCCACGATGTCGGAACTCTATGGCTATACCAACACCTATCGCGGCAACCCAGATCTGAGCCCCGAAAAGGCGCGTGGATGGGACGTGGGCGTCGATCAGGAAATCTGGGGCCAAAAGGTCGTTCTCAACGCCACCTATTTCAACCAGCGCATTCGCGACATGATCACCGGCGCCGGAAATACATCCGTCAACCTGCCAGGAACATCGGCCATTCAGGGCGTGGAAGTCGGCGCGACCGTGCGCCCGATCGACGGCCTGACCGTGATGGGCTCCTACACCTATACCGATGGGCAGGATTCGACAGGGGCGGAGCTGGTGCGCCGCCCGCGCAACGTCGCCAGCCTGAACCTCAATTACGCGTTCCTCGAGGGCAAGGCTAATGTCAATCTCGGCGTCGTGTACAATGGCGCCCAGAAGGACTGGGCATTTGACGC
>NZ_JCAWFG010000082.1:0-73839 GCF_059740505.1 Camelimonas sp. FR25 | reverse complement strand
AGGCCGTTCGGATGTCAACGGCCTGGCGACAAAAATCCTTTCGCCCGCATTCCACCCATTCCGGTGCAATCGGGTCGTTCCAGACAGCCCTACGCTAACCAGCTCTTAATGCTGGCCGTTTCATACATTAACCATGATTTTCGGGTTGTGGAAGGCTGCTGACGCGAATGTGCTCACGAAACAGCCGCTTTCGACAGCCAGTTGTTGACCATGCGCAGGCCAGACAGCGTGGTTCTGCGCCGCTGGCGCGCCGCCCTGCCGCGTGACGCGCATGCTCTTGTCTGGAGTTACGCCTGGCATGTTCGCCCAGCCTGATCCGGCGCCCGCGCGCCCGCAACGCCGCCATCGCAGCGCCGCGACCATGGCTTTGGCGACCATGTGCCTGGCTGCTTTGCTCTTTGCGCAGCCCGACGCGGCGCAGGCCAAGGCGGATACGCCCGTGCCCGGCGCGACCCATGCGTTGATGCGCGACAAGGGCATGAAGGCCGCGGCCCCGGTGCTGGTGCGCGTATTCAAGCGTGAAGCCGAACTGGAGATATGGAAGCAGCGCGCCGATGGCCGCTACGCGCTGCTGAAGACCTTTCCCATTTGCCGCTGGTCGGGCCGGCTTGGGCCAAAGCGGATGACCGGCGACCGCCAGTCTCCTGAGGGGTTCTACGACATCACCCCGAAGCTGATGAACCCGAACTCCTCCTACCATCTGTCGTTCGACACCGGCTTCCCCAACGCCTACGACCGCGCCCATGGCTACACAGGCTCCTATCTGATGGTGCACGGGGCCTGCTCGTCGATGGGCTGCTATGCCATGACCAATGATGGCGTTGAGGAGATTTACGCCCTGGTGCGCGACGCCTTTCGCGGCGGCCAACGCGCGGTGCAGATGCAGGCCTATCCCTTCCGGATGACGGCGCGGAACATGGCCCGTATGCGCGACGACGAACACATCGCGTTCTGGCGTCAGCTCAAGGTGGGCTACGACCGCTTTGAGGCGACGGGGCGCCCTCCCCAGGTGACGGTGGCCAGCAAGCGCTACAACTTCACGCCCTATCGCGACGCCGCCATTGAGGCCCAGGCGACGGCGCGGGTGCGCGATGAGCAGGCCGCCATCCAGCAACACATTGATGACGGCGCGCCTTCCGTGCGCATTACCTATGCCGACGGCGGCATGCATCCGTTCTTCGCGCGCATGCGCAACCGGGCGGCGCTCGGCGTGATCTCCCGGCCCGAAGCGCTGGCCTTCGCCGGCCGCGACGTGATCATCCGGCCAGGGGTGCGCAAGGTTCCGCCGGTTATGGTGGCCAGCGCGGTCTCCGTCACATTCGCCACCTTGTGGGAGGCGCGCAGCGACGCCTTTGCCGCGACACAAGCCCCCTCCCCTGCCCTGCCAGCGACGCAGGCGCTCCCGACGTCCGCCGCGCCACGCATCGCCCTCGCCCATGACAATGCCCGCGGCGCCCTCGCCTCGCTGCGGCGCGACGTGGCCCCAGACCGCACGCCCGACAGCGCCTGGACGCGCATGGTGGTGGCGCTCGCTGCTCCCGTAGCCGAGTGATACCAGAGCCCGATGAGCATGACTCATCGGGCTCTGGTTAAGCCCGTGCGGCGCTTGAGCGTTTCAGGATGCGGGTGCGTCAGCATCTTCGCGTCCTGCTATGAAGCCTTCCGTATGCGGCGTCGCGCGCTGTTCACACAAGCATCGGCAGCGATGTCCTTGCCGGGGCAGGCGTTGTCTCTGCTTATCCCCGGTTGGGCCTGCGCCATTGCATTGCGGACTGATCGCGCGCCGGCGCAGTGGCGGCTGGCGGTGTTGGCCCGCCAGGCCGTGGCGCCGGGCGGGCCAGTTGCTCAAACCTCCCCGAGCGCCGCGGCGATGCGGCCGCAGGCGCTGATGAACCCTTTGGCATAAGGCACATCCGCCGCTACCGGATGCGAGCTGAACACGGCGAGGGTCACCTCGTGGCGGGGGCAGACATAGAGCCACTGGCCATGGATGCCAGCGCCGCCGAAGGCGCCGGTGTCGGCGTCGAACACGTACCATTTGCTGCGATAGCGACAGGCGGGAAAGTCCATCTCGGCAAAATTGCCGCGCTGCCATGCCTCGACATCGCCGTTCTGGCGGATGTCGTCGACCCACCAGGACGGGATGATCTGCCGGCCATTGGCCACGCCGCCGCGCCGCATCATCTCGCCGAACCGGGCCAGATCACGGGTGGTGACGCAAATGCCGCCAGCCGCGCGCGCCGCGCCGCGCGCATCCACCGTCACCCAGGCCTCGTGGCTTGCGCCCATGGGCCGCCAGATACAGTCCGAGAAAAGCTCGGCGAAGGACGCGCCGCCGGCCCGCTCCAGCACCCAGCCGAGCGTGTCGGTGGCCACTGACAGATATTGGAAACGCGCGCCATGGGCGGTGGGCCCAGGGCGGTTGAGGCTGGCGAGATAGCCCCGCAAATCGCCGCCGCCGACCTCGCCGCCCGGGTCCCAGCCCACCGCACGCCGGTAGGCCGGCATGTCGCCATTGGGATCGGCGTAATCCTCGACAAAATGGATCGACACCAGCATGTCGAGCAGATGCCGCACGCTGGCGCTGGCGAACACCGAGCCGTGCAACTCCGGCACATAGCTTGAGGCCGGACGCTCCGGGTCGAGCAGTCCGCGCTCCACCAGCACGCCCGCCAGCGCGCCCGTGAGGGATTTACTGACCGAGAACAGGATGTGCTGGCGCCCGACGTCGAGGCCGTTGTCGTAGAACTCCCAGGCCAGCTCGCCACGTCGCAGCGCCACCAGCCCATCGACATGCAGGGCGCGAAGCCAGGCCGGTAGCCGCACATGGCCGCCGGCGCCATCAGCGATCTCCACATCCGCCAGATCGCGCCAGCGTTCCGGCAGCGGCGATGCGGCGTCTGGCCCTGCGCCCGGCGCGGCGGCGGTGGGCGCCAGCGACCGCACGTTGCGGAACCCCCATTGGCTGAATGGCGCCTCGCGCCAGTTAGCCAGCGTGACCTGCGCCGCCACGGGCGGCGGCGCCCCCTGCATCAGGCGTTGCCTCATGACATCTCCTCCTGCGCCGGCCCGGACGTCGCGCCAGGCTCGGTGATTGCGCTGGACAGCATTTCAGCCGGTTTTGCTGCAGGACGCCAGAGGATGACAGGCGGAACAGCGCGCCTCACGTTGCGGAACCAGGCCGCGCTGTCAGAAAAATTGCCGCCCGGCGCGGGTTGGACAAGGGTATTTGCGACGCCGTAGGGCGACATGCGACGCCAGACCGCCGCGGCAGGCGCTTGCTCCGGGGTGTGGTTGGTGGCACTCAGGGCCGATCATCGCCGCACCCGCGCTGTCCTGCGCCGCCTCCGTTGAGGCGGCCACGCCCGTCCGGAATGCCACTGTCCGCTGATCCGGGTCGCCGCCGCCTTGCGGTCCATGGCGCATCCCCAGAGGCTTCGCCTGCCGGCTTGCGGCGAAGTATGGTCCCTTGTCAGTCAGAAAAAGCACCCGCCTCGCCTGGCTCTGCGCTGGTATCGCCGCGCTTGCAGCCGTCAGCTCCACGGCCATCGCAGCGCCAGTCGTCACCGCCGACGCCCGCCTCACCCGCTCGCTGATGATGCTCGACCCCACGCAGCGTTTTCAGCAAATCTGCGACGTCGCCGCCATGCGGGTGATCCGCCGCAAGGAACAGGGGCTGCGCCCCGACCGCGCCATTCTCGACGCCATGGCCGCCGTGGATGAGACCGGCGACCGCCTGTCTGGCAAGGGCGGCGCCATCCGGGTCAAGGGCGGCTGGCGCCAGATCTCCTTCTCCTGCGTCGCCGCGCCAGACCGGCTCTCGGTGCTGGAATTCAACTACGACCTCGGCGAAGCCATCCCCGAGGCCGACTGGGAAAAATACAGCCTATGGCGCTGAGCGGCGGCCATGCCTGTAGAGCATGGCCGGCTCCACTTTGATCCTGCGCCCGCAGGCCGACGCTCTGCGCTCCACAGCCTGTGGGGTAAGCGTGGCGCAAATCGCCGGCGCATAAATTGACCAGGCCCTGGCGTCAGTCTCGCGCGTCTTTCCTGGCCTGGGCGTCGCGCACAAATTGCGACACCCGTCCCGCCTCCATGGCGCTGCCGATCTGGTCCACCCGGGTAGATGGGTTCGGCTGCATGCCGTGATTGGCCGTCCGATGCTCAGGGACGCTGTCTTCCGCCCCACTCGCCTGCTTTAGCGCCAGGGCGCGCCGGGCGCTGGCCACCAGGGCGCCGCGCCCCGCCTGCACCTTGCGCCGGGCGATTTCGCGATTGGCGCGCTGGATGGCGCCAGACAGCACCCGCGCCTTGAGCTTGTTGCCGGAATTGTCAGTGGCCGGCCGGGCGCTCGCCGCCTTGCCGCGCATCTCGCGCCGCTGCTGGCGGGCGATGCCGCGCGCCCGGTCACGCCGCTCCCGCAGCAGCGCCACCACCTGTCGCAATTCCTGGTCGCTGGCGGAGGCAATGCCCTCGCGCCGCGTCACGGCCACGAGTTGCGCTTCATCCTGTGTCAGCAGTCGCATTTCTGATTTGGTCGCAATAGACATGGCGTGCCCTCCCCGGCGTCCGGTTGCAAGCGCAACCGTTGCACAGACCGCGCGCCGGAGCAAAAGCATCACGCCGATTTGCCCAGGCTTAAGGCCAGGCGACGCGCCGTCGCGCACGACCGCCATCGTCAGCACAGATTGCCTTGGTCGCAACGTCAGCAGGAAGAAACTGAACTGCAGACACAAAAAAACCCGCCAGAGGCGGGGTCTTTTTGAAGAAGATGGTGGGCGCACTAGGGCTCGAACCTAGGACCCGCTGATTAAGAGTCAGCTGCTCTACCAACTGAGCTATGCGCCCATCTTCTTGTCTTCGCTCCGGCGGGGCGTTGTGTGCGCCACCGTTTCGATGAGCGGTTGATACCAATCCCCCCCGTGGCTGTCCAGCGCCTGTACGCTCACGCCCAAACTTTTTTCGACGACTGGGGAAAACCCACGGATCTGTGAATTACCGTCCGTAGCGACAACGGGTTTGCAGCCAGCGCCTCGACAGGCGCGCACCGGCGCAGACGCTCAACAAGCCACTGTGATCGTTAAGAAAAGCGCCACAGGACGGACGAAAGCCGCGCGTGGGAGCCGGGGGCCGCCCATCGCGTGGCGGGCCGCACGCATCAAGGCCTGTTCGTTGCGTCAGGCGGCGCGCGCCAGGCGGGCTTGCCCAAGGCGCGCGCCAGGGTCCGCCGCACCACGCCACTGATACCAGAATGCGAAGATGCTGACGCATCCGCATCCTGACATGCTCAGGCGCCGCACGGGTTCTGGTATGAGGCGCGGTTTTCATCGCCCACAGGCAAGAAGCGGCGCGTCATCGCCCCTGCGCCAGCGCCAGCTATAGTCGATGTCCATTCACCTGGAGCCATCCCTGTCGGCGCCTGCCGCGTCGGCCATCTTGCTGGAGCCCCCGCATGAACCGCGTCACCCGGCCCATCCTTTGCACCCTGTTGCTGACCGGCGTCGCCGCCTGCACCCAGCACGCCAGCGACAGCCCTGCGACGACAGGCGCAGCGCCGCTGGCGCGCGCGTCGGGCCCCGCCAGCGCGCCGGCCGCCAGTCCGGCGGGTCCTGGGACCTGCGGCGCGGCGATCGCACAGCTCCGAAAAGTGCTGACACAGGATCTGGAGATGGGCCACGTCAATCGCAGCGTGTATGCGCGGATGACGCCACAGATCGATCGCGCCGCAGCGCGCTGCCAGGCTGGCGACCAAAGCGCAGCGCTGGCGATGCTTGCTTCGGTTAAGAAGGCCAACGGTTACTATTGAGGATGGCCGAGGCGTGCAGACGCGAGGGCGGCGCGGCTCATGCGCCTATGACGGCAACCGCTTCGGCGCGCCCGCAACGCCCGTTGGCGCGCCGGCAGCGGCGTAGCCGTCTCTGGCCAGCGCTGTGGCCAGCCAGGCCATCATGAACGACGGCGCCCGATCCGCCGGTAGATCGGCCAGGCTGGCGATCGCCACAACGTCGGCAAGCTCCGCCGCCGGGTCGCTGGCGATGAAGCGGCGGATGCGCTGCAGCAGCGCCTCGGCCGGCTCTCTCGCGCGCGCCTCGCGCATCAGGGCGACGCGGCCGCCGTCGAGCACGGCGCTCCAGCCAGGTGAGAAGCAGAGTTCAGCGGCGTCGAGTCCAGTCTCTTCCGCCAGCTCGCGGCTGATATTGCCCTGCAGGTCGAGGCGGCCATCTGGCAGCACGTCGGACAGATCTGGCGTGCCAGCGGCGAAATAGATCACCCCGGCGTTGGCGGTGTGGGCGCCCTGCACCCCGGCGATGAACGGCCCGTCGGCGGCGCGCAGGGCGGCCATGGAAAAGCCGTTGACCACGCTGGCGTCCGGCCAGCCGAGATCCCGCCAGGTCAGGAAAGCAGCGAAATCCACCGGCAAATAGCTCGCCCGGTACACCCCATCGACAATCGATGGCTTGCGCGACAGCAGCACCTGGCCGTTGAACATGCGCGGCTGGCGGGCCAGCGCCGCCTGCCAGTGCTGGTCGATGAGCGCCCGGTTGGCCTCAGCCCACGCCCATGGCCCGGTGTCGACGCGCGCCTCGACGGCGCGCAGCGGCACGATGGCCGGCGCCTCACGCCAAGGGTAGGCGCCGGCGTCGCAGCTCACAGCGCCACCGCCTCAAACACCTGCGACGGGGCCACAAATTCATCCTGCGCCTGCACCAGCTGCAATTCGCTCTGGCCTGATGCGGCGGTGGCAGCCAGCAGGCCATGCACCGAGGAGGTCGCAGCGCTTAGCGCCGCCGCCACCGAGCGGCTGCGCAGATAATGCGTGAAGAACAAAGCGGCGGTGACATCGCCAGCGCCAGTGAAATAGCGGTCGATCTTCGGCGTGCGCACCCGCCACATGCCGTCGGGGCCAGACGCCAGCATGTCGATGGCGTTGGCGGGCGTCTCGGCGCTGTGCAGCGAGGTCAACAGCACCACCGATGGCCCGAGCCCATGGGCGATGCGCACCGCCTGGCGCGCTTCCGCAACGGAATGAATGGTGCAGCCGGTCAGCAGCTCCAGCTCAAACTGGTTGGGGGTGATGACGTCGGCCGCCGGCATGGCGCGCTTGCGCATGAAATCCGGCACGTCTGGCCGTACGAACACGCCACGCCCGACATCGCCGATCACCGGGTCGCAGCAATACAGCGCATCGGGATTGGCCGCCCGCACCCGCGCCGCAACGGCGAGCACCGCCTCGCCAATCTCAGCCGAGCCGGCATAGCCCGACAGCACGCCGTCGCACTGGCCCAGCACGCCGCGCTCCTCAATGCCGCGCGTCACCTCGGCGATCATGTCGCCATCAAACACTCGCCCTGTCCACGCGCCATAGCCGGTGTGATTGGAGAATTGCACGGTCAGCACCGGCCAGACGTCGACGCCCATGCGCTGCATGGGAAACACGGCGGCGGCGTTGCCGACGTGGCCATAGGCGACGTGCGACTGGATCGACAGAATGTTCATTGGCTCCCCCTGCCCCCGCCTTCTCCGTCAGGCGCCGACGCCGTGGCGACGCCTGTCGCCGAATTGATTTTCGGCCACCCATAGCCCTAGCGTTGCAGAATCGGCGCCGCGCCGCCGCCCAACGGACACGGCAACCTAGATCGCTTTGCTTGCCGACGGAAACGTCTGATGCAGCAAAATTACGACGCCCACCCATATTCCGCGACCAACGCCCGAAAACGCCCGTCCTCGCCAAACCCTGATCAGCGCACGCCGGAAACAGCTGGCCACACAACCTTGCAACGCCACTTTCGCGTCACGCTTGCGCCGCCATGCCCGGCGATGTTCGCGACCCCGCCACGTGGCGGGGCGGCGCGCGTCATGAGGCGCGCGCGCTGCAGCAGAGTTGCAACCGCGCGGTTTCACCGACACAACTGGCAGGCGCCGCGCCGGGAGCATGCATGACCCTCGCTGAAATGACGCACCACGTCACCGAGTTTGTCCGCCAGCATCAAGCCTGGGCGCCATGGATCGTCGCCGCCCTCGCCTTTGCGGAATCGGTCGCCATCCTGTCGTTCGTCGTTCCGGCCACCGGACTGCTTTTGGCCATCGGGGCGGTGCTCGCCGCCGCTGGCATCCCGTTCTGGCCGGTGTGGGCCGCGGCTGCGGCCGGCGCCATCCTCGGCGACTGGATCTCCTACGAGGTCGGCTATTGGCTCAAGGACAGCGTTCGCCATCGCTGGCCATTCCGTCGTTTCCCACACTTTATGGACCGGGCCGAAGCGTTCACCCATAAATGGGGCGTCGCCAGCGTGTTTATTGGCCGCTTTTCCGGGCCGCTTCGGGCCTTTGTGCCGCTGGTCGCCGGCATGTTCCGCATGCAGCGTTTGCCGTTTCAGGCCGCCAATGTCTCGTCCGCCCTGATCTGGAGTTTTCTCATGCTATTCCCAGGGGAAGCGATCAATAGTTTCTGGCGTTTACACTAATTCATCAGATAGAATACTGATCCAACAGACGCGTCTACCCGATTCCTCTTGACGACGAACCGGAGATCGCCATGGAACATCTGATCCCCCTGATCCTTCACCTCGTTGGCGGCGCCATCGGCGGCGGCCTCGCCGGTCGCGCAAGGTCCATCGACATGGGCGGCCTGGTCAACGCCGCAGCCGGCGTCGTGGGCGGCGGCGTGCTCGGCCATATCCTGCAATCGCTATCGCCGATGTTGCTAGCGCCGCCCTCACCGACGTCATCGCCCTGATTGGAAATTTCGTCGCAGGCGGCGTCGGCGGAGCCATCCTTGCCTCTGTACTTGGGTTGATTGTCAATCGCCTGCGCCCCGGCGATTAATACAAGGCCCCGACGATGCTGACGCATCCGCGGCCTGCAAAACTTACGCCCAGCGCGGGCCTGAACGTCGCCCGAAGGTTCATGTTCATCAGGGAATGGCGTCATGTGCGCCGCTCTGCTCCAGCCACAAAAAAAGCCTGCGGCGGGGCCGCAGGCTCATTCTGTCAGGGCGCCCCGGAGTGGGGCGCCGATCCAGGTGGACTAGCCGGGTCGAGGATCAGTTCTTCGACTTGTCGACCAGGGCCTTTTCCTTGATCCACGGCATCATGTCGCGGAGCTTGGCGCCGACTTCCTCGATCGGGTGCGCAGCGTTACGGGCGCGGGTCGCCTTGAACGAGGCCTGGTTGACCTTGTTCTCCAGCATCCAGTCGCGGGTGAACTTGCCCGACTGGATGTCCTCCAGAACGCGCTTCATCTCGGCCTTGGTCTCAGGCGTGATGATGCGCGGGCCGGTGACGTACTCGCCGTACTCAGCGGTGTTGGAGATCGAGTAGTTCATGTTGGCGATGCCGCCCTCATAGATGAGGTCGACGATCAGCTTGAGCTCGTGCAGGCACTCGAAATAGGCCATCTCCGGCGCGTAGCCGGCTTCCACCAGGGTCTCGAAGCCGGCGCGGATCAGCTCGACAGCGCCGCCGCACAGCACGGCCTGCTCGCCGAACAGGTCGGTCTCGCACTCTTCCTTGAAGGTGGTCTCGATGATGCCAGCGCGACCGCCGCCATTGGCCGAAGCGTAGGACAGGCCGATGTCATGGGCGTTGCCGGTCGCATCCTGGTGGATGGCGATCAGGGTCGGCACGCCGCCGCCACGCTGGTACTCGGAACGCACGGTGTGGCCCGGGCCCTTCGGAGCGACCATGAGCACGTCGAGGTCCTTGCGCGGCTCGATCAGGTTGAAGTGCACGTTCAGGCCGTGCGCGAACAGCAGCGCCGCGCCTTCCTTCATGTTGTCGTGCAGGCTCTCGCGATAGATGTCGCCCTGCAGCTCGTCCGGCGTCAGCATCATGACGACGTCGGCCCATTTGGCGGCGTCGGCAGGCGACATCACCTTGAAGCCAGCGCCTTCGGCCTTCTTCACGGTGGCGCTCTCGGGGCGCAGGGCGATGGCGATGTCGGCGACGCCCGAATCGCGCAGGTTCAGTGCGTGGGCATGGCCCTGGCTGCCGTAGCCAACGATGACGACCTTCTTGCCCTTGATCAGGTTCAGATCCGCATCGCGGTCATAATAAACACGCATCACATACATCCTCTGGCGACGGTCGCGGGCCAAATGCCGACGATCTGATCAGAACCGGCCCGCCTGCCGTCGCCCCACGACAGAAAGACCTCCGGACATCCGGCGCGGTGCGCGCCAGACAGTTCCGGCAGTGAAATATGCAGGCGGTAAAGCCCGCCACAGGCCACTGGTCAAGTCATTCCTTCGCCACGCCGCGCATTTGCGCGGAACAGCACGACCAGCGCCAATCCCTGCGGGCGTTTTCGCCAGCTGGCGAGCGCCCGAACCCGCTTCATCGCCCCGGGCTATTCCCAGCGCGGCCAATTCGGGCAATGCTCGCCGTCATGACGATCACGCCCCCACAAACCTCCCCCGTGCCGGCCCACGCCGGCGTCGCCATGCCAGCAGAGGTCGTCGCCGCCTGGCGCGACGCCGGCTACCAGAAATGGTTCAGCCGCGACGACGCCTTCGACGCCTTCCTGCGCGACCGCTTCGGCGCCACCCAGGCCGCCGCGGCGCGCGGCGAGCTGGACAGCTGGCGCGCCACGCCCGAGGGCGCCCTCGCTTTGGTGCTGGCGCTCGACCAGTTCCCGCGCAATATCCATCGCGGCACGCCTGCGGCTTTCGCCTCAGACCCCGCCGCCCGCGCCGTCGCCGATGACGCTCTGGCGCAGGGCTTTGACGCCAGGGTCCCCGCCGAGCTGCGCCCGTTCTTCTATCTGCCGTTCATGCACGCCGAGGACCTCGCGGACCAGGAGCGTTGCGTCAAACTTTATGAGGCGCTCGGCGACGCCAACAGCCTCAATTACGCGATCGAACACCGCGACATCATCGCCCGCTTCGGCCGCTTCCCGCATCGCAACCGCATCCTTGGCCGCGTCAGCACCCCGGACGAGATCGCCTATCTCGACAATGGCGGCTTCACCGGCGGCCAGTGAGCTGCGCCGCCCTCAGGCCAGCAGCATCGGCGCGATGGAGGCCAGCAGCAGCAGCCCCATCAGCCGGTTGAACCAGCGCAGGCGTCGCGGCTCGGCCAGTCGCGCGCCCAGCACATGGCCAAAGCCGGCCCAGACCGACAGGCACGGCAGATTGACGAGGGTGAACACCACCGCCACCTGCAGCACGTCGGCCACCGCATGGTCGGGGCGCACATAGACCGTCATGGCGCCCACCGCCATGATCACCGCCTTGATGTTCACCCACTGAAACAGGCAGGCTTCCAGCGGCGTCAACGGCCTGCCCCGACCATCCCGGCGGGCCGCGTCTGCGTCCGCCCCGGCGTGCGCTGATCCATCGGCCACAGGCGCGGTCGCCAGCCGGAAGGCCAGCCACAGCATGTAGGCGCAGCCAGCCAGTTGCAGGGCGAGCCGCAGCCCAGGGGCCGCCATCACCACCGAACCCACCCCGGCCCCCACCGCCAGCAACAGCAGGAAAAACCCCGCCGAAATGCCGAAGAGATGCGGGACGGTGGCGCGGAAGCCGTAGTTCACCCCCGAAGCGGTGAGCATGATGTTGTTCGGCCCGGGCGTGATCGAGGTGACGAAAGCGAAGGACGCCAGCGCCAGCAGCGTCTCAAAGGGCAACATGGCGCAACTCCGGCCCGCTTGACGCCAGGCGACACGATCCACGGCGCGGCTTGCGGCGGCGCACCCGAACAATCCGTCAGCGGACGGTCACCGGCGGCGGACAGCGCGCTGGCTGGCCCACAACCGGCGAAGACCGCCCCTGACCTGCAAGGTCAGCCCTGGCCCGCGCCGCGCGACAGCGCCGCAACGCCCGTGCGGGCGGCTTCCACCACGCCGGTCTCGGCCATCACGCGAATAAAGCGGTCGACCTCATCAATCGCCCCGGTGAACTCGAAAATGAACGAGTTCAGCGTGGCGTCGAGGGTACGGGCGCCAAAGGCCTGGGCAAGGCGCAGCGCCTCGACCCGATGCTCGCCCCGGCCAGACACCTTCACCAGCGCCAGCTCACGCTCCACCGCCTGGCCATTGGCGCTCAGATCATCGACCCGATGCACCGGCACCAGCCGGTCGAGCTGCGCCATGATCTGGGTGATGGCGGCGTCATCGCCCGAGGTGACGATGGTGATGCGCGACAGGTGCTGCTCGTGCTCGGTCTCCGATACGGTGAGGCTCTCGATATTGTAGCCACGACCCGAGAACAGCCCGGCGATGCGGGCGAGAACGCCTGGTTCATTGTCGACAATCACCGCCAGGGTGTGGCGGGCGATGTGCAAATGGGTGGGCGCGTCGGAATAATGGGACTTCATCAGGGCGTCTCAATTTCAGGTTCGGGAGCACGCAAGGCCGCAGGCCTGGGCTCCGCTCAGTCAGATAGGGCCAGGCGACAGGCGCCAGGCGCAAACACAATCGGCGCGGCGCTCAGCCCACGTCGGGGGCGAAGCGGGCGACCGGCGTCTCGTCGATCTCGTCATAAAACGCCACGCCAGGCTCACGCAGCCCCGCCGCCCCCCACTCCTGGAAAGCAGGCAAGGCCAGCACCGCGTCCATATAGGCGCGGCAGACGTCATCAACGGCGATCGAATAGCCGTCGAGGCGCGTCACCACCGGCGCGAACATGGCGTCCGCCGCCGAGAAGCGTCCAAACAGGAACGGCCCGCCAGCGCCATGGTCGGTGCGCAGCTGCCGCCAGATCGCCGTGACGCGGGCGACCGCCGCATCCACCGCCTCGCCGCGGTCCCGGGGCGCAAAGCGCATGCCGAGGTTCATCGGGCAGGCCATGCGCAGCGGCTGGAACCCCGCATGCATCTCGGCCGACACCGAGCGCGCGATGGCGCGTGCGGCGACATCGGCGGGCCAGAGGCCGGCATCGGGTAAGCGCTCGGCGACATATTCGATGATTGCCAGCGAATCCCACACCGTCAGCGCCCCATCCTGCAGCACCGGCGCCAAGCCAGTCGGCGACACCTCGGCGATCTGCGCTTTGGTCTCCGGCTGCCGCAGGAGGATGACCTCCTCCTCGAATGCGATTCCGGCGACCCGCATGGCCAGCCACGGGCGCAGCGACCACGACGAATAACGCTTGCTGGCGACGATGAGCTTCATGATCTGACCTCACTGCCAGCGGCGGCTGGCTCCGCGCCATGGGGCGGATGAATGGACGGGCGGACGGTCCTGGGCGCGATGGAGCGAGCCCCACCGCGCTTCAGGCGGACGCCGTCAGACGAGCATCTTGCCGGCGGCGTCGATCACCGAACCGATGTCGGCGGCGGCGTCACCGAGGATCATCTCATTGTGCGCCTTGCCCGACGGGATCATCGGGAAGCAGTTTTCCTGCTTGTCGACGATGCAGTCGAAGATCACCGGGCCAGGGGTGTTGATCATCTTCAGGATCGCCTCATCCAGCTCCTTCGGGTCGGAGCAGCGGATGCCCGTGCCGCCATAGGCCTCGGCCAGCTTGATGAAGTCCGGCAGCGCCTCCGAATAGCTCTCGGAATAGCGGCCGCCGTGCAGCAATTCCTGCCACTGCCGCACCATCCCCATGTACTCATTGTTGAGGATGAAGATCTTCACCGGAGCGCGGTGCTGCAGCGCCGTCGACATCTCCTGCATGTTCATCAGGATCGAGGCTTCGCCAGCCACGTCGATCACCAGCGCGCCCGGATGGGCCAGCTGCACGCCGATGGCGGCGGGCAGGCCATAGCCCATGGTGCCGAGGCCGCCCGAGGTCATCCAGCGGTTCGGCTCCTCGAACTTGAGGAATTGCGCCGCCCACATCTGGTGCTGGCCCACTTCGGTGGTGAAGTAGACGTCGCGATCCTTCGTCAGCTCCTGCAGCCGCTCGAGTGCATATTGCGGCTTAATGGTGGTTTCCGAATTGTGGTAGGCGAAGCCATTGCGGGCGCGCCACACGTCAATCTGCTTCCACCATTCGGCCAGCGCCGGCTTGTCGGTGCGGCCGCCAGCCGTGCGATACAGCCGCACCATGTCCTCAAGCACATGGGCGCAATCGCCGACGATCGGCAGATCGACCTTCACCACCTTGTTGATCGACGACGGGTCGATGTCGATGTGGATCTTCTTCGAGTTCGGCGCAAAAGCGTCGATACGGCCAGTAATACGGTCGTCGAAACGCGCGCCGATGCAGATCATCAGATCGCAATCGTGCATCACCATATTGGCTTCATAGGCGCCGTGCATGCCGAGCATGCCCAGCCACTGCTTGTCAGACGCAGGGTATGCGCCCAGACCCATCAGCGTCGAGGTGATCGGAAAACCGGTCAGCCGCACCAGCTCACGCAGCAGCGTCGAGGCTTCCGGCCCCGAATTGATGATGCCGCCGCCGGTGTAGAACACGGGCTTCTTCGCCTCGGCCATCATGCGCACGGCGGCGCGGATGGCGTCGAGGTCACCCTTCACCTTCGGACGATAGGTCTTGTGCTGGTTGTCGCGCGGGCGCTCATACTGGCCGGAGGTGAACTGGATATCCTTCGGGATATCAATCACCACCGGGCCAGGACGGCCGTTCGACGCCACATAGAAGGCCTCGTGCAGGATACGCGGCAGGTCTTCGATGCGCTTCACCAGATAATTGTGCTTGGTGCAGTGGCGGGTGATGCCGACCGTGTCGCATTCCTGGAAGGCGTCCGAGCCGATCAGATGCGTCGGCACCTGGCCGGTGATGCAGACCAGCGGGATCGAATCGAGCAGCGCGTCAGCCAGACCGGTCACGGCGTTGGTCGCGCCAGGACCAGAGGTCACCAGCACGCAGCCGACCTTGCCGGTGGAGCGGGCGTAACCTTCAGCGGCATGCACCGCGCCCTGCTCGTGACGGACCAGCACGTGACGCACCTTGTCCTGGTGGAACATGGCGTCATAGATCGGCAGCACCGCGCCGCCAGGATAGCCAAAAATGTGGTCCACGCCCTGATCCTGCAGCGCGCGGACGACCATCTCGGCGCCGGTCATTGTCTCGCTCATGGTGTCCTTCTCCCGTCTCCGCACGCTGTTGGCGCCAGGCGTCCGCCTGGTCAACAACTGATTTCGCCAACGCCGATCACACGTCCCGTAGCCTGCCGCCCCCGGCTGCGCGGTTAGCTCCGCGCCTGTTCCAACCACCCTCGCGGCAGAAGCCATTGCGCCAGGAAGCCTCGCGCCCATTCCGCTCCCCCTCACGTCCCACTGCCCCCGCCCTGCATGGGTGAGGCTGCGACCGGAGGATGGGCGCCCGGATGGCGCTGTGACAAAAACCCAATGGCAAATCTGATTCAGACAACAAAAAAGGGCCCCGAGGGACCCTGCATGCGCCATCATCGGACCTGCGGTTGTCACCGCTCCGTCGATGGCGCCTCACATACTACGAGAATTGCGCGCATTGCGCCCACTCCAGTTGATTAATGGCGGGACGCTAGCGGATGTGGACAATGGCGTCAATCGCTTGCGCGCCGACCTCGGCATTTTTGCAGGCGATGGGGCGCAGCAACCTTTCGTTCGCCCGCCGCTCCCCAAGGTGCGCCGACCAACAAGCCTCGCCTTTGCGCGAGGGGTCATAGCGGGCCCCTTCACATAGTGCTTACACGTCCCCGTAGTGGTAGCGCCCGCGTCGCGCAAAATGAGCAGATAGGCGCGGGGGCGCAGGTCTGCACAGGGCGGCAAGAGGCAGCAGGTGACGACGCGCCGAACGGGAGGCGTCATGCGCCACACGTATCCAGATTTCTCGCCGCCGTCTGGCGGCGCCCCCGGGCGCCCCGCCCAGCCATCGCCACGGGACGTGATCAACCGCCCGAACCTGCTGGTCCTCGGGCCCCGGCCACAGCTGGAGGCGCAACTGGAGGGCGATGGAGTGGCCTTTACCCATGTCTCGACCAGCGCCAGTTTTCCCGGCGTGGCGGCGCATGCGGCGCTGTTGACCATGCGCGACATCGCCGGCAGCGCCTATTTCCAACGCGCACCACTGAAGAGCGGCGAGCGCGGCTACAGCCTTGAGGCGCTCCGCCAGAACAATAGCGCCGCTGGCTGCATCTCCATCGGGCGCATCAGCGAAACCATCGCCAATGTGATGTCCTACGGCTTCACGCCGGAGAGCTGTCGCGATGGCCACTACCCGGTGATCTATGGCCTCCGCCCCTTAAGCCACAGTTTCTACCTGCCGGGCGGGCATCCCATGCATGAGGGCAATATCGCCGCCCGCGACATCCTCCGCGTCTATGTCGACGCCGAACATGTGCGGGACGCCCAAGCCCAGCTCGTGGCCTGTCCGCTGCTGGCCAGCCGGGTGCGCGCCGCCAGCGCCACTTTGGCCCAGTTGCGCCCCAACCCGCGCTAGCGGGCGCTGCCGGGCTCCGACGCCAGCACCCGGACGCCAGCACCCGGACGCCAGCGCCCGGACACCACATCAATCTCAAACGCTAACCCAGCTCCAGCCCGGCATCTGATGGCGGAACCAGGTGAACTGGCGCTTGGCGTAATGGCGGGTGTCGGCCTTACCCCGCTCCACCGCCGCGGCGCGACTGACTTCGCCGCGCAGAAAAGCCAGGAACCCCGGCACGCCATGGGCGCGCATCACCGGCAGGGCTGGATCAAGGCCCCGCGCCGCAAGCGCCGCCACTTCGTCCAGCGCCCCCTCTTCCAGCATGCGGTCAAAGCGGGCGTCGATGCGCTGATACAGCGTCGCCCGCTCGGGGGCGAGGAACAGCCGCCGGGTGCGGGCTGTCGCAAGCGGCCCCGGCGTGCGCTGCTGCTGGAACGTCGCCAGCGACTGGCCAGTCGCCTCCACCACCTCCAGCGCGCGCAGGATGCGTTGATGGTCATTGGGCCGCAGCCGTCCGGCCATCAGCGGATCGCGCTCGGCCAGCCGCTGGTGCAACGCCGCGCCATCCAGCCCATCGACCTCCAGCCGCAGCGCCGCGCGCAGCGCCGGCGGCACGGGCGGAATGTCTGACAGACCGTCGAGCAGCGCCCGAAAATACAGGCCCGTCCCGCCGATAAAGATCGGTATGAGGCCCAGCGCTCTGGCGCGTTGCAACTCGGCGCTGGCGTCGGCCAGCCAGCGCGCCACCGAATAATTCACCGCTCCGTCGATCACCCCGTAAAGGCGGTGCGGCGCCTGCTGTTCCTCATCGCACGACGGACGCGCCGTCAGCACGCGCAGATCGCCATAGACCTGCATGGAATCGGCGTTAATCACCACGCCGCCCAGCTGGTTGGCGATGGCGATGGCCAGCGCGGACTTGCCCGAAGCGGTCGGGCCTGCGATGAGAACCGCATCCACGGGTTCTGGCGACGCCATCACGTCCGCGAGGGCCATCCGTTCCGGTTCATCCACGATTGTAGCCACGCGCCATGTCCCTCGCATCCCAGCCTGAAGCTTCTGTCGCGACGCTGGTCGCAAGTCCAGCCCACGCCGCGTCCGGCCTGCTCATGCCCGGCGGCCCCGGCAGCCTGGCGCCGCGTCTTAAAATGCTGGCCGCCTCGATGGCCAGTGGTCCGGTGATGACCAGCGAACTGGCCGAAGGCCGCGCCATCGACCTGGCCTTCGCCTCCAACGCCCCTGCTGCGCTGATCGAGGCGCAATTGCGCGCCCTGATCGACGAGGTCGGCGCGCCGGTGGACATCATCGTCCAGAAGCGCGCTGCCCGCCGCAAGATGCTGTTCCTCGCCGATATGGATTCGACGATGATCGGCCAGGAATGCATCGACGAGCTGGCGGATTTCGTTGGCCTCAAGGGAGAGGTCTCCGACATCACCGAGCGCGCCATGCGCGGCGAGCTGGCGTTCGAACCGGCGCTACGCGAACGCGTCGCCTTGCTGAAGGACCTGGACCTTGGCGTGGTCGACACCATCGTCAAAGAGCGCCTCACCCTCACCCCTGGCGGCCGCGAGCTGGTGATGACCATGCGCGCCCATGGCGCCCACACCTGCCTCGTCTCTGGCGGCTTCACGGTGTTCACCGGCCCGGTCAGTGAGAAAATCGGCTTCCACGAACACCATTCCAACACGCTGGACGTCAGCGACGGCAAGCTCACCGGCCAGGTCATCGATCCGATTCTCGGCCGCGAAGCCAAAAAGGCGACGCTGCTGCGGCTGCGCGACCACTACAATCTGCCGCCGGAGCTGGTGATGGCGGTGGGCGACGGCGCCAATGACCTCGACATGCTGCAGGAGGCCGGGCTCGGCGTCGCCTTCTACGCCAAGCCGGCGGTCGCCGAAGCCGCCAGCGCCCGCATCAACCACACCGATCTGACCACGCTGCTCTACGCCCAGGGCTATTGCGAGGAAGACTTCGTGCGCTGAGCGCACGCCCGCCCCAGGGCGGCCAGGGACTACTGCACATAAAAAAGCCGGGCGACTGACCCGGCTTTTTCTATGGTTGACGTCTTGTGTGGACGCTCTCTGGCGCATGCGCCAGAGAGCGCGGGCGCGAGGCTTATTCGATCGGCAGCGCCACGAAGCGCACGTCGCCGCGCGGATTGGCGACCAGCAGCAGGCCCGACTTCTTGCCATCCTTCTTGAGGGCGTCGATGCGGCGGGTGACGTCGGCGGGCGACTGCACCTGCTCCTGGTTGACCTCGACGATGACGTCGCCCGGCTGCAGGCGACGCTCTGCGGCGCGCGAGTCCGGATCGACGCTGATCACCAGCGCGCCCTTGACGTCGTCCTTGACGCCGAAGCGGCTGCGGCCCTCGGAGGTCAGCGGCGCGAGGTCGAGGCCCAGCGTCTTGCTGATCGCCGGCTTGCCGCCAGGAATCTCGCCGCGCGCGGCCATTTCCTTCTCGCCATCCTCAAGGCGGCCGAGCTTGATCTTCAGCGTGACTTCCTTGCCCTTGCGCAGCACCACCACGTCGGTTTCCTTGCCGACAGCGGTGAACGAGACGATGCGGGGCAGTTCACGGCTGTCCTTCACGTCCTGGCCGTCAAACCGGATAATGACGTCGCCGACCTGCATGCCGGCCGGCTTGGCCGGGCCCTTGTCGTCAATGCCGGCCACCAGGGCGCCGCGCGCCTTGTCGAGGCCAAGCGCCTCGGCGGTGGCTTCATCAACGTTCTGAATGCGCACGCCGAGCCAGCCGCGGCGGGTCTCGCCATATTTCTGCAACTGCTCGATCACCGGCGCCGCCAGCGACGACGGCACTGAGAAGCCGATGCCGACCGAACCGCCGCTGGGCGACAGGATGGCGGTGTTAATGCCAATCACCTCGCCCGCCATATTGAACAGCGGACCGCCGGAATTGCCCTTGTTGATGGCCGCATCGGTCTGGATGTAGCTATCATAGGGGCCAGACGAAATATTGCGGTTGATGGCCGAGACAATGCCCGCCGACACCGAGCCGCCGAGGCCGAACGGGTTACCGATGGCCAGCACCCACTCGCCGATGCGCAATTTGTTGGAATCGCCGAGCTTGACGGCGGTCAGCTTGATATTGGCCGTCGGCTTCACCCGCAGCACGGCCAGATCGAGCTTGGAATCCTTGCCGAGGATCTCAGCCTTCATCTTCGAGCCGTCGTTGAGAATGACCTCGACGTCATTGGCCTCGCCAATCACGTGATTATTGGTCACCACAATACCGCTGGCGTCGATAATGAAGCCCGAACCGAGCGAGCTGGACTTGCGCTGACGGCGTGGACCTTCCTCACCGGGGCCGCCAGGGCCGCCGCGACGGTTGAAGAACTCTTCGAACAGGTCTTCAAACGGCGTGCCGCGCGGGATTTGCGGCAACATGCGATCCTTGCCAGGATCAACCGTGGTGGTCGCCGAAATATTGACGACGGCGTTGGTCACCTGGTCGGCGAGATCGGAAAACCCTTCCGGCCCCCGCGCCTGGGCGGCGCCTGCGCCGAACGCCATGGACAGCGCCAGCGCCGCCGCAGCGACGAATTTCAATCCAGCTGCCTTCATAAATCCTCCTCACCCCATCCGCACAGGCGGCCTGCGGCCGGCCCGGGCATGGGAGGTTATCTGCGCCATACCCTTACGGACATGGCTGAAATATGTCCCTGAGGACACCGCGCGCTGCGCAGCGCCCGCTGGCGTGACAGCGCCACGGCGCTCAGGCGCACATGGCCCAAAGCGCCATCATTCACCCACGAAGCAGCCAAATCATGACCAAGCCGACGATTGCAGCCACAATGCCGCCAAGGCGCAGTCGTTCCTCCGGCGTGGCCAGGATTTCGGCGGCGACGCGACGGGCCACAGATGGCCAGCCGGCGAGCACGATGCCCTCAATGGCGAGGACCAGACCGAGCGCAATCGCCAGTTCTGTCAAACCGTACTCTCCTGACGTGCATCACAATCGCGCCACGACCGGCGAAAGGCCGGGACGGAGGACGGTCCGCTCGCGCAAAGGCCGGGGGGCCAAAGCGGCGGCGCCGTCGACTGCCAATGCTCACGCGCCGTGGTCATTGCACAGGGGCTCGGCAAGGGCTCGCGCCAATTGGCCGGGAGAGGCTCCCGACCATTTGGCTCGCAGCCAACCTGCCTGGAGGCCTTTCGGCCTCCAGGCCCTTCTGGCTCGGAGCCCTTCTGGCTCAGGGCCGCACGGGCTGTGCCGGCGCAGGCGTTGCGGCCGGCGCGGCGCCTGGGTTGCCGAAATAGCGGAAGAACTCCGAATCCGGCGACAGGATCAGGCGGGTGTCCGGCGTATTGAGCGACTGCTCATAAGCCTGCATCGATCGGAAGAACGAGAAGAACGACGGGTCCTTGCCGTAAGCGTCGGCGAGGATACGGTTACGCTCCGCATCGCCCTGACCGCGCAACTGCTCGCTGGTGCGGCTAGCCTCGGCCAGCAGCACCGTCACTTCACGATCGGCGTTGGCGCGAATGCCCTGGGCGATCTGCGAGCCCTGGGCGCGGATGTCCGCAGCCTCACGCTCACGCTCGGTCTTCATGCGCTGATAGACCGCCTCGCTGTTCTGCTCGGGCAGATCAACGCGACGCAGACGCACGTCCACCACCTCGATGCCAAGGCTGGCCGCCTGACGGTTCACGTCGGTGCGGATGCGCTTCATCAGCGCATCGCGCTGGTCCTTGACGATGGCGGTGAAGGTCGCCTCCGCCAGCACCGAACGGGTGGTCGAATTGACGATCGAGGTCAGGCGCTGGTTGGCGCCGGGAATGCTGCCGACGGTTTGGTAGAACAGCAGCGGGTTAACCACGCGATAGCGGGTGAAAGTGTCGACCACCAGCCGCTTCTGGTCGGCGGCGATCACCTCCTGCACCGGCAGGTCGAGGTCAAGCACGCGCCTGTCGACATAGACCACGTTCTCGATGAACGGGATCTTGAAGTTCAGGCCCGGCTCCTTGATGACGCTGCGCACGCGTCCGAGCTGCAGCACCAGGGCTTCCTGGGTCTGGCCGACGGTGAAGGCGCCTGTGTAGAGCAGGAAAACGGCCAGTGCGGCGAGGATGACGCCGCCAACCTTGAGCGCTCCGTTCATCGGCCCGCCTCCCCGGTTGCAGCGCCGTCACGGCGCAGCTGCCCCAGCGGCAGATAAGGCACGACGCCTGGCCCGCCCTTCTGGTCGAGAATGGTCTTGTCGGCCTTCTTCAACACCTCTTCCATCGTCTCCAGATAGATGCGCTCACGAATGATCGCCGGCGCCTTGCGGTATTCCTCATACACCGAGGTGAAACGCGCCGCCTGACCCGTGGCTTCCGCCTCGGCCCGCTGCTTGTAACCCTCAGCCTGCTGCACGACGGAGATCGCCTTGCCGCGCGCTTCCGGAACGATGCGGCTGGCGTAGGTCTCGGCCTCGTTGCGCATGCGGTCCTGATCCTGGCGGGCCGCCTGCACGTCGCGGAAGGCGTCGATCACCTGTTGCGGCGGGTCGACGCGCAGCAGGTTGACCTGGACGATCATCACGCCGGCGCCATAGCTGTTTAGGGTGTTCTGCATCAGCTGACGCACGTCTTCCTGAATGGCGGCGCGGTCAGAGGTCAGAATGGCCTGAATGTTGCGGCGACCAACGATCTCACGCATGGCGCTTTCGGCCACGACGCGAATGGTGCCATCCGGATTCTGCAGGTTGAAGACATAGTCCTGGGCGCGGGCCTTGTTGACCTCCCACTGCACCTCGAAGCTGATGTCGACGATGTTCTCGTCGGCGGTCAGCATCAGACCTTCCTCGGCGACGGCGCGCTGCTGCACGCGGCTGCGCGAGCTGTCGGTGGTGCGCATGCCGATCTCGATGGTCCGGCGCGTCGTCACGTCGGGACGCAGCACCTGACCGATGGGCCAGGGGAAGTTGTAGCGCAGGCCTTCGCCGGTCTGGCCGACATATTTGCCGAACACCAGATTGATGCCGACCTGGGTGGGGCCGACCTGGTAGAAGCCAGTGGCCAGCCACAGCGCCAGCACGCCAAGACCGGCGAACAGCACGGTGCGTCCGCCGGGGCCACCATTGGAGCCGCCCGGGAAGATCTGCTTCAGCCGGTCCTGGCTACGGCGCAACATGTCCTCAAGGTCCGGCGGACCCTGATTGCGTTTGGGGCCCTGTCCCCAGGGTCCCTGATTGCGCGGGCCCCAGGGACCTCCCCCACCGCCGCTGCCGCCGCCGCCACTCTGATTGCTCCAAGGCATCGATCTGTCATTCCCCTTTCACGGCGCGCCATATGTTGCGCCCGGACAAACTGAAGGCCGCGTCCACCGCACGCCGGTTTCCCGGCGGTGACGCAGCCTGCAGCCGACTGGTCGCGACCGTCGCGCCGGTCTCACCCAAGCGCGCCTCGCCAGCATCGGCTGTGTCCATGCAAAGCCTGAGCCCGCCCGGCGCTGATGCCTTCCGCGATCAACCTGTCCTGATTGCATTTTGTTGGTTGTGCGCGCACGCCTGTCAACCACGGCAGATAGTGACTGTCGCCGCCGCGTACAATGCGCTGACGGCGGATTGCAGGCGCCTGGCGCGCTTTTCGCCGGTTTATGGCCAATTTGATGGGGCGGCGCCGGGCGGAACCGCTTCCCGCGACGCCCACCCCGACGACGCCTTGCCTGCGGCCACCCAATCAACATGCCGTGCGCTTCAGGCGGGATTGCCCCAGCCCACGGCCTTACCGCCCCCCGCCGCATGGCGCTGCAGATCGAAAAAGCAGAAGGGCTTTTCATCCTCGTCGCTGGCGGGATGCGCCTCGCGGCCAAGCTCAACGAAGTCCGCCCGCCACGCCCCGTCTGGCCCGCCAGGAAAATACGCATCGGCCTCCGGGGCATCGTCGACCACGGTCAGATAAACCAGGTCGCAGAGCGGCAAGGTGGCGGCGTAGATTTCGGCCCCGCCGACCACCATGGCGGTGTCAACGCCACGTTGCGCCGCGCAGTCCTGCGCCAGATCGATGGCGGCCTCCAGGGTGGCGGCGGTGTGCACCCCCTCCACGTCCACCGCGCCGCGACGGCTGAGCACAATCGTGTCGCGACCGGGCAGCGGCTTGCCGATGGACTCCCAGGTTTTCCGCCCCATGATCAGCGGATGCCCCGTGGTCAGCTGGCGGAAACGCCGCATGTCCGAGCGCAGCCGCCACAACAGCCCATTGTCGCGACCGATGGCGCCATTGCGCCCCATCGCCACCACCTGCGCCAGTCTCAGCCGCCGCTCGCCCATCGTCCTACCCCCATTTTGTCCGGCCATGTCCCCAAACAGGGCCACGCGCGCCGCCGCCGAAGCCGCGAGGCGCGTCCGCGCGAGGCCCGCGCCGCCGGCGCTACAGACTTGCCGGTCGCAATACCCGCGTCACGCACACGCCGCCTCGCCGCCGCCTGACCCATGGCCAGACGGCGACCCGCGCACGCGCCGGCGCCCCGCTCGCGCGCCGGAAGGCGTGGCGTCAGTGCGCGTGCCCGCCGTGACCCGCCGCGCCATGACCCGCTGCGCCATGACCTTCGCCATGACCGTCCTTGCCGCCGGCATTGCCCTTGCCCGCCTTGCCTGGGCCAGGCGCGCCAGCCGCCTCCACCGGCAGCGTGACCTTGACCTCTCCGCCGTTGCGGAAGGTCAGCACGCCGCTGATCGTCTCGCCCTGCTTCAGCGGCTGCTTCAGATCCATCAGCATGATGTGCAGGCCTCCAGGGCGTAGTTCAACCGCGCCGCCGGCCGGAATGGCGAGGCCGTCGTCGAGCTTGCGCATGCGCATCACGCCATCGACCATGGTCATGTCGTGAATTTCCACCCGACCGGCGACGTCGAAGCGACCGCCGACCAGCGCATCGGCCTTCTCACCGCCATTGGCCACCCCAATATAGGCGCCAGCCACCTTCGCGCCGGCGGGCGTGGCGCGGGTCCAGCCGCCGCTCACGGTCAGATGGCTATGGCCGGCGGCTTCGCCGGCGGCGTGGCCGCCATGAGCGCCGTGATGATGGCCATGGGTTGCGGCAGCCTGCGCCGCCTGAGCATGCGCCCCCCTGGCCGGAGATGCTTGCGCAAGCGTCAGGGTCGGCGCCGGGGTCTTCAGCGCGTGGGCGTCGGCGCCAGGGGCGGCGACCTCAGTCCAGTTGAACGCGCCCTTTTCGCACTCCTGATAGACGGGGAACACCAGCTTGCCGTCGCGCGCCGGAGCGTCTGACTCGATGCGGGCAGTGAATTCGAACTCATCATACATGTGGTCTGGCAGGGAGGCGCCCTTCCAGATGATGGCCTTCACGCCTTCGCTTACGGTCTTGCCGTGCACGGTGATCGGCGCGGGGTAAGGCGCCCAGATGGTCTCGATCAGCCAGCCGTTCTTGGCTTTGGGACGCACCGAAACGACGCCCTGGGGCATGGTGACCCGCACCAGCCGGGTCGCAGTGCCTTCGCAACCATGACCGATGCGCACGGCGCCGCGCCAGGTCTGGCCCGCAACGGCGGTATCGGGCGTCAGCACCGCGTGGGCGGAGGCGGCGACGGGCAGCGCCGCGGATAGCGCCGTGGCGGCGGCGAGGCCACAGGCCAGCCGGCTGAGAAGGGTGAAACGGATCGGGCTCATGGAAAAACCTGTATATTAACCTGACGGAGTGCGGTCCCACCTGCCCACCTGCGCCGAAACGCCTGGCAAAGACGCGAGCACAGGACGTTGGCTAGCCGCGGCGGCGCCTGGCGGCGCTGCGTGACAAGGGGTTCCGCTGGATGGCGATCGTCAGGCGACAGGCGGAGCTCTGGGCAGGAGCGGGCCACGACGACTTGCCACAACTGGCGCGTCGGTCTGCCCCCAGGCGGCGACCTGGATAAAAAAGCCGGTTGGCCGCGCCGGCGCTGGCGCAGCGCCGCCGGTCAGTCCTGGCTGGCCGGAAACAATGGTGCAGCAGCAGGCGTCGTGATGAACGGGCGCGGAGCCATCGTGATCAGCCCCCTCGCTGGCGCACAGGCCATACAGGCCGCCAGGTCCGCCACCACCGGCGGCCGCCGCGACCGGGCTCAACATCGGCTGCAGCGTCAGCGCATAGACGGCGGCCACCGCCAGTATCGCCCTGACGCCACGCAACAGCCTTGCGCAAAGCCTGAGGTCGTCGAACATTCCGGCGCCTCCTCATGGCTGGGGCTGCGGCGCCGCGCGATGTGCGCAACGCCTGCCTTCTCGGCGGACACGGCCGCCCCCGATCACGATCTATCGGCGCTGGCGGCGCAGGCCAGGCGGCTGATCCGGCTGATGGCCTCACAACTGCCGCCCAGGCAGCCGACCCCTTACACCGCCACAGGCGCCCGGATCAACGGATGCGGGTCATAGCCCTCCAGCCGCACGTCTTCATAGCGGAAGGCCAGAATATCGCGCACATCCGGATTGAGCCACAGTTGCGGCAGGGCGCGCGGCGCGCGGGCGAGCTGCTCCTGGGCCTGGTCGAGGTGGTTGAGATACAAATGGGCGTCGCCGAAGCTATGGACGAAGTCGCCGACGCCGAGATCGCAGGCCTGGGCGATCAGATGGGTCAGCAAGGCGTAGCTGGCGATGTTAAACGGCACGCCAAGGAACACGTCGGCCGAGCGCTGATAGAGCTGGCATGACAGCTTGCCATTGGCCACATAGAACTGGAACAGCGTGTGACAGGGCGGCAGCGCTACGCGATCCTGCTGGCGCGGGTCCCAGCCCGTGATGATCAGGCGACGGCTGTCGGGATTGCGCCGGATCTCATTGATCAGCCAGGCAACCTGGTCGACGCCATCTTTGGCGAACGTGCCGTCGGGCAGCTCCGTTCCGCCAAAATTCCGCCAGGCGTGGCCATAGACTGGCCCGAGGTCGCCGGGCTTGCGGCCGAAGCGCGCGCATTGCTCCTCGGTCGCCCATTCGTCCCAGATAGAAACGCCGTTGTCCTGCAGATATTGCACATGGGTTGAGCCGGACAGGAACCAGATGAGCTCATGCACGATCGAGCGGAAATGCACCCGCTTGGTGGTGAGCAGCGGAAATCCGGCGCTGAGATCGAACCGCATCTGATGGCCGAAAATCGACAGCACGCCGGTGCCGGTGCGATCGCCCTTGGGCGCCCCCTCATTCAAAATCCGCGTGAGCAGGTCGAGATAGCTTTGCATGAGGCGGGTCCAGCAGCTTGCGGTGTCAGCAGTCTTTATCAGCAGTCTTGCGCGACGGCGGCCGCTGCGACGACGGCGCCAAAGCCGGCGCAACGGAGCGGGAGGATGAGGCTGGCGAGCATAAGGCGCGCGCGCAATGGTCGGCAAGCGCGACGGCGCGGCGCAGGCGGGTCATCCCACACCGAAGAGGCGGCGGCGCCAGCTTTCGCCGGCGCTTCAGGACGCAGCGTCCACAGGGTGGGGCTGTCGCAGCGATCAGGCGTCATTCCCCCTTCCCCCGGACTGCGGCGCACCCTATATTCAGAGTGCCGTCGCAAGGCGGCTATGGTGATAAACGGTCATCGGAATAAGCCTTTCGGACCCGGGGGCAGTGCCCGGCGCCTCCACCAAAACCCAGCGTGGCTGGTTTTTGGCGGGGGCGAAACAGGATCGACGAGGGTGTAAAGGGTGTACTTTTGCCCGGCATGGTTCCGCCGTTATCGGGCCGTTGCAATAGTTGCCAACGACAACTTTGCTGAGGTCCGCGCAGCCGCGTAAGCGGTTGAGCATCCTCGACTCAAGCCCTTGCGGTTAGCCCCGTAAGGCGGGGCCCGGAGGCGCCTGGCAACAGAAGCCTCCACCTGATTTGCGGTGCGCGGGGCTCCATGTCGAAAGATCACATCCGCTACGATCTTCTTGTGCAGAACGCGCTGAAAAGCGTCGTGCGCAAGGTGCTGGCCGACGCCAGCCGGGAAGGCCTGCCGCCGGACCACCACTTCTACGTGTCGTTCCGCACAGATGTCGCCGGGGCCAAGATCTCCAACCGTCTCAAGGAGAAATACCCGGAAGAGATGACGATCGTCCTGCAGCACCAGTTCTGGGACCTCAACGTCACCGAGGCGCTGTTTGAGGTCGGTCTGTCGTTCGGCGGCGTGCCGGAGCGGCTGATTGTGCCGTTCGACGCCATCACCGGCTTCTACGACCCTTCCGTTGAGTTCGGCCTGAAGTTCGAGGTCAAGGACGACGCCGACGGCGCAGCCGACGCGGCCGCCGCCAGCGAGGCGCAGCCGCGCCCGTTCACGCCGCGCTCGCTGCGTGAGCGCGCCGCCGCTGACGCAGCCGCCAGCGAGACCTTGCCGCCTGTCGCCCGCATCGAGGACGCCGGCGCCAATTCCGACGACGCCGACGCAGTGATCGCCGAAGCAGCTGAAGCGGAAGCCGACGCTGCGACCAGGGCGGACGCCGACGCTACGGAGCCCACCGCAGATGCCGACGAAGCGCCAGCTTCCGGCGGCGCCCAGGTCGTCAGCCTCGACGCCTTCCGCAAGAAGCACTGACAGCCTCCGTTAACGACGCTGTGCAGCGGCGCGCCCCGGTTGCAGCGCCCAGCGCCCCTGTTGCGTCGGGCATAGCTTTTGCGCTGCCTCCAGAGCGGCCGCGACTGGCCTTGCTCACCGCGCCAGGCGTGAGGCCGCTGACTTTTTCGACAGATGATGCATTTTGAGGCGGCACAAGCGCGGCGCACTGCTGCGCGCGTGCTTGCGTGGGCAGACGCGCTGGCCAATACAGGCCGCCCACGGCGACTGCCCCGCCTGTCTGAGGCGTGCGCCCCATCTGCGCTTCGGCTCATGCCAGGATGCGAAGACGCCGACGCATCCGCATCCTGCAATGCTCAGGCGCCGCACGGGCTTGACCAGACCCCGATGGGTCATGCTGATCGAGGTCTGGCATCATGCGCTCCCAGGCGCCCCCGGTATCCGGCCTGGGCGCTGGCCAGGCGCAGTTTAGCCACAAGGCGGCGCCCTCGCCCCAACACAGTGCGCCCAACCGGCGCGCACCGGCTGGACCGCCCGGGCGACACATCAAAAGGTATCTGACATGAAGCTGTTCTACGCTCCCGGCGCCTGCTCCATCGGCATCCATGCCCTGCTTGAGGAAACGGGCAAGCCGTTTGACGCCATCCGGCTCAATCTCGGCGAAGGCGACCAACGCAAGCCGGAGTTCGCCGCCATCAATCCCAAGAGCAAGGTGCCGGCGCTGGTGCGCGACGATGGCGTGCTGGTCACCGAGTTCCCGGCCATCGCCTGGTGGATCGGCCTCGCCAATCCGGAACTGGGCCTCATCCCGGCGGATATCGACGCCCAGACCAAAGCGCTGTCAGTGCTGAGCTATATTGCGGGAACGGTGCACCCGCAGGGCTTCACCCGCATGTTCCGGCCCAATTATTTCACCACCGATGAAGCCCAGTATGACGCGATCCGCGCCCAGGGCGCCGACGTCGCCAACAAGGGCATTGCGCTGCTCAGCGACGAGCTGGGCGAGCGCGACTATGTCACCGGCGCGTTGTCGGTCGCTGATTACGGCCTGTTCTACATCTGCTGGTGGAAGGTGTTCCGCCTGAAAGAGCAGCTGCCGGCCAATCTCGACGCCCATTATCAGCGCATGCTGGCCCGCCCGGCCGTGCAGCGCGCCCTCGCCAGCGAGGGCTTCGGCGGCTGAACCGCCGTTCGGTCATCGGCGACCCTCCGGCTGGGGCGGCGACGCCCCACCGGAGACGCCAGTCATCAGCGCCCAGTCGCCGCAATGCTGGCGCAATGCCCATGTCAATCTGCTCGCGTGGGACACAGTCCTTTCGCGCAGCGCCACGCCGCAACATCCCGCGTCGCACGGTTTGTGCTGCTGCGCCAGGTGACAACCGTCAGTAAGTCGGTGCATGCTGAAAGGCTGCTCATACCAGGCCGCGAAGATGATGACGCATCCGCGACCTGAAATGCTCAGTCGCCGCACGGGCTTGGCCAGCGCCTGATGAGCCATGCTCACCGGGCGCCGGTATCAGGCGGCTCCATGAGCGGTGGCCAGACATGGGTGGAGGCGACACATGGGTGACGTGATCAATTTTCGCCAGGCGCGCAAGGACATGGCGCGCAAGCAGAAAGAAAGCGCCGCCGCCCGCAACCGGGCGTCGTTCGGACGCAAGAAAGCCGACAAGCAGCGCGACGCCGCCGTCACCGAACTGGCCCAGCGTCGCCTCGACAGCCACCGCCGCGAAGCTCCTGATGACAATGGCGACGCCCCGGCCTGACGTGCTGGCGCTTCCTACCAAGCCGCAGGCGCTCGCTGCCCAGCCCCAGGCGCTCGCTACCAAGCCGCAGGCGCTTGCTGCCCAGACGCAGGCGCCTGATGCTTCAGCTAGCGCGCCGCACACGAGCAATCAGCGCATGGCCCGCCAGCCATCAACAACACCGCTTGCCGGGCAGACAGACCTTGCCGGCAGCGGCGTGGTCAAACGCTCGCTGGTTATCGCGGGCCACAGCACCAGCGTCTCGCTTGAAGACGCCTTCTGGCGCGCCCTGCGCGACATCGCGGCGGCGCGCCAGATGTCCATGGCGCGGCTGATCGGCGAAATCGACCGCCGCCGCAACGGCGCCAATCTCTCCTCCGCCATCCGCGTCTTCGTGCTCGAACAGGCGCTGGCTGCCCACACAGATCCAGACTGAATTAGCGCTGCGGCGGCAGCGGGGCGACCGGCGCCATGGCTGGCGGCTGAAACGCTGGCGGCGCCTGAAATGCTGGCGGCGTTTGCAACACTTGCGGCGATGCGCCTCCGGGCGGTTGCGGCGCGCCCAGCTGCCGCGCCTGCGCCTCCATGTCCTCCCTGGCCCGGCGCAGCTCCGCCTCCGCCGCCTGCCGCGCCCGCTCTTCCTCGCGGCGGCGCGCTTCCTCCTGGCGTTTGCGCGCCTCTTCCTGCAGGCGCTGCCCCTCACGCCGGAACGCCTCGACCCGCTGCAACTCATCCTCAAGCCGCAAGGCGGCCAGCGCCGTCTGCATTTCTGCGACGCCTGTGGCGCGTTGCGGCGCGGCGAGCGGCCCGCGCCAGGTCAGCGCCAGCGCAGGCGCCCCGCCTTTCCAGCGCGGTGGCGGCGCCAGGGCCTGCAGCCGGGCGGCGGCAGCTAGCGCGCCATTTCGCACATCAATGCTCAGCTCGCCATCCAGCGTCGCGCCGCCAGCGGCGACCGCCGGCGGGTCAATCCGCGCCATGCCGCCAGTCATCACCACCGGCGCCTGTACCGTGCCGAGCGGAAACGCCGCCAGGCCCAGCTGCTGCTGCGCCACGCGCTGCAGCGTCGCCGCCTCAAGGGCATTGGGGTCGGCGATCAGCAGGCGGGCCGTCGCCGCAGGCGCCTCGGGCGCTGCCTGCGCCAAGATGCCGTCGCGCAGCCTGACCACGCCATTGCCGGCGAGATTGGCGACGATCGCCGCGACGCTCTCGCCGCTGGCCCCAAGCCGCAACTCCACATCGGCCACGCCACCGAGCTGTTCTACGCCCCATGCCGCGAGGCGGGCGTCGGCAAGGCGCAGATCGGCCGACAGCGACGCGCTGGCGCTCTGGCGGCGCAGCAGCAGCGCGCCAGACAGCGCGCCGCCAGCCTGGCCCGATGGCGTGCGCACGGCGCCGCCGGCCATGGCGAAGCGCACGCCGTCCTCAATGCTTGCAACGCCGAGACTAGCCTGGTTCACCGCGACGCCACGCCCCAGCTCCAGCTGATCGGCCTTGAACGTCAGCTCATAGCGCAAACCATCTACGCCATCCGCGGTTCGCAGCGGGGCAAGGAAGCGCGCGCTCGGCCAGCCGTCGCTGTCGGCAACCGGGCCAAGCGCCAGGGCCTGGGCCAGCTGCGGCAGCGACAATTGCGCCACCTGGACCTGGGCCGCGACACCGCGCTGGCCCAGCGGCGTCACCTCCGCCTGCAACGGCATGGCGCCCGCCGTTCCTGTGAGCGACAGACGCCAGTCATCTTCGGCCGCCTGTTGGGCCGGCCACGCCAACTGGCCATCGAGCCGCCAGGGCCGCGCCTCCCCCTGGGGCGGACTGACGCCGAGCGCCCGCAACAGCGGCGTGGCGTCCGCCGCAGCCAGCGACAGCTGCGCCCCCTGCGGCGCCGATCTGGCGCTCAGGCTTGCGCCGAAGGCGGATGCCGTCGCCTGCCAGGGCGCGGCGGCTCCGGCGTCGACGGCAGGCGTCAGGCGCCACGATGCGGTCCATGCCCCGCCCCCCGTCTGCGGTGCGACGGCCAGTTGCGGGGCCAACGGCGCCAGCGCCGCCAGCAACAGCCTGGCGTCGCCGCCGCCCGCGCTCACCTGCGCCTCTCGCAAGGTCATGGCTGCGATGCCGGTATCTGGCGGCGCCAGAGCGATTTGGCCGGTTGCCGTAAGGCCGGCGGTCGCCGGGCCCGTCGCTGGGGCCGCGCGCTCGCCGGCCCTCGCCTCAAAACTGATCTGGGCGCCGCCATCGTCGCGCATGGCGGTCCTGAAGCTGATGCGCGTAGGCAGGGCCAGCTCTGGCCGTTGCAAAACCTGCAGCAGGCTGCGCCACGGCGCGGCGACGGTGTCGCCGCCCGCGAGGCTGCGGGCCAGCGCCGCCAGTTGCGCCAGCGAGCGGGCGCTCACCGCGCCCGAAAGCGGCTCGCCCGCCCCGGTGAGAGCGCCGTTGGCGTCGATATCGACGCCGCCCAGATTGCTGACGCGCAATTGCTTCAACCGCAGGCCATCGCCAGTCAGGCTGGCCTGGGCGTGGACATCGCCCAGCGCAGTCGCGCGTCCGAGGCGCAATTTCGTGCCCGAAAGACTCAGATTGGCCTCACCGGGGGCGTCATCGCCATGCAGCCAGGCGCCGCGCCACAGTTGCATCAGGCCAGGCGGCAGATCGGCGAGGTCGATCTCCCGCGCCGACAATTGCGCATCAAAGCGCCGTGGGGCGCGCACATCACCCGCATGCGACGCCAGCATGCCGCCGAGCTCGCCCGCGCCCAGCTGCAGCCGCAGGCCATGGACGGTCAGCGCCTCACGCGACAGGCCATAGCGACCAGACAGCGTGAGCTGCGGCTGCCGGGCCAGCCACGCCGTCAGCCCGGCGTCAGCGCCAAGCCGCGCCAGCCACGGGGCCAGCAAGGCCGGTTGCGGCGCGCTGAACTGCGCGGTGGCAGCGATAAACGGCCGTGGCGCGCTGCTGATATCGCCGCTGAAGCGCAGCGTCGCTTCGCCTGGTAAAGCAATGAGGCCCTCCGACACGCTGACGCCCGCGTCGCGCGGCTTCAGGGTCACAGCTGCCGCGCCGGTCTCCTCCTCGCCGAGCACGAGCGCGCCAGCCTCAAGCCGCACGCTGCCATAGGGCGCCAGCGCCGCCCAACGGTTGACCGCCTGCGTCACTGCGGCCAGGGTTTCGCTGAGCACATCGCCATGGCTGTTCGAGCCTGGAGCCAGCGCCGCCATATCCAGCCGCGCCGCCGCCAGGGTGAACGCCAGACTGTCGGGGGCGGCAAGATCGCCGCCGCCCTTGCCTTCCAGCCGCAGCGGCGCCGATGGATCGCCGAGTTCAACCGAGATCGCGTTGGCAGTCAGCGTCGTGCCCCCGAGCGCGATGTCGGCGCTGACCCGCATATCGCCAGCAGCGCTGTCAAGGCCTGGGGATGAGCTGGCGCCCCCTTGCTGCTGTGGCGCTGCGGCGCTGCGGCGCGACAGTAGCAACTTGCCGTTCGCCGCAGCGATCGCCGCGCCGTAGAGCGCGACATCGCCATCATATTCGAGCCGGCCAGTCTGGGGCTCGCCCAGCGCCAGCCGCAACCGTCGCCGGCCGTCGCCATCGGCCTCGCCGCTGTTCAGACTGAAGGGCGCCCCAGCGACATCACCCTGGGCGCGCCAGGCGCCGGTCAGCGCCGTGGCGCTCAGTTCGGCGTTGACGCCCGTGCGGGCGACAGTCTGTCGGCCCGCCGCGTCGACGAGGATCAACGTGCCATCGCTGATGCGCAGGGTGTCGAGGGCGGCGGCGACAGCTGGGGCCTGGGCGGCACGTGTGGGCGTGGGCTGGGGCGTCTTAGCGGGCGAAGCGGCGGGCGAGGCTGAAGGCGGCCAGATGAGACGCAGCACCGGCCTGTCGATGGCGGCGTTGACGATGCGCCATTGCCCCCCCAGAAGCGGCCCCAGCGCCAGTTCGGCGCGTACCGCGCCCGTGGCCAGCAGCGGCGGATTTGCGGGGTGCCCCGCGCCATCCATCCCGCCTAGCGCCGGCTGGCGCAGGCTAACCCCCGCCGCCTGCAGCACCGGGGCCGGCAGCAGCCTAAGCTCCAGCGCGCCATGGGTCGCTGCCTCAAGGCCGAGCGCCTCGCCCAGCGCCGCGTCGATGCGGGCCCTTTGGGCGGTCCAGTCGATGAAATGCGGTCCAATTAACGCCGCCAGCAGGGCCGCGATCACCGCCACGGCGCACACGGTCAGGAGATCGCGCAAATGCCCTGAACTCCCTGTTGTTCACGACCGGACCCCATGCCCCGGCCTCACGGCGGATCAGCACATGCTACCACAGGCGCCGCGCCAGGACGCCATGTTGCGCCCCGGCCCTGCGTCACCTCAACCGTCGACATGGCCGCCAGTAGCGCTGGCGTCACGCCGCCGCCATCCCCAAAGCCGCCAGCCCGATGAGCGTTTCGCCGCGATGCGACCCAAGGCCAGCCCCACGATTGACCAAGGCGGGCCGGCGTCAACCCGTCTGGGCGGGCGGCAGGATCTTGCCGGGGTTCATCAGATTGGCCGGATCGATCGCCGCCTTGATGGCCCGCATCACGTCCAGCGCGTCCGCGCCGTGCTCGGCGGCCATGAACTTCATCTTGCCCTGGCCGACGCCATGCTCGCCGGTGCAGGTGCCGCCCACCGCCAGCGCCCGCGCCGCCAGCCGCTCAAGGAAGCCCTCGATCGCCTTGCGCTTCACGGGATCATCGACATCGAAGAACGGCTGGGTATGGAAATTGCCGTCGCCGACATGGCCGACGGTGCCGCCGGCGATGCCAAGGCTCTCCAGATCGCGCGCCGTTTCCTCAACGCAATCGGCGAGATGCGAGATGGGCACGCAGACATCGGTGGCGAAGGTCAGCATGCCCGGATTGGCGGCGCGCCCCGCCCAATAGGCATCATGACGGGCCTGCCACAGCCGGGTGCGATCCTCGGCGCGGGTCGCCCACTGGAACGGCCCGCCGCCCAGCCCCTCGGCGATCTCGCCAAAGCGCTCGGCCTGCTCTTTCACCGAAGCGTCGGAACCGTGGAACTCCAATAACAGCATCGGCGTCTCGGGCAGGTCGATCTTCGAATAGGCGTTGACCGAGCGCACCGAGGCGGCGTCGAGCAATTCGATGCGCGCCACCGGGATGCCCGACTGGATGGTCTGGATGGTGGCGTCGCAGGCGGCGTGGACGGTAGGGAACGGGCAGCATCCGGCTGAAATCGCCTCGGGAATGCCATGCAGCCGCAAGGTGATTTTGGTGATGACGCCGAGCGTGCCTTCCGAGCCAACGATCAGCCGCGTCAGATCATAGCCCGCGGCGCTCTTTTTGGCCCGCGTGCCGGTGTGGATCACCCGCCCATCGGGCAGCACCACTTCGAGCGCCAGCACATTCTCGCGCATGGTGCCGTAGCGCACGGCGTTGGTGCCGGAGCAGCGGGTGGCGGCCATGCCGCCAATCGAGGCGTCCGCGCCGGGGTCGATCGGGAAGAACAGCCCGGCGTCGCGCAGATATTCGTTTAGCTCCTTGCGGGTCACGCCTGGCTCGACCACCACGTCGAGGTCTTCGGCGTGCATGGCGATGATCGCCTTCATCCGGCTGGTGTCGATGCAGACGCCGCCGAACGGCGCGTTGACGTGCCCTTCCAGCGAGGTGCCCGTGCCATAGGGGATCATCGGCACGCCATGGGCGGCGCACAGCCGGACGATCTCCACCACCTCGCCGGTATTGTCCGGGAACACCACCGCATCCGGCGGCTGGTTGCCCTGCCAGGTCAGCGTATTGGCGTGCTGCTCGCGAATGGTCTCATTGACCGTGAACCGCTCGCCAAACCGTTGGCCCAGGGCGGCGAGCACGACGGCAAGCCCCTGCTGGTCTGATGCAGCCGTCGCCTGGACATCCGCGTTCATCGCCGAACCCCTCATCTCGTTGCACTAATACCAGAACCCGCTGGGTATGACTCATCGGGTTCTGGTTAAGCCCGTGCGGCGCCTGAGCATGTCAGGATGCGGATGCGTCAGCACCTTCGCATCCTGGTATAAGGCCAGGCGGCGCTCCACCCCGAACATCCTGCCTGGCCTAAGCTGGTTTGCCAAATCTGGATTGCCCAAGCCGCCTTGCAAATATTGGCCGGCAAATCTTGCGCTGGCGCGCGCCAGCTCGCAAGCCGTTGCAAGGCCATGTAAGGCGCCTGGCGAGCCAAAACGGCGCGCCAAGAGCGCAGGCTTCAGCCGCCGATCGCCACCACCGGCTTGCCGATATTCTCGCGGCGCAGCATGCGGGCAAGCAGGGCGGGGGTTTCTTCCAGCGGGAAGGTGGCGCTGGGCTGCGGGGCGATGCGGCCTTCACGCACCAAAGCGATCATCCGCTCAAAAATGGCGCGCGCCGCATCCTTTTCGGCCCGCACATGGCCGCCCCAATCGACGCCAACGATGCTGGAGCGCTTGAGCAGGGGCAGGTTCAGCGGAATCTTCGGAATCTCGCCGCCGGCGAAACCGATCACCAGATGGCGGCCGCCCGGCGACAGGCAGCGGAACGCCGTCTCCGACCACTGTCCGCCCACCGGGTCATAGATCACCGTGAGCTTGCGGCCGTCGAGGGTGGCTTCCAGCGTTTTGCGCCACTCGGGCTGGCTGTAATTGACGGTGAGATGGGCGCCCGCCGCAACGCAGGCCGCCAGCCGCTCGTCCGACGAGGCGGCGGCGATCACCGTCGCGCCGAGCCCCTTGGCCACATCGATCGCCGCCATGCCGACGCCGCCCGAGGCGCCGAGCACCAGCACGGCCTCGCCGGGCTGCAGATGGCCGCACATCTCAAAGCCATAGATGGCGGTGGAATAATTCACCAGGGCCGCAGCTGCGGCGTCGGAGCTGAGCTGCTCCGGCAGCGGCACGCATTGGGCGGCGTACACCACGGCCTTCTCGCTCAGGGCGCCGCGCTCGGCCAGGGCCATGACCCGCTGGCCAATCAGCGCTGGCGAGACCTGCTCGCCCACCGCCACCACCGTGCCGGCCAGTTCGCTGCCGGGAACAAATGGCAGCGGCCGCTTGACCTGATAGGCGCCGCGCACCACGAGGCCGTCGACATAGCCGAGGCCCACCGCTTCAACGGCGATGATGGCGTCATGCGGACCCGGAACCGGCTCGTCAATGTCGGCGATGACCAGATTATCCGGATCGCCATAAGCCAGACACTGCACTGCCCTCATGATGTTCTCCCCCGATCGTTTGATGAGCGCCATGCCTGTTCCGCCGCGCGGTCCTGACGTCACCGCCAGTCTGGCCTGCGGCTGGCGGGGCGCCAAGAAGCCTTGTCTGCGGTATGACCCGGCAAGCGGGCCGGAGGCAAGCGCCGCCGCGACGCAAAAAAACCGCCTTGGGCATGGCTCTGCCGGGCAGTTCAATATGCGTCGTGATGGACGGCGCGAATGATATGCGCCCGCGCGCTGGCCCCTGTCAGCACAGGCCCGTGGCGCAGGGGCGCAACATGCCAGGCTGGTTCTGTTGTTCCAGCCGCTGAATCTGCTGTTGCTGGCGCATATATTGCTGCTGACCCTGCTGCTGCATCTGCTGCATCTGCAAATCCTGCTGCATCGAGCGGTTCATCTGCTGCAGGGTCTGTTCCTGGCGTTGGTTATAGCCCTGCGTGACGCCCTGGGCCAAAGCCGGGGCGGCGCTCAACGCCCACAGCGCCGCAGCGGCGGCCAGCGCGGCGGCGGCGGCGCCAAGGGCCACCAGCCGGCGCAGGCGCGCCTGCTCCTCGCGCGAAATCGCCCGGGCCCTGACCTTGCTGCGCGCGCCGTGGCGGCGCCGCGCCTCAGCCTCACCTGCGTCACGCAACATCTGCTGGCTGTAACGGTCGGCCATTGTTCTCATCCCGCATGCCCGCCCGGCTTGCCCGCGCTGTTAGGCGCCGTTCACCGTGGCTTCCTCCTGAATATAGAAGCGCGCGCGTGAATTCCCAGCGTCTGCGACGAAAAACCCCAAAGCGCATGCAACGTCATCACCCGACGCAAGGGCGCTTAAGTCGACGCCTATAGCCGCCCGCCTTTTATACCAGGATGCGAAGATGCTGACGCATCCGCACCCTGAAATGCTCAGGCGCCGCACGGGCTTGGCCAGAACCCGATGAGTCACGCTCATCGGGTTCTGGTAATACGCGCCCCCATGGTCCATGCCGCCGCGCTCGACTTTCGTTCCCGTTATGGTCCAAGGTCCTGTTGCGTCAGCCCTGTGACGAATCAACTGGCGGCGGCGGGGCGGCGCGCCCATATGACGGATTCGGCCGGTCTCGCGCCGCAGGCATGGCGGCGGCAAGCCCGCCAGGGATGACGCGCTGGCGCGAACGCCCTATGCATCATCCGCCGCAAGCGCCTTTGCCGCCCGAGGGCGGTGTTCAGGTTGCGGCAATGGCGCCCAATCCACGTCGTCGCACCACTGGCGCGGCGACAGCCAAGGGAAGCACATCAGGTCGATGCAAGGTTCTGACGACAACTCCGGCCACAGCCCGGCGCCTGCCTACACTCCGCGCGAGGGCGGCATCGCCGCGCGCGCCCGCGCCGCGGCGGGCGGCGATGCGCCTGTCGCCGCCGTGGCGCCAGGCGCAGCAGCCAGCTGGCTGGAGGGGCTGAACCCGGAGCAGCGACGGGCGGTCGAGACAACTGAGGGGCCGCTGCTGGTGCTGGCTGGCGCCGGCACCGGCAAGACCCGGGTGCTGACCACCCGCATCGCCTATATTCTGGCGCGCGGCCTCGCCATGCCGTCGCAGATCCTCGCCGTCACCTTCACCAACAAGGCGGCGCGCGAGATGAAAGAGCGCATCGCCCATCTGGTTGGCCCCGCCGCCGAAGGCATGCCGTGGCTCGGCACCTTCCACTCCATCAGCACCCGCCTGCTGCGCCGCCATGCCGAGCTTATCGGCCTGAAGCCCAGCTTCACCATCCTCGACACCGACGACCAGATCCGCCTGATGAAGCAGGTGCTGCAGCTGGAAGGCGTCGACGAAAAGCGCTGGCCGCCACGCCAGCTGGCCAATCTGATCGACGGCTGGAAGAACCGCGCCCTGAGCCCGGCGCAGGTCCCGGCTGGCGAAGGCGCCGCCTTCGCCAATGGCCGGGGCACGAAGGTCTACGCCATGTATCAGGAGCGGCTGAAAACCCTCAACGCCGCCGATTTTGGCGATCTGCTGCTGGAGACCATCCGGCTGTTCCGCGAGAATCCGGATGTGCTGGCGCAGTATCAGCAGCGCTTTCGCTACATGCTGGTCGACGAGTATCAGGATACTAATGTCGCGCAATATCTGTGGCTGCGCCTGCTCGCCCAGGGCCGCGACCCCGCGCACCGCAATCTGTGCTGCGTCGGCGATGACGACCAGTCGATCTATGGCTGGCGCGGCGCCGAGGTCGACAATATCCTGCGTTTCGACCACGACTTCCCCGGGGCCGAGGTGGTGCGGCTGGAGCTGAATTACCGCTCCACCGGCCACATCCTGCACGCCGCCTCCGAGCTCATCGCCCGCAACGAAGGTCGCCTCGGCAAACGCCTGCGCACCGAGGATGTGGACGGCGAGAAGGTGGCCATCACCGGCGCCTGGGATTCCGAGGAAGAAGCCCGCCTCGTCGGCGAAGAGATTGAGGCGCTGCAGGCGCGCGATCATTCGCTCGGCGAGATGGCCATCCTGGTGCGCATCTCGGCCCAGATGCGCGAGATGGAAGACCGGCTGGTGCAGCTTGGCGTGCCCTATCGCGTCATCGGCGGCCCGCGTTTCTATGAGCGGCTCGAGATCCGCGACGCCATGGCCTATCTGCGCTGCGTCGTCTCGCCGGCTGACGATCTGGCGTTCGAGCGCATCATCAACACGCCGAAGCGTGGCCTCGGCGACGCCACCTTGCAGGTGCTGCACAGCCACGCCCGCGCCGCGCGCATCCCATTGATGGAAGCAGCGCGCTTCCTCGTGGAAACCGAGGAACTGAAGCCGAAGCCGCGCAAGACCATCCGCGATCTGCTCAGCGACTTTGGCCGCTGGACCGCCGCCGCCAGCCGTATGCGCCAGGGCGAGCTGGCCGAGCTGGTGCTGGAGGAATCTGGCTACACCGAGATGTGGCGACGCGACCGCTCGGCCGAATCCAGCGGCCGCCTCGACAACCTCAAGGAACTGGTGCGCTCGCTGGAGGAGTTCCCCGACCTGCAGAGCTTCCTCGAACATGTGTCGCTGGTGATGGAAGCGGCGGATGGCGACACCGGCGAGCGCGTCTCGCTGATGACCCTGCACGCCGCCAAGGGGCTTGAGTTCGACACGGTGTTCCTGCCGGGCTGGGAGGAAGGGCTGTTCCCCAACCAGCGGGCGCTGGATGAGAGCGGCCGCGCCGGGCTGGAGGAGGAGCGTCGCCTCGCCCATGTCGGCATTACCCGCGCCCGCAAGCGCGCCCGCATCTATTTCGCCAGCAACCGCCGCATCCATGGCATGTGGAACGCCACCATTCCCTCGCGTTTCATTGATGAATTGCCGGAAAGCGCCGTGGAAGTTCTGGATGCGCCCGCGTCCTATTCTTACGGCGGCTACGCCAGCAACCAGGGCTATGGCCAGAGCCGCTTCGACCGCGCCGCCGGCGGCTATGCCGGGGCCGCCGAAACCGCCCCCTCCAGCTACGCCACCCCCGGCTGGCAGCGCGCCCAGGCGCGTGGTTTTGGTCAAGGCGGTTTTGGCCAGAACGGCGCAGGCAGCTTTGGCGGCGGCTCTCAATTCGCCGCCGGGCGCGGCGCCGGTCATGGCAAGGGATTTGGCAAGGGGTTTGGCAAAGGCGGCCAGCGCGGCGGGCCGGTGATCGAGGGCGAACTGGTCGCCCGCTCCACCGGCGTCTCGGCCTTCGCCGTAGGCGCCCGTATCTTCCACCAGAAGTTCGGCCCCGGCCTCGTCGCCATCGTCGACGGCAACAAGCTTACCGTGGATTTCGACAAGGCTGGCCGCAAAACCGTGCTCGACAGCTTCGTCGAGGCGGCGGGCGGCTGACGCCAGCGCGTGGTGAGGTTGACGCAAGGGCATGAAGCCCTGGCGTAAACCATGCGCAAAACTAGCCGGGAATTGAGCGGGAAACGGATTGCACGTCGCGGCAAAACCACGGCAGAGTGCGTTAACGCATTGTTCACCTTTTTCGCAGCCAGGCGGACGCGGACGCCGCAAGGCCGCGCAATGGCCACAATAGAGCGTCACCGCTCACCGACGTTATCAAGGAGATTCCGAATGGCGAACATCCCACAGGCTTCTGACGCAGGCGACGCCAGCACCCTTCCGGCTCTTGGCCTGCGCTGGGCTGCTCTGCGCGGCATGCTGGGCTCGCCGCTCATCGACGCCGACGACCAGCGTGAGCTGCGCCGCGAGCTGCTGCAGGAACTGAAGACCGTCGAGCAGTCGATGTCGCGTGTCTCGGCCCGCAGCGGCCTTGAGCTGTCGACCAAGATCGACGTGCTGGCCCAGGCGCTGCGCGAGCTCACCTTCCCCGATGGCCGCAGCGCCCTCGACCTGCTGGAAAGCATTCGCGGCGACGTCACCACGCTGGTGCCGCGCAACGCCGAGAAGTCGACCCATCTCAGCCGTGGCCCGGTGCTGCAGCGCCCTGCCGACGCCGCGCCCGCCGCGACCGGCCCTGCCAGCACGCCGTCCAGCAGCAGCTGAGCCAGCGGCGCCGCGTAACACCAGACCCCGATGAGCGCAACGCATCGGGATCTGGCCAAGCCCCTGCGGCGCCTGAGCATTTCAGGATGCGGATGCGTCGGCATCTTCGCATTCTGGTATAACATAGTGGACCGCGCTCACGCGGCGCGCCACGCCTGCCGATGCTCCCGCCGCGCGTCCCTGACGCGCGGCGTTTGCGTTGGCGCTGGCAGGCTTAACCTGTCTGCAGCGCCCGGTTGGGCGACCTCATTTCAGCCGCCATACCTGTCTTCGTAGCGCTGGGCCGGCTCAGACCGGCCGGGTCGCCTGCCAAAGCCAGTGCCGGCTGGCTTCGCCGGTCATGGCCGGGGCCAGCGCCTCGTGCACGCGCTCGTGGTAATCGTTGAGCCAGGTCCGCTCGGCCTCGCTGAGCAGCGCGGGCTCCACCAGGCGGATATCAATGGGGGCCAGGGTCAGCGTCTCGAAGCCCAGCATCGGCCGCTCGGCCCCGTCGATGACACGCTCCTCGACCACCAGCAGGTTTTCGATGCGGATACCCCAGGCGCCGGCCTTGTAATAGCCCGGCTCGTTGGACAGGATCATCCCCGGCTCCAGCGCCACATTGCCGAGGCGCGAGATGCGCTGCGGCCCCTCATGCACCGACAGGAAGCTGCCGACGCCGTGGCCCGTGCCATGGTCAAAATCGAGCCCCGCCTCCCACAGCGGCCGGCGGGCGAAGCTGTCGATCTGCGCCCCCCAGGTGCCTTTCGGGAAAATCGCCGTCGCCACGGCGATATGCCCCTTGAGCACCCGGGTGAAGCGGTCGCGCATCTCATCATCTGGCTCGCCCACGGCGATGGTCCGGGTGATGTCGGTGGTGCCGTCGCGGTATTGGGCGCCGGAATCGATCAGGAACATCCCCTCGGTGATGGCGGCGTTGCTGTCTTCAGTCACCCGGTAATGCACCACGGCGCCGTTCGGGCCGGCGCCGGAGATGGTCGGGAACGACACATCCTCCAGCACATTGGTCTCGCGCCGGAAGGTCTCGAGCGCCGCCACCGCGTCGATCTCGGTAAGATCACCAGCTGGCGCCGCGCCGTCGAACCATTGCAGGAACCGGGCCACCGCCACGCCGTCGCGCAAATGGGCGGCGCGGGATCCGGCGATCTCGACGGGGTTCTTGCGCGCCTTCATCAGCGTCAGCGGGTCATCGCCAATATCCGCCTCGCCGCCGGCATCCCCGTGCCCGTCGCGCACGATGTCGGCGAGGGCCGAGGCGGCGGTGGCGGCGTCGAGGCGGATGCGCGCGCCGCCATCCGCCAGCTGCGCCAGCCGTTCGGTGAGCATGGCCGGCGGCGACATCCTGGCCAGCGGCGTCAGGGCCGCCGTGACCTCCGGCGTCAGCTTGCGGCCATCGATGAACAGCTCCGCCTCGCCACGCAACGGCACAAGCGCATAGCCAAGCGCCAGCGGCGTATGCGGCACGTCGGAGCCGCGAATATTGAACAGCCAGGCCAGATTGTGCGGATCACTGACCAGCAGCGCGTCGACGGTTTCGCGCGCCAGCGCCTCGCGCAGGCGCTGCAGGCGCTCGGCGGCGCCCTCGCCGGCCAGCGCCTGCGGATGCAGCCGCACGGCGCCGCAGGGCGCCGCCGGCCTGTCGGTCCAGATGGCGTCCACGGGATTGTGCGCCGCCGGCGTCAGCGTCCCGCCCGCGGCCGTCGCCGCCGCCGCCAGGCGCCGCACAGCGGCTGGCGTGTGCAGCCATGGGTCATAGCCCAGCTGCGCTCCGGCCGGCAGATTGGCGCGGATCCACGCTTCCGGGCTCATGTCGAGCAGGGGAACCACGGCGATCACTCCGGCATCCACCTGGGCCGGCGCCTGCAGCACGTAGCGGCCATCGACAAACAGCGCCGCCCGGTCGGCCAGCACCACCGCAGAGCCAGCCGAACCGGTGAAGCCCGTCAGCCAGGCCAGCCGCTCGGCGTTGGCCGGCACATATTCGCCCTGATGCTCATCGGCGCGCGGCACGACGAAGCCGTCGAGGCCATGGCGACGCAGTTCGGCGCGCAGGGCTGCGAGGCGCTCCGCTCCGGCGGCGCCGTCGGCGCTGTCGCCAAAACCCTGAAACATCGCCTGAAACATTCCGCACTCCCTGCATCCGCCAGACATCAGGCCACTTGCGCCAACGCAAGCCATCCGCCCTGGCCCGCAGCGATATGGCCGCAATCAACTGGCTGACGCAAGGCCAGCGCCACACGCCCAAAGCTCAGCGTTTCATCGCCCTGAGGCGCAGCTTCCGGCGTCAGCGGGGCGCTTGCGTACGCCCTGCCCCGCACGTCGTACTGATGCGTACGGAATGCGGAAAGTAATGTACGAAACTTTTTCTGTTTTAAAACACAAATATGACAGTTTTTTCTGTAACCATCTGACATGCACAAGGGTAATGGGCGCCATGCTTTAAGATGACTACTGGACGGACCCAATTGGGCCTACATAGGCTGCATACAAGAACAAGAGGAACGCTGGGGCTGTCTTTCAGATGTGGAGATAGACCAATGGCCACCGCTACGCTTACCAACGTTTCAGTCAAGTCCGCCGCCCGTTCGGCGAACACCGTCAGCTTCGGCTCCGCCCTTCGTTCGTTCTTCGCCGGTTTCGGCGGCGCGGGCGCCATGGGCGATACGCTGCAGGTCGCAGCGCAGCTCGGCCCGGAGCAGCTCAAGGAAGTCGGCGGCTTCCAGGATCTCGAGACCGGTCTGGTCTACGGTTCGCAGCGCTGAAACAATTCCTGCGGCACGGCGCGGCATATCATGCGCCGCCGCAGTATTCGCTGAACCAACACTGTCGGCGCGCTGCATAGCGCGCCAATGCATGGCCCGAAATCCGTGATGTCCTTGTAGACGTCTGGATGTTCGGGCTTTTGCATGTCTGGAGCCCGCAAGACCGGCATGGCCGCGCATCGCGGGTCTGGGGCCGCTGGAAGTCGGCGCCTGACAGAGGTCGATCGGCGTGACCTGACAAAAACAGCCGGCGCGATGGCCGGCTGTGTCGTCAAATGGGTACGGGCGTCGCGCACACATAGTTTGCGGGCAAGCTTCTCGTGCGGAGGAGCCATTGTGCGCAGCTTCTGGCGCACAACTGTCGGGCGCTGCTGCGCCTCAACCCTGCCCGAGGCCGTCAGCCCCGCCTTTCGGTCGCACCCCCTGAAGCGCCAGAGAAGGTCGCGCGCCGCCCCGTCAGGATCGGCGCGCCCTTATCCGTTCAGTGCTTCGGGCGTGGCGACGCGCCGCCGCGGCGCAGCACCAGGCAGGCCCAGCCTTCGCGATCGGTGCGCTCGTGCAGATACAGCCCCTGGGCGCGATAGGCGGCGAGCACGCCTGGCACGTCGCGGGCCAGCAGTCCCGACAGCACCAGATTGCCGTCAGCCGCCAGCACCCCGGCCAGATCATGCGCCATCAGCCGTAGCGGTCGGGCGAGGATGTTGGCGAACACCATCTCAAAGGTGCGGCCGCGCGCCAGCGCATGCTGCACGCCAGGCGCCACGTAATAGCTGACCAGATCGGCCACGCCATTGGCTTTGGCGTTATCGATGGCGACGTCAATGGCGGTGGGGTCGAGGTCGCCGGCGGTCACCGGCAGCCGCAGCCATTTGGCGGCGGCGATGGCCAGAATGCCGGTGCCAGTGCCCACATCGAGGATCGAGGCCGGTTTGCGCCGGTTGGCCAGCCGCACCAGCGCGTCGAGACAGCCCGAAGTGGTGCCGTGATGGCCGGTTCCGAAGGCCAGCGCCGCCTCGATTTCGAGGCCGACGTCATTGGCCTTGACCACGTGCCGGTCGTGGCTGCCATAGACCAGGATGCGGCCAGCCCGCACGGGCTTCAGCCCGTCGAGCGAGGCGCGCACCCAGTCCTGCTCACGAATGTCGTCAAACACGGCATGGTCTGCGGCGTCGCCGACCACCGGGCGGATGATGTCGATGATCATCGCTTCATCCGGCGGATGGGCGAAATAGGCTTCGAGCAGCCAGCCCTCGTCCGTCTCGAAGGCCGAGACGGCGGTCTCGACGGGATCAAAAATCTCGCCAAGAATTTCGGTGGTCCGGCGGGCGCTGCGCTCGTCGGTGGCGAGGCGCATGATGCGCGTAGCCTTGTGGGGTTGCAGTCCTTCGATCATGGCCAGGCCGTTAGCACAGCCAGCGCCGCGCCGCGAGGCGAAAACATGGCGCACCCAGCGCGCCCCCCGCCCCGGCCTGATGGCGGTGAGCTGCGGCAAGCCCCAGCTGATCTCGGGATTGCCCGCCGCCATTACATCTGCAGCCAGTCGAGCAGCGCGGCGTTGACCGCGTCGGGCCGCTCGAGCGTGGCGAGATGGCCGCAGTCGGCGATCACCTCCAGCCGCGAACCAGGGATCGCCGCGTGCATCTCCTGCGCCCGCTCCGGCGGGGTCAATTGATCGCGATCGCCCACCAGCACCAGCGTCGGGCAATGGATGGCGGCGAGCGTCGGGCGCGAGTCGGGCCGCGCCATGATCGCCCGCTGCTGCCTTGCGTAAGCGCTGAGGCCGACCTGGGCGTTCATCGCCCGGTAGACGGCGCGCAGGGCTGCGTCATCGACCCGTTGCGGATGCACGGCGCGCGGCCAGTTCTCCCGCACCAGGCCGTCGAGGTCGCCCTGCTCGGCCATGGCGATCGCCGCAAGCCGTCGCGCCGCCACCTCGGGCGTATCGGCAACCGCCGCCGTGTCGAGCAGGGCCAGCCGCGTCACCCGCGCCGGGGCCATGCGCATGATGGCGAAAGCGAGGTAGCCGCCCATCGACAGGCCAGCCAAAGCGAATTGCTGCGGCGCCGCCGCCAGAATGGCGCTGGCGATGGCGTCCATGCTGTCGCCGTCGAGATGATTGGCCACCTGCACCGGCCCATGCGGCCATAGCGCCGGCGTTTGCGCCTCATAGAGCAGTGCCGAGCACCCGAGCCCCGGGATCAGCACAATTGGTTCGCCCATGCCCCACTCCCCCCGACCAGGGCCGCATCGTCAGCCCAGACTCTGCTGGCCTGCGCGCAGCTTGAGCCACACTGATCGCGCCACACTGCCCCGAAATCATCGACATTCCAATGATCAGGCGGCACACTTTGGCAAAGCCCGCCGGAGGGCGCAGCGCGACCGGCCCCGTCTGACCCTGTCAGCGGGCGCGCAAGGCGCGCCAATGGAGGACGACGCCCATGCTGAAGCACATCGACCGGGTTGCGCTCGCAACCCCGGATGCGCGCGCCACGGCGCAGAACTGGATCAGCCTGCTCGACGCCGAGATCGCCGGCGAAGACCGGGTGGACGCCCTGTCGGCCCGGCGCACCCTGTTGCGCACCGCCCAGGGCTTCGTGGAGCTGCTTGAGCCAGATGGCGCTGGCCCCGTCGCCGCAGCGCTGGCGGCGCGCGGTCGCGCCCACATGTTCGCCGCCGGCGTCTCGTCTCACAACGTCGCCATGGCGAAGCAATTGCTCGCGGAGCGCGGCGTCGCCGCCGCTAGCAGCAATGGCTAGCTGTTTCTGGAGCCAGCCTCCATGCGCATCCCCGGCCTCAGGGTGATCGTCTCGCCACATGAGGAGCGCAGCGCCGTGGGGCTGCTCGACTTCTTTTATGAGGCGACGCTGCTCGACCCCGCGCCGGAGCTGACCTCCGCCCGCTTCGCCAGCCTGTTCAGCCTCGACCGCAGCATCGAATCGCCCATCGTCTCGGAGACCTTCGGCTATGAGGGCATCCTCACCCTGTTCCAGCCTGGCCAATTGCACCGCTTTGAGGTGATCAATCCGGTGAAGCCAGACACCACCATGGCCCGGCAGATGCACAAGCACGGGCCGGTGATGTACATGGCCTTCGCAGAATCGGCGCGGATCGGCGAGATCGAGGCGCGGGCGCGGGCCGCCGGCGTTGGCGTCACCGTCGATCGCCCGGCGGGCCGCGCGCCCGACAAGATGCCCGACCAGCTGTGGCTGCATCCCGACACGCTGGGCGGCATGATGCTGGGCGTGTCGCGTCCGGGCATGGCCTGGACGTGGTCCGGCGCGCCGGAGCGGGTCCCGGCGATCGACTGACGCCAGGCTGCGACTGACGCTGACGCATCCGCATCCTGTCATGCTCAGGCGCCGCAAGGGCTTATCCAGAACCCGACCTGTCATGCTCATCGGTATCTGGTATGACGCTTCGGCGCCGTGGCTGGGCTAATCGCCAGCCTGTCATGGACAGCCTGTGATGGCTTTAGCCCATTGCACGTCGGCATGACGGAGCTTTCCGCCTTGCCCCTCTGCCTGTCGCGGAGTATGCGATCGCCATGTCCCAGAACGATCAGACCGTCGACCAGACCAGCGCCGGAGCGCCGCAGGCCAGCAAGGCGCAAAACCGCCCCAAGGCGCGGCTGGCGCGTGGCTTCATCGATCGCGGCCCCGCCGAGATCGCCGCCAGCGCCCGCATGCTCGATAAAATCCGTGAGACCTATGCGTTTTACGGCTTCGATGCGGTGGAGACGCCGTTCATCGAATATACCGACGCGCTCGGCAAGTTCCTGCCGGACCAGGATCGGCCGAATGAAGGCGTGTTCTCGTTCCAGGACGATGATGAGCAGTGGCTGTCACTGCGCTATGACCTGACGGCGCCGCTGGCCCGTTACGTCGCCGAGAATTTTGACGCGCTGCCCAAGCCCTACAAGAGCTATCGCTGCGGCTGGGTGTTCCGCAACGAAAAGCCCGGCCCAGGCCGCTTCCGCCAGTTCATGCAGTTTGACGCGGACATCGTCGGCGCGGCCTCGGTCGCCGCCGACGCCGAAGTCTGCATGATGGCCGCCGACACGCTCGACGCCCTCGGCCTCAAGGGCAAATACGTCATCCGCATCAATAACCGGAAGGTGCTGGATGGGGTGATGGAAGCCATTGGCATCGGCGGCGACGCCAATGCGGCGCGGCGGCTGATCGTGCTGCGCGCCATGGACAAGCTCGACAAGGTCGGCGTCGACGGCGTGCGCGACCTGCTCGGCAAGGGCCGCTGGGAGAACCCGGAGGCCAAGAGCGGCGACTTCACCAAGGGCGCGGAGCTTACGCCAGAGGCCGCCGAGCGGGTGCTGGCCGTGCTCGCCGCCCGTGGCGACAGCAACAGCGGCACGGTGGCGGCGCTGGCCGAGGCTTTCGCCGACACCGCGACTGGCGGCGAGGGCTGCGCTGAACTGGCCGAGATCGCCGGCCTGCTGGCGGCGGCGGGCTATGACGATGGCCGGGTCATCATCGACCCCTCCGTTGTGCGGGGCCTGGAATATTACACCGGCCCGGTGTTCGAGGCCGAGCTGACCTTCGAGGTCAAGGACGACAAGGGCCGCCCCGTGCGCTTCGGCTCGGTAGGCGGCGGCGGTCGCTATGACGGCCTCGTTGGCCGTTTCCGCGGCGAGGACGTTCCGGCGACGGGCTTCTCCATCGGCGTCTCGCGGCTGATGGCGGCGTTGTTGGCGGTGCAGAGCCCGGTGGTGGCGGTTGAGAAGCCGCTCGGCCCGGTGGTGATCCTCGTGCTCGACAAGGACCGGCTGGCCGATTACCAGGCCATGCTCAGCCAGTTGCGCGCTGCCGGCGTGCGCGCCGAGCTGTATATGGGCCAGGCTGGCATGCAGGCGCAGATCAAATATGCCGACAAGCGCAGCAGCGTCTGCGTCGTCATCCAGGGCAGCAATGAGAAGGACAAGGGCGAGGTCACCATCAAGGACCTGCGCCTCGGCGCCACCATCCGCCAGATCAAGGATCGCGAGACCTATCTGGCCAAGCAGGCCGAAGCCCAGTTCGCCGCCTCTGAGGGCGAGCTGGTCGCCGCCGTGCAGCGGGTGCTCGCCCGCTACGCCTGAGGGCGCCGCCTACCGACACCCCTTGCCGCCGGCCCCGTGGACAACGGTCGCCGGCGGCGCCGTTTCCTGATACACAGGCGCCGCCGGCCAGCCCTCTGGCCCAGGCCCCAACATGCGACGCCGCCTTCCGGGCCGGCGCTACAGGTGAAGAGCGATGTCGCCGCAGCTGACCGACGAACCAGCCACGCAGCAAGCCTGCGCCAGTCTCCTGGCGCTGTTCGCACGCGAAGGCTACCACCGCGTCGAGCCGCCGGTGCTGCAGCCCGCCGAGGTGTTCCTCGACCTGTCCGGCGAGGACATTCGCCGCCGCCTGTTCATCACCGCCAGCGGTGACGGCGCCGAGCTGTGCCTGCGGCCGGAATACACCATCCCGGTGACGCGCATGGCGGTCGCCGCCCGGGCGCGCGGCGGGGCGTTTTTGAGCAATGTGAGCTATCTCGGCCCGGTGTTCCGGCTGCGGGCTGGCGAGACCGGCGAGTTCCCCCAGGCTGGCGCGGAGTCTTTTGGCCGCGACGACAAGGGCGCCGCCGACGCCGAGATGCTGGCGCTGGCCATGGAGGCCACCACCACGCTCGGCCTGCGCAATCCTGCCGTGCGGCTCGGCGACATGGGCCTGCTGACCGCCGTGGTCGAGGCGCTGGGCGCCGACGCCCCGACCCGCCGCCGCCTGCTGCGCGGCGTCGCCGCTGGCCAGCCGCTGGCCGCCCTGGCCGATGACACCGCCGCCGATGGCGATTACGCCGGTCTGCTCGGCGCGCTCGAGGGCCAGGACCCGCGCGCCGCCCAGGCCTTTGTCGAGGATGTGCTGACCATCGCCGGCATCACCACGGTCGGTGGTCGCAGCGCCAGCGACATCGCCCGGCGCTTTCTCGCCCGGGCCGAGCGCCGGGCTGCGGCGCTTGGTGGCGAAAAGCGCGCCATCCTGGAGCGTTACCTCGGCATTTCCGGCAACCCGGACGATGCGGTGATCGCCCTGCGCCAGCTGGCCAGCGACACCGGCCTCGCCATTGACGCCGCCATCGACCAGTTTGAGGAGCGGCTTGGCTTCTTCGCCGCTCGCGACGTGCCGGTGGAAAGCATCGCCTTCTCGGCGACCTTCGCCCGCAATCTCGATTATTACTCGGGCTTCATTTTCGAAATCGACGACCCGCTGCGCGCCGACCGCCGCCCGGTCGCCGCTGGCGGCCGCTATGACGGCCTCGCCGAGCGGCTGGGCGCCGCAGAGCCGCTGCCCGCCGTGGGTTGCGCCGTCTGGCTCGACCGTTTCGACAGCCTGACCCTGACCGCCTGATCCGGGGAAACCGCCATGTCCGCCGATACCCCGCTCGTCATCGCCGTCCCCTCCAAGGGTCGCCTGCAGGAGAACGCCGCAGCGTTCTTCGCCCGCGCCGGCCTCGAGATGCACCGCCCCGGCGGCGCCCGCGACTATCGCGGCGCCATCAAGGGCCTGCCTGGGGTCGAGGTGATGTTCCTGTCCGCCTCGGAGATCGTCTCGCAGCTGGCCAGCGGCGTCGCCCATCTCGGCATCACCGGCGAAGACCTGGTGCGCGAGCAGGTGCTCGACGCTGATACCGCCGTGGAGATGCTGACGCCGCTCGGCTTCGGCAACGCCAATGTGGTGGTGGCCGTGCCGCAGGCGTGGATCGACGTCCGCACCATGGCCGACCTCGACGACGTCGCCTCCGACATGCGGGCCCGCACCGGCGCGCGCATGCGGGTGGCGACCAAATATATCAATCTGACGCGCGGCTTCTTCGCCGCCCATGGCCTCGCCGATTATCGCATCGTCGAGAGCCTCGGGGCGACCGAAGGCGCGCCCGCCGCTGGCTCGGCGGAGATCATTGTCGACATCACAACCACCGGCGCGACGCTGGCGGCCAATGATCTAAAAATCCTCGACGACGGCGTCATGCTGCGTTCCTGGGCCAATCTGGTCGCCTCGATGCGGGCCAGCTGGGGCCCCACGGCCCGCGCCGCCGTGCGCACCATCCTCACCCGCATCAACGCGGAAGAGGAGGCGCGCACCAGCCGCGAGGTGACGGCGATCGCCCCATCGCTCGACGCCGAAGCGCTGCAAAATCTGGCGGGGCGTTTCAGCGCCCGCCTGCCCTTCGGCGCGCCTGCCCATGACGCGCCAGCGACGCTGATCGTGCCGACGAAGCAGATGTTTGCGCTGGTCGAGGCGCTGACGGCGGCTGGCGCCGACCATGTCGGGGTGCGGAAGCTGGAATATGCCTTCCGCCGGGAAAACGCGCTGGCCGAGCGACTTTTTGCCCGGCTGGACCAAGTATAGCCAAAATATGCCGGTAAGCGGCGCTTCAGGCTTGAACTGAGCTGGACGGGCCCGGCGTAAAACGCAGGGCCCAACCGGCTCTTGACCGGGCGATGCTTGCAAAGTCAGCGATATTGCTGGAAAAGTCGCAGCAGCCGCTGCGTATCACGGCCCGGACGGGCATGGCTACGCTGGACCGGATTTTGCGAACAACGCGGCGGGTCGCGAGGAGCGGTCTGTTTGAGGGAGTGGATGCACGTGACGACAGTTCGCCTTGCACTGACAGCAGCAGCCGCAGTTCTGGCGGCTGGCGCGATGACGCTTACGACAGCGGATGCGCAGCAGCGTGGGACGCAGACCGCGCCGCTCCAGCCCAAGAAGATCGAGAAGAACTTCCCGCTCGGCAAGAACTGGGTCGCGGTCAGCCTGAATGGCAAGCGCTATGGCGGCGCCGAGAAGCCGTCCTTCGTGCTTGACTCGCAGTTCCGCGCCCGTGGTTTTGGCGGCTGCAACACCTTCTCGGCGGTGGCTTTCCCGCTGCGCGACATGGGCATCGCCGTCGGCCCGCTGGCCCTCACCCGTCGCGCCTGCGACAAGGGAACGCTCGCGGCTGAAAACGCCTATCTGTCGGCCCTGCGCTACGCCCAGAAATGGGACATCGTCGGCGGCCAGCTGGTGATGAAGGGTCCGGCTGGCGAGCTGCGCTTCGACCGCACCTTCTAAGCGCCAGCCCCACACAGCATCTGGATCAAGGCCGGGTCTCGCCCGGCCTTTTTTCGTGCGCCGCTGGTCACGGCGCTGCCGTCGGTTGATGGCGCCGGGGCCGGAGCCGCATTGGTCGCCAATGAGGCTGCGGCGGCGCGGCCGCGTTGCAATTTGCCCGGGCTCACAGAGGCGCGGGCAAACTGCAATCACCGTGTTCGCGACGCAGCAAAGTCAGGCCGCCTTGCGGGACCCATGGCTTATTTTGAACGGCACCGGCCCGTGGTGGTGCGCTCACGATCGCCATCGTCATAGGCGATCGACAGCTTCTCGCTCTCCAGCGCCGTGATCCGGCCGGCGTACCAGTCGCCGCCGCCCTTGAAATTGCACTCGACCCGCGTGCCGACCTTCCAGGTGTAGGGACGGACATGGGCGCGCGTCAGGATCTCGCTGTCGCCGTCATCATATTTCACCGTGACCTGGTCGCCCGAGACCCGCACTGCCACGCCAGGGAACCAATATGGCCCATTATTGAACCGCCCCAGCACCCAGTCGCCAGCATTGAGCGCCTGCGCTGGCGTCGCCAGCGCCGCGGCGCCGAGCATCAGCGACAGCCCCATGGCCACGGTCGCACGAATTGATGTCATTTGCCCCCCTCGCCGGCTGCGTGACCATCACGCCCTGTGCCGGACACTTGCTTGTGCCACCGCATAAGCATGGGCATGACCTTGCGTCCATAAGGGAAAGGGCGCCGAATGCGCTTGTCCGCACCTCAGTCGCTGCGTCAGCCCGACAGGGCGGCGCGTCACGACTTGGCCCGTCGTCATGCAGGTGCAGGTCACGGGCATCCATGTCCATAAACAACCGGGTCACCGGCTAAACGCCGTCTGCGCCCTGGACAGGCGCAGACGGCGCGCTGAGGCCTAGCGGTGATCGCGCGGTTCGAACAGGCGCGCGCCGATGTTGGCCATGTCGATGCGGCGGGCGTGCAGTGCGTGCAGCGTCGAACGGTGGCCGATCGAAACGATGGTGGTGTTGGGCAACTCCCGCGCCAGCAGACCGTAAGACACCGCTTCCAGCCCCTCGTCCATGGCCGAGGTCGCCTCATCGAGGAACAGCCAGTCCGGCTTGGCCAGCAGCGCCCTCGCCAGCGCCAGCCGCTGCTGTTCGCCGAGCGACAGGGTCTGGGCCCAATGGCCCTCCTCTTCAAGCCGTGCGGCCAGATGCGGCAGTTGCACCACCTCCAGCGCCGCGCGCATGTCGGCGTCGCTCCAGGCGTCGGGCGCCGAGGGATAGGCCACCGCCTCGCGCAATTTGCCGATGGGCAGATAGGGGCGCTGCGGCAGCAGCAACAGGCTCGCACCCTTGGGCAACAGGATCTCACCCTCGCCAAACGGCCAGATGCCGGCGATCGCCCGGAACAGGGTGGATTTGCCGGAGCCGGAGGGGCCGGTGAACAGCGTGGTCTCGCCTGGGCGCAGCGACAGCGCGTTGACGGAAACGATCGGCTGGCCGTCCGGCAGGTCGAGCGTCAGCTTCGGGATCACCAGATTGCCATCGCCCGCGGCGACACGCCGGATCTTGCTGGCCTCGGTTCCAGTGTGGCGGGCAAGCTCGACCGCGCTGGTGAAGGTGGTGAGACGGTCGACCACCGCCTTGTAATCGGCCAACGTGGCGTAGGCGCTGATGAAGAATGACAGGCTGTCGCTGACCCGGCCAAAGGCGCCGGCGGTCTGCTGCATGCCGCCCAGCGTGACCTTGCCGGCGAAGTAATAGGGCGCGACCAGCACATAGGGAATGACGTTGCTGATCTGGCCATAGGCTGCGGTGACGGCGGTCAGCTTCTTGGTGCGGCTGACAATGGCGAGGAAATTGCCGACCACGGCGCCAAAGCGTCCGGCCAGATGCTGCTTTTCAGCCGGCGCGCCGCCGATCAACGCAACCTGTTCGCCATACTCGCGCAGGCGGGCCAAAGCGAAGCGGAAGTTCGCCTCATATTTCTCCTGCTCGAAGTTAAGATTAATCAGCGGCTTGCCGACCGTGTGCGTGATCCAGGTGGCCACCACCGCGAAGATCAGGGCGCCCCACAGCAGGAAGCCTGGCACCTGCACGGACGTGCCGGGTAAGGTGAAATCGGCGGACAATTGCCACAACACCACCGCGAAGGACGCCAGAGTGGTGACCGACGACAACAGGCCAAGGAACAGCGTCATGGTGCTGAGGATAAAGGAATCAATATCCTGCTGGATGCGCTGGTCGGGGTTATCAGCGCCATGGCCGAGCAATTGCATGTGATAATGCGCATTATCATCCAGCCAGTGGCCGACATAACGCTCGGTGAGGAAAGCGCGCCAGCGGATGCGCAGATAGGATTTCAGCGCATATTGGTAGATGGCCGAGACAATGTAGATCACCGCCCAGAACAGGAACACGGTGAGCAGCAGGGTCCAGAAGCTCGCTGCGTCCTTGTTCTGAATGGCGTTGAACCAGTCGCGCGAGAAATACGAAATCCGCACATTGATCGCCACCAGCGCAAATTCGATGGCGATGATCACAACCGCAAAGCCAAAGGCCAGCACCCGTTGCTGCACCTGGAAGGGAGCCAGCGGCCAGAGCCTGACTGTAGTCAATTCGCGTGAGATGAAATAGGGCAGCGCTAGCCGCCAGATATCGACCAGAGCCTGTTTCAGTCCGTGCATGGTGTCCGCCCGCTGGGGCGCAGCGTCAGAGCAGACCTGAGCCGGTCCGTCAGCGCCGCCCTGAGAAAAATTGCTGCTCCCCTGTGGTCAGGCGTAGCGCGCCGCATAGCTGTAACCAGCCGCAGCCGCCCCCTGCCCCGCCAGGGGTCGAAAGGCTTTCAGCATCAGTGGAGTGATGGGACGCCGAAGGCGCGCGCCGGAGCGGCGCCTCTGCGTTCACGCGGGAACACGCGCCTGCGAGGCAGCCAGGCGGCCTGCATCAACGTGATCGTCACCTGTCGCCACATCTATCCGGCTTGCTGCCGATGACCACAATCTACGCGATCCACAGGTCAATCGCGTGTTAAATTTTGGTCATTTCGGGGGCAGAGCGCCGGCGGCATCGTGGAGCAGATTATCGAACCGCCCACGGCAAACAAAAACGCGCTCCGGAAGGAGCGCGTTATTCATGGCGTGCAAGAATTGGCGGCCAATCCCGGCAGTTGCAACCGTACAACGGGCTGACCGGATCAGCGCATCCGCCCGAACGCTGGCTGGTTCGCAGCCTCGCGCCTACCGGCGACTTGTCAGCCGATCATTTGCCGAACAGATGCCAGGCGATCACGGCGCAAACGGCGACCCCCAGAATCAGCGCCCAGAAAACACCAGCGACCGGGCTGTCGACGTCATCGTTCTGCATTGTACACCTCTTCAGCATCTGCGGTGAGCGTCAGGGCCGCACCCGGCCCCCACGACCAAATTTCTGTTCGGCCAGCGCGCGGGCCAGCCGGAGCGCACGGCGCATCCGGGGCGCGCGTCGCCGCATGTGTCGACGCCGCCCGCAACTCCAGCACAATTCCAGAATGTCCTAGCGTCTTGTGCGGCTGAAGGCAAACGCCGCCACGGCGAAAACGCAGCGAAAGCGTGATTGCGCACGAACTGGCGGCATACAGAAGGCGACCATACTGACGCGCGGTTGCGTCTGGCTGGCTGCGACCACCGGGAGGTATCGGCTACATGCATATTTCAAACACCGCGCCGCCGTGAGCAAAACATTGTCTGCGATGGCTACACGGATCAGCCCGTGGGCCCCGTGGGCGATGTGGCAGCCCCTTGGGGCATGTCGTGCCTCACTCATACCAGGATGCGAAGATGCTAACGCATCCGCATCCTTGATTGCTCAGACGCCGCACGGGCTTGACCAAAGTGCGATCAATCGTGCGCACCGCACTTTGGTATCAGGCGGCGCCATCGCCTGCGGCCCCGGCGCTGTCGAGCGCGCATAAAAAAGGCCCCGGCAAACGCCGGGGCCCCATGTCAGTTGGCTGGGCTGGATCAGAAGTCCATGCCGCCCATGCCGCCCATGCCGCCAGCCGGCATGGCCGGAGCCGCGTCCTTCTTCGGCGCGTCAGCGACCATCGCCTCGGTGGTGATGAGCAGACCAGCGACCGACGCAGCGTCCTTCAGGGCGGTGCGGACGACCTTGGCCGGGTCGACGATGCCAGCCTGCAGCATGTCGACGAACTCTTCGGTCTGCGCATTGAAGCCGAAGGTGTTGCTGTCGACGTTCTCAAGGATCTTGCCGACAACGATCGAGCCTTCCACGCCGGCGTTCTCGGCGATCTGGCGGATCGGAGCCTCAAGAGCGCGCGAGACGATCTTGATGCCGGCGCGGATGTCGGCGTTGTCGCTGTCCAGCTTCTGGACGGCGCCCTTGGCGCGCAGCAGGGCGGTGCCGCCGCCAGGGACGATGCCTTCTTCCACCGCAGCGCGGGTGGCGTTCAGGGCGTCGTCAACGCGGTCCTTCTTCTCCTTGACTTCGACTTCGGTCGAGCCGCCGACGCGGATCACGGCCACGCCGCCAGCCAGCTTGGCGAGACGCTCCTGCAGCTTCTCACGGTCGTAGTCCGAGGAGGTCTCCTCGATCTGCGCCTTGATCTGGGCGACGCGGGCCTCGATGTCCTCGCGGGCGCCCGAGCCGTCGATGATCGTGGTGTTTTCCTTCTCGATGCGGATGCGCTTGGCGCGGCCCAGCATGTCGAGGGTGACGTTCTCGAGCTTGATGCCGAGGTCTTCCGAGATGGTCTGACCTTTGGTCAGGATCGCGATGTCCTCGAGCATGGCCTTGCGGCGATCGCCGAAGCCCGGAGCCTTCACAGCCGCAACCTTCAGGCCGCCACGCAGCTTGTTGACGACCAGGGTGGCCAGAGCCTCGCCCTCGACGTCCTCAGCGATGATCACCAGCGGCTTGCCGGTCTGCACGACAGCTTCCAGCACCGGCAGCAGCGACTGCAGCGACGACAGCTTCTTCTCGTGGATCAGGATGTAGGGATCTTCGAGGTCAGCGACCATCTTCTCGGCGTTGGTCACGAAGTACGGCGACAGGTAGCCGCGATCGAACTGCATGCCCTCGACGATTTCGACTTCGGTGTCAGCGGTCTTGGCTTCTTCAACGGTGATGACGCCGTCGTTGCCGACCTTCTGCATCGCGTTGGCGATTTCCTGACCGATGAACGCGTCGCCATTGGCCGAGATGGTGCCGACCTGAGCGATCTCGGAGCTGTCCGACACCTTCTTGGCGCGGGCGGCGATGTCTTCCAAGGCCGCAGCGACGGCCAGATCGATGCCGCGCTTCAGGTCCATCGGGTTCATGCCGGCGGCGACAGCCTTGGCGCCTTCCTTCACGATGGCCTGGGCCAGAACGGTGGCGGTTGTGGTGCCGTCGCCAGCCTTGTCGTTGGTCTTCGAGGCCACTTCGCGCACCATCTGGGCGCCCATGTTCTCGAACTTGTCAGCCAGCTCGATTTCCTTGGCGACCGAGACGCCGTCCTTGGTGATGCGCGGCGCGCCGAAGGACTTCTCCAGCACGACGTTGCGGCCCTTCGGGCCCAGGGTCACCTTGACGGCGTTGGCGAGGATGTCGACGCCGCGCAGCATCTTCTCGCGTGCTTCACCACCGAATTTTACTTCCTTGGCAGCCATGTGCTTGCTCCTGTTGTCCAGGTCCTGTGGCGCCAGCGACGGCCCTTGCCTGTCGCGCGCCTGCGGGACCCCGAAAATTCACTGTTGCTGGGAATACGGAACCATCGGGCCAGCCCTCAGGCCAGCGCCAGCGTCAGGGCTGATCAGCCAACGACGCCGAGGATGTCCGACTCCTTCATGATCAGCAGGTCTTCACCGTCGATCTTGATCTCGGTGCCCGACCACTTGCCGAACAGGACGCGGTCGCCAGCCTTCACGTCGAGCGCAACCAGCTTGCCCTGATCGTCACGGGCGCCGGCGCCCACGGCCACAACCTCGCCCTCCTGGGGCTTTTCCTTGGCGGTGTCGGGGATGATGATGCCGCCCTTGGTCTTCTCTTCGCCTTCAATGCGACGAACGACGACGCGATCATGCAGCGGACGGAACTTCATGGACCATTCCTCTTGATAGAGCGCGGGACGCGCGAGGTGCAATAAATGGGATCGTTAGCACTACCTGAAGGCGAGTGCTAACTGCCCTCCGGAGATAGGACTGCCCCCTTGGTGTGTCAAGGATGGCAAAAGCGGCCGATCGGCATTTTTTTGATACGGCCAGCCCTGGGCCGGCGACTTGGCGAACGGAAGCCTTTGCCATGGCTGCGGTTTACCCCAGCTGCACAATGCGCCATGTTCGGTGACAGAACAGTGACGCCACGCCATGCGCGGTCCGGACGCGGCGCGGACCAGGGCCAGGGAAGTTTTGGCGAGCAGGCTTGAGTGAGCAGTCTTGGGTGAGCAGGCCTGGGCGAGCCGGATTTGGTGAGCAGGCCTGGGTGCAGGCTTTCGGCGTGCAGGCGGGCGCTGGCGCGACCTGCGGGCAATGGCCCGCGGGCTCGTGCATGGCGCCTGGTGAGGCGACCCAGGCCGCGACCGTGCCTGACTGCCGCCAGATCACCTGCCTGCGCCACGGGCGGATGACGGTTTCGCTCATCAGCATGACGCGCATGAGGGAGACGCCAGCATGACTGTCGCCACACGCCCGCCAGCAAGCGCCGATGCGCTGGAGCCAGGCGCGCCGGAATCAGGTCTGATGGCCCAAGGGCATCTGTGCGCCTGCCTGCAAGCCCGCATGACCGCCCGGGCGCTGACGCGCATGTATGATGAGGCGCTGCGGCCGACGGGGCTGAAGGTGACGCAACTGTCGCTGCTCGCCGCCATCGCCCAGGGCGTCCCCGGCTCGATCAGCGCCCTCGCCGACCGGCTGGCGCTGGAGCGCACCACGCTCACCCGCAATCTCAAGCTGCTGGGCGACGCCGGGCTGATCGCCCCGCGCCCGGGCGCCGGGCGCGCCGTCGCCCATGAATTGACCGATGCGGGGCGTGAGGCGCTGGCGCGGGCCGCCCCCCTGTGGCGCAAGGCCCAGGACGCGGTGGAGGCCGCCATGGGCGAGGCCGGCTGGCGCGAGGCAGGCCTCAGTCTGCGCGCCCTGCGGCGCGCCGCCCGTGACCAGACGGGCGCGCCAGGTGCCGCCGCGACGCACGCCGATGCGACGTCAAACAGGCCGACCAGCCGCTGAACCGGCGCCCAACGCGGAGCGCGCTGTGATCGGCGCCGGACAGCGATGTGCGTGAGACTCACTGACGCGCGGTCGCCATACCGCGCGGCCCGTCGCAGTTGCGCCGCGGGAACTGATGCGCCCCCGACGCATTGTCATGAGGGGGCTTCCCCAACTGCCGCCGCTGTCGATGGCGCAGCATGACCTTGAACCCAACGTCAGGGAGAGCAGCATGACCGGCGATATGGGGTGTCCTGGGTGGGCGACCTCTCCCGGGGCTGACGCCGACAGGGGCCCGATTGGCTGGCTGACCCGCCCCACCTCACCCATGTCACGACGGACGTTTGCTGCGGCGCTGGCCCCGGTTCTGTTCGTCGGGGCCATGCTGGCGGCGTCCGCCGCTTACGCCCAGGATTACGCTGATCGCAGCTACGGAGGCTACGGCGCGCCGCCTGCAGGCCACTGGCGCTATGGCGCGCCGGACCTTGACGGCCAGGGCTATGGCTCGTGGTCGGACGGCGAAAGGCCGGCAACGCGACGCGGACGCAGCAACGCGCGGAGCTACGGTGGCGCGTCCCAGCAGCTTGACGACCAGTCTGCCTATGGCGGCGCCTGGGGCCATGACGACGCCTATGGCGCCACACAACAGGCTGTCGATCCGCGCTTTCAGCGCCAGATCATCCAATGGCGTGGCGGCGAGAGCCCCGGAACCATCATTATCGATACCCGCCGCAAATTTCTTTATCTGGTGCAGGGCGACGGAACGGCGATCCGCTACGGCATCGGCGTCGGTCGCGAGGGCTTCCAGTGGAAGGGCAGCCAGCGCATTTCCATGAAGCGCGAATGGCCGGACTGGCGTCCGCCAAAGGAAATGCGCAAACGCCGCCCTGACCTGCCGGTGTTCATGCCCGGCGGGCCCGATAACCCGCTCGGCTCGCGCGCCCTTTACCTTGGGGCCACGCTGTATCGCATCCACGGCACCAACGAACCCAACACCATCGGCCAGAACGTCTCCTCAGGCTGCATCCGCCTGACCAATGAGGACGTCATGGACCTGTATGACCGCGTCCGCGTCGGCGCGAAAGTCGTGGTGATGTAGGGCGGCCGAACAGATAACGCGCGCCCGAAGGCGCGCGTCACCATAACATTCATTGTCGCCATGGCCCCATGGCCTGCCCGATCAGGCTCTGATCCGGCAGTCCTGGTCCAGTCGGGCGTCAGCCTCAGAGCCAGCTGTCGTCGCCGCCGCCGTCGTCCCAGCCGCCAGCGTCGCCCCAGCCCTGGTCATCGCCCCAGCCGCCCTGCTCATAGCTTGCGTCCTGATAGCTGGCGTCCTGGCCCTGGTCCGCCGCGGGCTGGGCGCTGGCGTTTTCCTTGCCGGCGTCAGCGGTGGCATCGTCCTTGGCAGCCGTGTCTTCCTTTGCGGCATCCGCTTTGTCGGTCGGCGTAGCGTTGGCTGCGGACGAGCCGCCCATCATGCCTTTCACCGCATCGAACAGCAGCGCGCCGCCAGCCACGCCAGCCGCGGTGGTCAGCGCCGTGCGCATGAAGCCGCCGCCAGCCGGCGCCTGGGCCTGCTGGCCGCCCCACGGACCGGCCGCCATGCCGGGGTTATGGCCAGGCTGGTTCGGGCCACCCTGCATCGTGCCGCGCGCCCATGGGCCGCTGCGGCCAGGGGCGCCACCCGCGTCACCTGCGCCAGGCTGCGCCTGCTGGGCGAAGGCGCCGCCCTGCGGCGCGCGTCCGGGACCAGTGGGCGGCACGCTGGAGCGACCGCCGCCGAACAGGCCGGACAGGAAGCCACCTGCCAGCGCCGGCTGCGGCGCAGCCTGTGGCTGCGGCGCCTGCTGGGCCTGCTGACGGGCGGCGTTCGCCTCTTCGCGGGCGGCGCGCACCTCGGCCTCAAGCTGGCTCACACGCTGCTCCAGTTCCTGGTTACGGCCCGAGAGCTGCTGCACCGCCATGTCCTGCACATAGACCGACTGGGCGAGGGCATAAGTCGCGTAGGGCTGGCGGGCGACCAGATCGGCGATATAGCGCTCCGCCTCAGGATCGCGCGGCTGGTTTTCGGCCTCGCGCAGCCGATGGAAGATCCCGTCAATAACCTCGCGTTCCTGCGCGTCCATGTACCTCGTCTCCGTGAAAAACCCAGACCTGTCGCACAGGCCCGTCGCCGCTCGTGGGCGCCTGTCCAGACATGGGGATTCCCGAGGGCCGGCGCCAGATATATCCGGCAATTTTTCACTGCGGCGATGCGCTGCCTGTCGGGCGACGGTGCGGCAGGGTACAAGCCTTGCCTGAACCCTCGCGGCAAGCGCGCCGCAGCCCCGCGCCGCTCGCCATGCGCCGACCCGTTTGTCTGTGCTGCCGGTGGGGCGGCGCCGCCCGGAATCTGGTCCAGACCTCCGGCGATGGCGTCCGCCCGCCTCTGGGCTCCCCCGCCTCTGGGCCCGCACGACCCCATGCGCCTCAGGCCATGCGTGACAAGGAACCGATATGCCGCTGCGTCCGCCACTGACAACGCTCCGTCACACCACCACCGCCTGTCGGGGGACAGCGACTGTCCGTGGCGTTGTGCTGGCCGCAGCAATGCTGACGTCTGGCCTTGCGCTGGCGCAGACGCCCGCACAGCCACCTGCGGCACAGGTTCCCGCCCAGCCTGCGGCCAGCCCGGCGCCGCCCGCGCCAGCCCTCACAGGTGACATCGACGCCGGCCAGCGCGTGTTCATGAAGTGCCGCGCCTGCCACCAGGTCGGCGAAGGCGCCAAACACACGGCAGGGCCAGACCTCAACGGGCTGATCGGTCGCAAGGCCGGCGTGCGCGACGGCTACCGCTTTTCCGACGCCATGAAGTCTGCGGGCCTGACGTGGGACGCCGCCACCCTGCGCAGCTATCTCAAATCACCGCGCGCCAAGGTGCCTGGCACGCGCATGATCTTCCTCGGCCTCCCCAAGGACAAGGAGATCGACGATCTGCTCGCTTATCTCGGCCAGTTCGGCGTCGACGGCAAAACCAGCCGCTAGCCGCCGATCGCACGTCGACTGTCGCCACGCCCGCCGCCCCAACGCACGTCGCACGTCGCATGCGCGTCTCCTGCACCTCTGCCGGGCGGCACGCCGTCACAGCTGGCCAGCACTGCTGCACATTGCAGCTGAATTGTCGCCTGTGCGCTTGTTGGAATGGTTCCAGACGCTAGATTGGCGCAGACTGACGCGGCCACTGGGGCTACGCGCGGCCTGAACACGCGGCTCAACTGACGCTGAGCCCGGGCCAGCTCCAGAACCGCAGTTTCTGACAGGACGAGACATGTCGCATTCAGCCGCCCGGCGCCCACCGCATCACCCGCGTGTCGGGCTGTTCGTCACCTGCCTGGTGGATCTGATGCGGCCGTCGATTGGTTTTGCGGCGGCGAAGCTGCTGACCGACGCAGGCTGCCGCGTTGAGGTTCCGGCGCAGACCTGCTGCGGCCAGCCCGCCTATAATTCCGGCGACCGCCGCACCGCAGCCGATCTGGCGCGAGCGATGATCCGCGCGTTTGCTGGCGTGGACTATGTGGTGGCGCCCTCCGGCTCCTGCGCCGGCATGGTGCGGAAGCATTATCCCGAGTTGTTCGCCGATGACCCGGACCTGCATCGCGCCGCCACCGAATTCGCCGACAAGACCTGGGAGCTGACCAGTTTTCTCGTCGACGTCATGGGCGTGCGCAACGTCAACGCCAGCTATAACGGCGTCGCCACCTATCACGACAGCTGCGCCGGCTTGCGCGAGTTGCAGGTGCAGGCGCAGCCGCGTCAGTTACTTGCCTCGGTCGACGGGCTGAAGCTGGTCGAGCTGGCCGATTCAGATGTCTGCTGCGGCTTTGGCGGAACCTTTGCGGTGAAATACGGCGAGATCTCCAACGCCATCGTCGGCGAGAAGGCGGCGCGGATCACCGAGAGCGGCGCGCCGATGCTGCTGGCCGGCGACCTCGGCTGCCTGATGAACATGGCTGGCAAGCTGTCGCGGCAGCAGAGCCCCATCGCCGTGCGCCACGTGGCCGAGGTGCTGGCGGGCATGACCGGACTTCCGCCGATCGGCGCCCCGGCGGACGCGGCGCCTGCGCCTCAACCGCGCCAGACAGCCGAAGGGGGACAGGCATGAGCGTCGCCATCACCTCGCCCGCTTTCCGGGAAAACGCCCATCGCGCCCTCAAGGATGAGCAATTGCAGGCGGTGCTGGGCACCATGCGCACCGGCTTTTCGGTGAAGCGCGCCGAGGCCGCCGCCGCGCTGCCCGAGTTCGAGGCGCTGCGCGACAGCGCCCGCGACATCAAGGACCACACCCTCGCGCATCTCGATCTGTACCTCGAGCAGTATGAGGCGAAGGTGACCGCCAGCGGCGGCCATGTGCACTTCGCCCGCGACGCTGCGGAAGCCCGGCGCATCGTCGCCGACATCTGCCGCGACCTCGGCGCAAAAACGGTGACCAAGGGCAAGTCGATGATCTCGGAAGAGATCGGCCTCAACGCGCATCTGGAAGCGGAGGGGTTCACCCCGGTCGAAACCGATCTGGGCGAATACATCATCCAGCTGCGTAACGAGACGCCCTCGCACATCATCGCCCCGGCGTTTCACCTCAGCGCCGCCCAGGTCGAGCAGGATTTCCGCCGCGTGCACACGCAATTGCCGCCGGACCGCGACCTGTCCGAGCCGGTAAGCCTGCTCAATGAAGCGCGTCAGGCGTTGCGCCAGCATTTTCTGGCCGCCGACGTCGGCATCACCGGGGCCAATTTCCTCATCGCCGAAACCGGAACCTCGGTGATCGTCACCAATGAGGGAAATGGCGACCTGACCCAGACGCTGCCGAAAGCCCATATCGTGCTGGCCTCGCTGGAGAAGCTGGTCCCCACCCTCGACGATTGCGCCCAGATGCTGCGGGTGCTGGCCCGCTCGGCCACCGGCCAGGACAGCTCAGTCTACACCACGTTCTCCACCGGCCCGCGCCGCGCTGGCGACGTCGATGGCCCAGGCGCCTATCACGTCGTGCTGCTCGACAATGGCCGCACCGGCATGCTCGGCACCTCGTTTGAGGAGATGCTGCGCTGCATTCGCTGCGGCGCCTGCATGAATCACTGTCCGGTGTATCAGGCGGTGGGCGGCCACGCCTATGGCTGGACCTATCCCGGCCCGATGGGTTCGGTGCTGACGCCGTCGCTGATCGGCGTCGACAAGGGCGGGCATCTGCCCAACGCCTCGACCTTCTGCGGACGCTGCGAACAGGTCTGCCCGGTGCGCATTCCGCTGCCGAAGCTGATGCGCCACTGGCGCGAGAAGGAGTTTGAGCGCCACCTCGCCCCGGCCACAGTGCGCTCTGGCCTCGCCTTCTGGGGCTTTTTCGCCCGCAGACCCTGGCTGTATCGCCAGGCGACGCGCGCCGGCGCCGCCGTGCTGGCGCTGGCGGCGCGGGGCAAGGGGCGCTTCCGCTCCCTGCCCTTCGCGTCTGGCTGGACCCAGGGGCGGGATTTTCCGGCGCCAGAAGGCAAGACCTTCCAGGCGCAATGGGCGGCGCAGAACAGCCGCCGCAACAAAAGCCAGCCTGCACGCGCCACCACGCCGGAGAAAGCGCCATGACCCGTGCCCGCGATGAGGTGTTCGCCAATATCCGCCGCGCGCTCGGCGTCACCGGGGCCGAAGCGCCGCGCCGCAAGGCGGTGATGGACCGCCTCGCCCAGCCAGAGCGCGGCGTGGTCCCGCAGCGGGGCCAGAAGACCGGCGCCGAGGCCATCGCCACCTTCCGCAATTATGCGGTGGGGGTGCAGGCGACGGTGAGCGTCGTGCGGTCGGCCCAGGAGGTTCCGGCGGAAGCCGCCCGCTGGCTCAGCGGCCAGAATGCGCCGGCTCGCCTGCGCATGGGCGCTGACCCCCGCCTCGCCGCCATGCCATGGGCGGACACTGCGCTGGAGACCACCGTCGGCCCAAGCGACGGCGGCGATCTCAACGGCGTCAGCCACGCTTTCGCCGGCGTGGTGGAGACGGGTTCGCTGATCCTCACCTCCGGCCCCGACAATCCCACGACGCTGAACTTTTTGCCCGACAACCACATCGTCGTGCTCGACAGCGCCGATCTCACGCCGGCGCTGGAGGATGTGTGGACGCGGCTGCGCGCCGAGACCGCCGGCGGCGCGCCGCCGCGCACCGTCAATATGATCACCGGCCCGTCACGCTCGGGCGACATCGACCGCACGATCTTCCTCGGCGCTCACGGCCCGCGCGCCCTGCACATCATCCTGATCGATCGCGACGCCACAGTCTGAACCGGCGGACCCTGGCGGGGAACTGGCAGGCCGCGCGTCGCGTTACCCTGTAAAGCCACCGCCCGTGGCGGCCATGCCCTGCATGCGCCCCCCCGGTGGCGACAGGAGGATGCCATGAACGACAACCAGCCCAAAACCAGCCAGGGCGCAGGCGCCCCGCCGCAGTCAGCCGCCACCACTGGCGCAACCCGCAAGACGGAACGGGCGCGCGAGGAAGCGGCGCTGGACGAATCGATCGAGGAGAGCTTCCCGGCGAGCGATCCCTCGTCGGTCACCCGCGCGCCCCGCGAGCAGCGTTACGCCGTCGAGCCGGATGAGCACAGCGTTGATCGCAAAACGCCGCGCTCGCCCGATCCAAAGGGCTGAATCGGCGCCACCATAGGGGCTGGTGCGGCGGGTTCTCGCCAGTAACGCTGGGTCAGCGAGGCTCGGCCATGGACAGGCCGTGTGCAACGCCGCCGTCGTGGCGCCATGCACTGGTGGGTCGTGTGCACTGCATGGGCACTGGTGGATAGAGCGTGGATGCCCGCGACGAGCGCGGGCATGACGACGGGGGGGCGTTGTTGGCGGGGCTTGGTACTGGAAGGGTGGCTTTGAGGGAAGGCTCGCCGCCCGGTCAGAGCACTCACTCCGGAAACAGCCGCCGTCGGGCTCGTCAGCCACGAACAACGCTCATCCGTCTCTGACGATCCCCACAGACACCACGTCATGCCCGCGCTCGTCGCGGGCATCCACGCGTTTTGCTGACGACAACGCCGTCTCAGGTCGCGCCCGGGCCCCCACAGTTTCACTCCAGAGGAACGCGCCTGCCTCTTCATTTCTCATGCGCCATCGCTCACGCGGGCTTGACCGCGGCGGTGGAACCGCTAAATAAGTAATTGAAACAACTATAGTTTTTAACTATTCTAAAGAACGCGAATGATCGTTTGCTCCTGTAATCAGTTGACCGATCGCCAGGTGCGGGATGCGCTGACGAGCGATTCCGACGCACGCCCGCGTTCTCCCGGTCAGGTGTATCTGTGCCTTGGCTGCAAGCCCAATTGCGGTCGCTGCGTCAGCCAGATCCGCCAGATGTTCTCCGACATCACCGCCAGCCACGCCTGTCAGATTGGCTGCGCCACCTGCCCGGGTGAGACGGCGGCCCAGGCCATCGCCGCCCAGATTCCCGCCGGGGCGAACAATGCGCCTGTGCTCGCCACGCCAGCCGCGCAGCCGGCGTTTGGCCAGCCTGCCAGCCCCGTCATCGGCCGCCGCCAGTTTGCGGTGCCTGCGGCCCAGCGTTTCGCCCAGCCCCCCACGGCTCACACGTGCGCCAGCCGTGGCCCGCATCAGCATGCTCCAGCCCAGCGCCATGGCGCCAACGACGATCACCCCGCGCTGATCGCCGCCGAATAAGCCTGGCGCGTGCAACGGAACGCCAGGGCGCAATTCCAGTTCAGTATAAGCGAGCCATCCGGCGCAGCACGCAGGCCCACTGGTCTGCGCGGGCGCCGTCGCGCGCGCTTTCCGCGCCGCGCAAGACTGCGCCTTTTCGCGCACCGGCACGCCTGCCCGCAGGCCTCAGCAAAAGCCTCAAGCCGCACGGCGGCGCGTGACCTACGATGCCCTTGCGTCGGCGCAGCAAATGCCCTAGATTAGAATGATCCTAAACAAGGAGCCCGTGATGAAAGGCGACCAGAAGGTCATTGAGTATCTAAACCGTGGCCTGCGTAGTGAACTGACTGCGATCAACCAGTACTGGCTGCACTTCCGCATTCTGGACAATTGGGGCCTGAAGAAGCTCGCCCAGTTCTGGCGCAAGGAATCGATCGAGGAAATGCAGCACGCGGACCGGTTCACCGACCGCATCCTGTTCCTTGAGGGCTTCCCCAACATGCAGGTGCTCGACCCCCTGCGCATCGGCCAGACCGTGACCGAGGTTATCCAGGCTGACCTTGCGGCCGAGTTAGAAGCGCGCGCCCTGTACCAGGAAGCCGCCGCCTATTGCCTTGAGGTCAAGGACTATCCGTCGCGCGATCTGTTCGTCGATCTGATGAAGGATGAGGAAGGTCACATCGACTTCCTTGAGACCCAGCTCGACCTGATCAACCGCCTCGGCGAAGCCCTGTATTGCCAGCACCACATGGGCGCCCTCGGCGAAAGCGCGACCGGCGACTAATCCGCCTGACGTGGAGCGCGCCCAATTGCGGCGCTCCCTGGCGCAGCGCTGCGCAAACAGGCGTGGCGGACGACAGAAGATCAAAGGCCGGGCATTGTCCGGCCTTTTCCATATTTGCCGGCGCCAGACGCACCCCGCCGCAGCCTGGCGGTCGGGCGCGACGCGACACTGGATTAATGGGCCAGCACGCGGGTCGTCGGCAAGGCGACCTCCACCAGCGTACCCTCGCCGGGCCGGCTGCTGATGCGCAGCGCGCCGCGATTGGCCTCGGTGAGGGCGGCGGTGAGCGGCAGACCAAGGCCGGTGCCAGGCGTCTTGCGACCGCGCGCCAGCCGGCGGAACGGCTTCAACGCTTCTTCGGTTTCAGCCTCGGTCATGCCGATGCCGGTGTCGCGCACCCGGATCACCACTTCGCCCGCCTCATTGCGCAGCGACGAGACGATCACCTGGCCGCCGGCATCCGTGAATTTCAGCGCATTGCCCAGCACATTGAGCGTGATCTGACGCATGGAGCGCTCATCGGCCACCACTGGCGGCAACGCTGCGTCCAGCGAACTGCGCAGCACGATGCGCGCCTTGGCGGCCTGGGGCTGCATCAGCGTCACGCAGGAGGTCAGCACGGCGTTCAGATCGATGCTGGCGAAGGTCAGCTCCATCTTGCCCGCTTCAATGCGGGCCAGATCGAGCAGATCATTGACCAGGCTGATGACATATTGGCCGGATTCATGGATGTCGCGGACATATTCGCGATAGCGCGGGTTGGCGATGGGGCCGAGCCGCTCTTCCAGCATCAGCTCGGCGAAGCCGATCATCGCGCCCAGCGGCGTCCGCACCTCATGGCTCATGCGCGCCAGAAAATCCGACTTCTGCGCATTGGCCGCCTCGGCCCGCTGGCTTTTTTCAATCAGGTCGTGCTCGGTCTGCTTCCAGGCGGTGACATCGCGCAACACGGCGCAGAAGCGCAGGCCCGTGGCGGTCTCTACGCGACCGATGGTCATGAACAGCTGACAGACGCCGCCCTGCCGGACCCGGCCGACAATCTCGCGGCCATCATTGAGCATGCCGGCGACGCCGCCGCCGCGCACACTGGCCAGATAATCCAGCGCCAATTGATGGCTCTCGCCATCGAGCAGACGGGTCAGGGGTTCGCCAACCAGCTGGTTTTGCTCATAGCCGAACAGGGCCTCAGCCGGGCGGTTGAGCGAAAGGATCCGCCCCTGGCCGTCCAGCAGCAGCACGCCGTCGGTGGCGGTGTCGAGTATGGCGGCCAGCTCGCTGGCCCGCTCGCGATGCGCCAGCGCCTCCGCCTCAAGGTGACGCGCCCGCGCCTCCATTTCGGCGCTGTCATCGCCGATGACCAGGATTAGCTCCGCTGGTCCATCACGCCAGGGCGCCGGCATGCGCGCCAGCAGCACCGGCGTGCGCACGCCGCGCGCGCCCACCAGCGTGGCGCGGTCAGTCGCGCTGCGAGTTGAACGGGTGTGGGGGGCGATCTCGGGCAGCAGCGTCGACAGCCCCACCTGCATCACCTCCGCCGCGCCGCCATAGCGCGACAGCGCTACAAAGCCCTGATTGGCGTGCAGCACCTGTTCACCGCGACAGACCACGGCGGCCACCGGCGCCGATTGAAGCAACAACCGCACCGCCTCCGCTGCGGCGTCACTGGATGAGGCGCCGGGGGACGCCGCCGACAGCATCAGCGTCGTGGCCGCGCCAGGGGTGGCGTCATTGACCGCTCCAGGCATGGCGTCCTGCGCCGCCGCCACGATCATCTCGGCGACCGGATCGCGTCGTGGCCGCGCCCTGGACGCTGTGATCGCATGAGCGTGCTGCTCAACCGGCGCTGCCTGGGCGACCGCGCCTGCGCGCCCAGAGGCTCCAGCGTCATGGGCGTCAGCCGCACCCTGGTCACCGGCCTCATGCGGGTGATGCGCTGCGTTATGCGCATCGGCGTCAGCAGATAGCCCTGCTGCGGCCTGTTGCGCCCGATCAAGGCCTGCTGTCGCGTCTGTCTCATCCGCAGCCAACGCCGAAGTCGGACCGCTATTACGGTCATCGGCTGAACGGATCTCTGGCGGAAGCAAGGATTCTGACGCCGTGGCGGCAGACTTCGTTTGCGCCGATCCTGGCTTGGCGACTGGCGGCGGTTCGTCGGGCAGGCCTTGCGGCGAAACTTGTGACGACGCTTGTGACGACACTTGCGACGACACTTGCGACGAGGTTAGCGACCACACTTGCGCCGAGAGCGTCGCCGCGTCCCTGGCCGCCGCCTCGCCGTTTTGACCCGCCGGAGGCCCGAACCCCGGCAACAATGGCTGGCCGCCTTCACCCGTCTGTGGAGCGGGAACGGCGTCATCGACGGTCACATCACCGCGCTCACCAGCGCTCACACCGGCGACGGCGGCCGGGCGCGCCGTGACCTCCTGCACTACATCGCGCAGACTGCGCCGGGCGGGCGGGGTCCCTACGGCTGCGATTGACGCTACGCTGGCCTGCTGCTGGAGGGGCGCAGGGGGCGCAAGTTCAGACTTGCGCTCCGCGACCGGGCGCGCGCCCAGCGCACGGGCAATATCCCTGAGGGTCTGACGCTCGCCAACGCTGAGACCGGACGCCCCGTCACGACCAGCGGCAGTCGCGCCAGCAGCTTCAGGCGCCACAGCCGTCTCAACCGGAGCACGCCGGCTGGTCGTCGTCTGTGGTCTGGCGTCAATCGGCGCTGCGCCGGGCTGGGCGGCTGCAGTTTCCCCGTGTGGGGCGGGCCTATCCGTCGCTCCCTCGCCGAGGCTGGCGGCGTCAATGGCGACGGCGGCGTGGCCGAAGCCGGCGGTCGGGGCCGCGTCATTGGCCTCTCCGGGGAGAACGTCATCGTCATCTGCAGCAAGATAGACGGCGTCGCCCACCGGCATATCCAGCGCGCTGGCGCGGGCCGGACGCGCAGCTTCGAGTGCGGCGCTCACCCGCAGGAAACCATAGCCCCGCTGCCCGGCGTCGGCGCCTGAGGCATCCCGCATCGGGGCCCCACCCAGTTCCAGCGGGGCGATAAGCCGGCCATCGTCAAGGCGCAGCGTCGCCACCACGCCCGACCATGCCCGCCCGGAGCGCGCCTGGGCGTCAATCCCGGCGGCCTTGTCGAGCCACGCGCCGAGCTCGGCCCAGCTCTTGCCAATGAAGCCGGCGGCCTCTGGCGCCGCGCGCAGGAACGCCGCCGACAGCGCGGCGATGACGCCATCTGGATGCGTTTTCCAGACAAACCGGAGGCTGGGCCGCCCGTTGGCCGCCGCTTGCATGTTCTCAAGCGCAGACGGGGGCCTCGTCGTGGCCGCGCCAGTCGCGCCACTGGCTGGCGTCGCGGGAAGCGCCGCCGCCATCTGGCTCCACCCGCGCGGCGCCTGACCATCAATCTCGAGCAGGAGCGCCTTTGCGCCATCCGCCAGCGGGTGCGCCTGGGCCAGCGCCGCGAAATTCACGCCTCCGGCCCGTAAGGCGACGGCTCGCGGCGGCATATCGGTGGCCGCCTGCGCGGCCAACGCCTGGATGCGCGCCCGCGATGGGCGATCGAGCCGCGCGTGCAGCGCCCGCCCCTGTGGAGACGCCCGCAGCAGCGCGCCATCGGCGCCGATCAGGCACGCGAATGCGTCCGGCCCGAAGGCCGCCGTGTCGCCCGATCCGGATGTGGCGTCGCTCGTTGCGCTCATACCCATTTCTGCCCGCTCATGCGGTCATTGCTACGGCGGTGGTTACGCGCAACAAGTCTAGCAGACAATGTCGCCCGACCCGAGACCTGGCCTGCCGAAGCAGTGCGGCACGGTTAATGAGGGGCAAAACCGCAGCTCAGTGCGGCGCGGTCACCCAGCCTCAGCGCGCAGGGCCCGGTCGCCGCGTGTCGGGGCAATGGTCAGGGCAAGCGTCAGGTCAATCGTCCTGCGCCATCGCCTGCCAGCCAACCGACAGGCCAGCCGCCAGTTGTCCCCAGGCTAAGCCTATGGGACTGCATGTCGCAAGAGATCGCGCTGAATAACTGCCGCTGCGGCGGCGCAAAGGGCTTGCCAATTCGCAGCGCCCGCCATAGGTTCCGCTCGTCAATGCAGCTATAGCTCAGTTGGTTAGAGCGCTAGATTGTGGATCTAGAGGTCCCCCGTTCGAGCCGGGGTAGCTGTACCACCCCCTCCATGGCGAGGGCGATGTGACCAGGAAGGCCGCCAGCGTGCGGCCTTGTTTTTTTGCCCACATCCACTCAGCAGTCAGTCCACCCGCGCCTTGTTGGCCAGCGGCGACGCGCGCCTGGTGCGCCCGCGTCGCCACCGATGGTCATGGCCCTAGCGGCGCTCGCCGCTGTCGGCGCGCCGTCCCCGGTTTTGCGTCACCGGATGGCAGCTGTCGCCGCCGAAGCGGAACGGCGACATGGTAAGGATGTAGAGCAGGAAGAACTCAGAACGGCGGTTAATGCCCAGCTTGAGCATAATGCGCTTGAGATAAGTGCGCACCGTCGCCTCCGTCAGTGTCAGCTCGGCGCCTATGGCCACCGGCGACGCGCCGGTCAGAATAAGCCGCACCACCTTCTCCTCAGCCGGCGTCAGATGATACAGCGCCGCGAGCCGCCGCGCGCCCTCGTCGGAATCCACCACCGGCAACACCACCAGGCAGGTGGGATCGTTGCCATGCAATGGCGAGGGCGCGACAATCGCGAAACGCGGCAGACCGGACTCGCTGGTCAATGGCACGATCGAAGATCGCCGCCCCTCCCCCGCCACATCGCGCAAGGAACGCCGCACCGCCGTGCGCAATTCCTCCATGCCATGGCACGAGGCATGGGTCAGCCTTCCTGCCAGTTCCTGCAACACCGCGCCATGCTGCAACTCGCGACGCCCTGCCTCATTGCGGGTGATGATGGTCATACGTTCGTCAACCCGGAAAACCGGTGAGGCCACGGCGTTGAGGAAATCGAAATAGCCAGCTCCCCGACCGCCCTCCGCAAGGCCGCCGCCGCTACTGGCCAGCACCTCGCGCATGGCGTCGCGGCAGATCACCCCGCCGCGCTTGAGGATGGCGCACTCCAGCGCATCGGGCGGACTGGCGCGCCAGCCGGCCACGACAATCAGCGCAAGCCCATTGTCGCAGGCAATCCGGCCGATCACCGCATGGCCAAACCCGGCTGGAGGCTCCCCGAGCAGGCGCTGCACCAGGGTATGGCAGGGCGGCAGGCCGACGAAGTCACACTCACCCGGCGGCGCCTGCCGCGCCAGCAGACTGAGCTCTGCCGAGCTACAATGACTGTCATCGCCAGATGCTGTGCCGACCAGCAGGCGACCGCGTATCTCACCAGAGACATCCACAAGCATCAACAGGCCGGCGCGGCTCGCCGCAAGATTCACCAGCACCTCGCCGCAGGCCCGCAACCGCTCAGCTGGAGCAATTCCGGTCGCAGAATCGTTGGAAAATAATAAAACCACCGCTCACCACCACTTCCCCACCCAGCTCTCATGAATTCGATCTACGCCACGTGTCAAATATTCAACGTCAATTCAAGCAATTTTTGGATCAATCGGCAAATAATGCAAATTACTACTTTGATTAATGATTGCGACTTACACCAGTAATCCGCGACGTAGCGGAAGCTACGCGCGCCATGGCGAAACCGGCCAGGTGGCGCCAATCCCCCCGAAGCGCCAGACCCCGCTCGCTCCGGGGCCAAAGCTGTGGCGCCGGATCTTGAAGATGCGGATTGCACTTGTGCGACGCCGCGCAATTTATAGCGCCGCAGACAACAATGACCTTGGCGTCATCCACCTTGGCGTCATGCACCTTGGCGTCGCCCCGCGCCTCGCCGGCGCCTGACGTCTGAACCCTGCCCGCCCCACCTGACCGGCGCAGAGATGCGCGACAGTCAAACGCCACACTTCGAAACTTCCCGTAGGGGAGTTGCACAAGCGTGTCGCAACGCCCGGTCGCAAAGCCGCGCGGCCCATGAGGGCGATAGCGCCAGTGGCGCACCTTTTGGCAGGCCATGCAGATGCTGGCGCACCCGCGACCTGCAAAGCCCAGGCGCCGCCCGGCCTAGACCAGAACCCGATGAGACAGGGTCACAGGGCTCTGGCATGAACCCCTGTTCGCCGCGCTTCAGCGTCCGCGTGCTTCCGCACAGCGTGCATACTGAGAGGTGGTCCTGAATTTTTGACCAGACAGCCGC
>NZ_JCAWFG010000081.1:0-7143 GCF_059740505.1 Camelimonas sp. FR25 | reverse complement strand
CCCGATCCAGCCCAGCTTTGGGCGCCACAACTCCTGCCCCTCGCATGAACGCATCATCGTCAGGCCGTGGAAATTCCACGCTAACGAGACGCCCTGTGAAACTGGAGCGCGGCGCTGAACGATTGTAGGCCGCTCAGGACCATGGTTTTTCGATGGCAGGATTTTCAACGATGCCGCTGTAGGCCTCCGCTGGCGGTTGTAGGGGTATCCGGTGAAGTCGGTTGAGGTGATGGGCCGATAGAACAGGCGCCCCTCCCCATAATCGGCCAGTGGGACGCCTCCCGCATGTGCACGCGCGCACGTACGCGAGGGGTGGCCCGGCGCTAGCTTCTACCCATGGAGCGATGTTGCTCCGGGGGTGAAGCAAATGACCGCTGTTGAGACCGCCAAATCCGTCGTTTCCATCGTTCTGGCGACGCCGATTGGCTGGGCGATGATGGCCGCCGCCTTGATCGTCTTTGCTCGTCTCAGCGCGGGCTGACCCCCCACTCCCATCGGACCTCGGATTGATACGACTGGCCGCCAAAAAGGCGGCTTTTTCTTTGGTCGCGTCGTAGTATTGGCAGGTGACAGCGCAGACGCGGAACAGTGGGGCGACATGCTTAAAATTCAATACGAAAGCCTTCGTGTTACCGAGGAAAGTGAGCATGGCTTCCGCGTTGAAATTCTGCCGGTGGCGAGGACTACCGATGGCGTTTCTGTATTCATCCGCCGTGAGTTCTTTCCGCAGATCCTTGCTGCCATATCGAACAGCATGAACGTCATTCCCTCCGCAAAGCAGACGGTCAAGACAGCCTGGCAGCCGGCCGGCGGCCCCTCAGTGGAACCCGCGTTGGACAGCATGAGCGAAGACGATGTCGCGGCCATCTGGCTCCGGGAAGGCGTTGTTGCGGATGCGGAAGATCATCCGTCCCCGGATCCGGCAGAGCCTACACGCCCATCGTTAGATGATGACGTTATTTTATCTTTCTGGATGCGACCGTACGGGCGTCATGCGCTGATCCATGGATCACCGTCCCAGGTCTTTCCAGCGTATGGTTGCGGAGTGATGACGCTGAGCAACGGGGGCGATGCAATGACGGCGCGTGTTTGCGCAGGTTTAGCTGCGGTCACTCGCCTTGCTTCCTGATGATCACAGGTCCCACCAAGCGATGTGGCTTGGTCTGATCAAACCTGGACGTGTGTTCGAACGTCCACGCGTCACTACGATGTCGAACGGTCGGTGAACGAATGGTTGGCCGGGCCTGATGCGGCGCACCGAAGGCGGTGCGTGGGACACGTAGGACCTCGCCAGCGTGAAAAGTGGCGCAGTCCATGATGGGCGGCAGGCCATGCGCGTGACCCTGTGTAGCCCTGACCAACGCTGGAGCCACGTTTCGTCGCTTGCTCTCGCGGACTTGAAGCCCTCGTCGCCTGCATGCACCCCCGTTGCAGCCGCATCAGTTTGCATTCGCAGGCTTGCGCGGCAATCCCATGCTCGCTCGCTCGCGCGCGCGCGGGTGGGTAAATCTGGCGTTGGGTCACGTCAGTGCGGCGTGCTCGAGTGTGAAGCTGGCGAGCGACTTGCCGTCAAACCGGTGCATCAACAGCACGCGCGACGGCGGGATGGCCCGCAGCCGGCGCGGCGCGGCGAAATCCAGCTCAAAGTTCCATGCGGGCGATGGAGCAGTCATGCAGGCTACGCCAGCGTACGTGCGATGAATGATGCGATGAACGTGTCCGCAAAGCACGCCGACCACGTTGCCGTTCGTGCGGATCAGCTGCTCCAGCATGGCCGCGCCATCGCGCAGACGTATCGCGTCGAGGGCTGGCGCGCCCGTCATGAACGGCGGGTGATGCAGCAGCAGCAGGGCAGGGGCGTCACCGCCAATCTGCAGTTCACGCTCCAGCCACGCCAATTGATCGTCGCACAGCGCGCCATGGGATGCGCCCTCCACAAGCGTGTCGAGCGCCAGTATGCGCAACGGCCCGCAGGGGCCATTAAACGTGGCCGCGCAGGCGACATGGGCGCCAACCGATTCAGCCGCCTCGCGAAAAGCCGCCCGAAATGGCGCACGCCTGTCGTGGTTCCCGGGGACCACGACATAGGGCAAACCAAGCCTCTCCAGTTCTTCGGCCACCAGTTGATAGGCCGCCGGATCGCCTGCGTCTGCTATGTCGCCCGTGATCACCAACAAGTCTGGCGCGGCGCCTGCGGGCCATGGCCCCGCCACCTGCGCGAGCGCCTGTCGCCATACACCATGTGACGCGTCGCTCTGGTCGTGCTGTCCTGGTCGCGTCACATGAAAGTCGGTAAGATGGAGAATGTTCATGAAGCTCGCCTGTCCCGCGCCGCTTCGGCGCAGCGCCGTGGAGCCCGCCTTATAGCGACGCTCCTTGTCGTGTTTGCGACAGGCGCATGAGCAGCCCCTCGCGCAACGCCCGTTGCGCTGTCCGTGTCCGTATCGTCGCCTCCCTCACGCTGAGTGCCTGATGTCATCTCCCGAAAACCCACTCGCCCAGCTCAAGGCGCGCTTGCAGGATCTACCGCCCACCGCGCGGCGCATCGCCGCGTACATCGTGGAGAACCCCGAACTCGTGGCGAACATGTCGGTGAGCGAGCTGGCCCACGCCACCGCCGCCAGTGAGGGCTCGGTGGTCGGCTTGTGCCAGCAGATCGGCGGGCGCGGCTTCACTGAGATCAAGATCGCCATCGTCAAGGAGATCGCCACGTCGCGGGCGCTGCTGCACGAGGCTATCACCCCTGGCGACTCGACAGCCGATGTGATCGCAAAGTTCACGGCCAGCCATGCGGTCGCCATTGAGGATACGGCGAAGGTGCTGTCCGTTGACGCGCTGGACGCGGCGGCGCAGTTGCTGGATGGCGCGCGGCGGGTCGAGTTCTATGGCGTCGGCACGTCGGCCCCAATCGCGGAGGACGCGGCTTACCGGTTCCTGCGCCTTGGGCTGGACACCAAGGCGGTCACGGATTCTCACGTTATGGCGGTCAGCGCCAGCTTCACGTCGCCAGATGTCGCCGTGGTCATCATCTCGCACTCGGGCCGCACCCAGGAGAGTCTGCAGGCCGCGCGTCTGGCCCAGCAGGCAGGCGCCCGCACGATCTGCATCACCAATTTTGGCCGCTCCCCCCTGCAGCAGTACTGCGCCGTGGCGCTGTACACCGCAGCGCAGGAAACGCGGTATCGGATGGAGGCGCTGTCCAGCCGGATTGCTGAATTGTTTGTTCTCGACGTGCTTTACGCCAGGCTGGCGCTGCTGCGCTGGCAGTCATCCCTGGATTCCATCCAGCAATCCTACGATGTCATCGCCACCAAGCGCCTGCCGCCGTCCACCCCCTGATCATGGCCGGTCCGACGCGACTGGCGCCAGCAGGTCACGGAGCGTAAGGCTGTCGGAAAGGATGATGCCGGGCACGCCTGCGTTCACGGCGACAAGTCCGTCGGTCAGCGGATTGTCGCCAATCATCACGGCTTCATGCGGCTCAGCGCCAAGCGTTCGCAGCAGGCGGTTCAGCCCGTGCGGATCGGGTTTGCCCAGCGTCAGGTCAGGCGTGCGGCCCGCCGCGGCCGCGACAGCCGCTGCAAGGGCGCCGGTTTCCGGCGTGATGTCGCCATGGGGCGCAGGATGGGTGAGGTCCGGGTTGGCGACAACAAACGCAGCGCCCCGACGCACGGCGTTCGCCGCTCGGGTCAGCGTTTCGTAGTTGAAATGCGTTGCGCGACACAGCAGCACCACATCCGCATCTTCCTGCACACATGTCAGCCCCGCGCGTAGGGCCGCCTGCTGGATCGCCATGCTGGCGATCGCCATGACGCGCGCGCCAGGCCAGCGCCGCGCGACTTCACTGACCGCCGAAACGCCAGCCAGCCAGATGCGGTCGCAGGGAAAGTCGAGCCCCGCCTGCCCCATGGCGGCGGCGAGGGTCGCTGAGTCATCCGATGAGTTGTTGCTCAGCAGATGAGCGCGGTCGCCCGCTTGCTGAAGCGTCTCCCTGGCGTAGGGCAGGGCCTGTCCGCCGCTCATCAGCGTGCCGTCAAGGTCGAGGATGATGACCCGCGCTTCCCGAAAGAGAGCCTGCGCACGGGCGGCCGTGGCGGCGATCAGATCTGGTGTTGACGGCTGGACTGGGGTGGATCGCGCCATGCAGTCTGGTCTCCTTGATGGCGCTGTGCGGCGCGTGGTTCACCTTGCCGGCAGGAACGAAAACTCCCCGGGCACCCAGCGCTCTAGACCGGACGAAACCGCAAACCAATGCTGTTTTGAATTTTATTCAGCGTCATCTGTCCGTCATTGAGCGCGGCTAAATCCCCTGTCGGCGCCGCCAGCTCACTGTCTGTCCGAGACGGCGAGGGGGCGTCGCCGCCGGAGCGGCGCCTGCCCGTTCCGCGTCAAGACATTCAGCGAGACCCAACCTTCAGCAAGACAATTGCGCCCTGCGCCCGACAGACGTCGGGGCCGGCCATGCTCTGGGAGAGCTTTCCATGTTGAACCGTCGCACCCTGCTGCTGGGCGCCGCCGCCGGCATTGTCGCCGCCCCCGCCATCGTGCACGCCACGGGCCGCAAGACGATCAAGGTCGCGCTGGCACCCTCACAGCCGACCCAGACGGAAACCAGGAAGGTCTGGGAGCCGCTGTATCGCTCTGTTTGCGACCGTATCGGCGCCAACCTCCACCTTACCGTCGCCAACGACTGGGCCGGCGTATCTGTCGCCATTGGCAGCGAGCAGGCTGATCTGGCCCAGTTGGGGCCGTGGGGCTACGTGCTGGCCCGCAACAGCTCCGGCACGCGCGTCATCAACGTGCTGCTGATCGACGGCAAGCCGACCTACCATGGCCTCATCGTCGCCCGGCCTGACCTGAAACTTGAGAAGTTCCCCGAGGATGCGAAGGGCATGTCGATGCAGATGCTCGATACCGGCTCGACCACGGGCTGGATGGTGCCGACCCATTACTTCCGTTCGGCCGGCATCGACCCGAAAACCTATTTCGGTCGCTATGCTGAGGGCGCTTCTGCAGCGGCGGCGCAGATGGCCACCATCAACGGCCAGGTCGATCTGGCGACCGGCTGGGACACCCATCGTAACACGATGATCAAGAATGGTCTGATGAAGGCCGACGCGAACAAGGTGGTGTGGCAGTCGGCGCCGTTGCCCAACGAGCCCATCGTGGTGCGCAAGAGCATGGACGATGAGACCGCGGCTGCGCTGCAGGCGGCCTTCAATGCGCTGACGCCTGAAGAGCTCAAGACGCTGCCCTACCCTTATAGCGGCTTCGCCTCCACCACACACGAGCCCTATGCGGTGCTGGAACAGATGGGGCGCGATCTGGGCGTGCTCAAGGGCTGAGACGCACGGTGAAGTGGCGGCGTCTGCAGGGCTTGGCTGTCATGCGGCCGTCGCCGCTCCGTCCTTGAGGCACAGAATGACGGTGCGCGTGCCGAAACGGCGTCGCGCGCACCAGGTCGGTGCGGTCAACAGGCTTTCAGCCTGTCGGCGCCCGATGCGGGGACATCATGTGGAAATTTGAACGGAGCCCGCCGACGCGAGACGCGGCTGGGCGCTATGTTGAATCGCGGGTCTCGGCCCTGTCGGCGCCAGTCCTGCTGCGCTGCGCTCTGGGGCTCGTCGTCGTCGCGCTGTTCTGGCAATGCGTGAAGCTGGCCGAAGTCGATCCCGTTGCGCTTGTCGCCGGTCTGCCGCGGCTTGCGAACTGGGCCGCGAAGTCCTGGCCCCCTTATCTGAATGACCTAGATGTCTATTGGTATCGGGCCGCCGAGACGGTCGCCATCGCCACGGTCGCCACGGTCGCCGCCACCATCCTGGCGTTTCCGCTGTCGATCTTCATTTCGCGCAACATGACGCCATCGCGCTGGCTGTCCGGCCCTGTCCGCGTGGTGATCAATTGCTTCCGCGGCGTCGACACCATTGTGTTCGCCCTGCTGTTTGTTGCGGCTGTTGGCCTCGGTCCGTTTGCGGGCGTGCTCGGAATGATCGTCCATTCACTCGGGGTCATCGCCAAGCTGAATAGCGAAGCGATTGAGACCGCGCCTGCGGCGCCGCTTGAAGCCGCCGCAATGACCGGCGCCAGCCGCAGCAAGATCGTTTCATTCGCGCTGCTGCCGTCGGTGATGCCCAACCTAGCGTCCGTGTCCCTGTATGTGTGGGAGGCGAATGTGCGCACGTCCACCATTCTCGGCATTGTCGGCGCGGGCGGCATCGGCATCGAGATCAAGGCCGCCATCGACCTGCTCGACTTCCCGAAACTGCTCACGGTCACGGTCATCATGCTCATCATGGTGTCGATCATTGATCAGATCAGCGGCCTGTTGCGCCGGAGGCTCGCATGACATCCCACACAGGAGCGGCGCTGACGCTCAGGAATGTCAGCAAGCGTTATGGCGCGGCCATCGCGCTGCAGGACGTCAGCTTTTCCATTGGCAAGGGGGAACTGGTGGCGTTGCTCGGACCCAGCGGCGCCGGAAAATCCACCATCTTCCGTTGCATATCGCGTCTGACCGACGTGGACGCAGGTAAGGTCCTGGTCGAAGGCGGGATTGTGGGAGACATGGACCGTCGCGCCCTGCGCGAACACCGGCGGGCGCTGGGTCTCATTTTCCAGCAGTTCAACCTGATCCCGAGGCTCAGCGCGCTGGACAACACGCTGGGCGGCAGGTTGGGTCACGCGCCGACATGGCGGGTGCTGCTGCGGCAGTTCTCCATGCAGGACAAGCAACTGGCCCTTGGGGCGCTGGATCGCGTGGGGTTGCTCGAGAAAGCTTACCAGCGCGCTGACTCGCTGTCCGGCGGCCAGCAGCAACGCGTCGCAATTGCGCGGGTGCTTGCGCAGCAAAGCAGCATCGTCCTCGCGGATGAGCCCGTCGCCAGCCTCGACCCTGCGTCCGCAGCCAATGTCCTGGAGGTTCTGCGTAACATCGCGCGTGAGAATGGCATCGCGGTCCTGTGCAGCCTGCATCAGACTGATCTTGCGAGGACCTATGCGGATCGCATCCTGGCAATGCGGAGCGGCCGCCTGGTGCTCGATGCACCGTCACGTGACGTCAGCGCAGCGGAGATTGACGGCCTTTATTACGCGTAGAGGTTGCGGCCCGCGGCGCTATCGCGCCCGGTCTCTGGACCGGGGCGC
>NZ_JCAWFG010000080.1:0-693 GCF_059740505.1 Camelimonas sp. FR25 | reverse complement strand
ATGCGACGCCGGGTGGATCGATCCCGCCCCAGGGGCGATCGTCACGGGCATAGGCGAACAGCTGACCCGTCCTTGTGCGGCCGCGCCCGGGATCGAGCACTGGCGCGGTCGTCTCGTCGGCGAAGAGCTTCGATGAGGTCTTCAGCTGTTCGAACAGGCGCTCGTGGACCGGTCGCAGCAGGAAGGCCGCCTTGCCGACCCAGTCAGCGAGCGTCGAGCGGTCGAGGTTCACGCCCTGACGGGCATAGATCTGGGACTGGCGGTAAAGCGGAAGGTGATCGGCGTATTTGCTGACCAGCACGTGGGCGACTGTCGCTTCGGTCGGGATGCCGCCTTCGACAAGACGCGCCGCAGCCGGCGCCTGCAGCACAATTTCCTCGCAACTCCGGCAGGCGTACTTCGGGCGGCGCGTGACGATCACCCGGAACTGGGCCGGGACGATGTCGAGGCGTTCGGAGCGGTCCTCGCCCATGACGTGCAGCATCCCCTTGCAGCACGGGCAGGTCCTGTCGGGGATATCGATGACCTGCTCGATGCGCGGCAAGTGTGCGGGCAGTGAGCCGCGGTTGGCGCGGCGCTTTCTGACGCGGGCCTCAAGCTTTGCAGGATCGGCGGCTTCCTGGGCAGCGAGGCCTTCTGCCTCAACCTGCTCGACCTCTTCCAGGGCCAGCAGCAACTGGTCCATGGGCAGGC
>NZ_JCAWFG010000079.1:0-15692 GCF_059740505.1 Camelimonas sp. FR25 | reverse complement strand
TCCGATGCTCCCAAGGGCTTCGAAGTTCTGCCAAGGGGTTGGGTCGTCGAAAGAACCTTCGCATGGCTCAACCGAAACCGCCGGCTCGCCAAAGACGAGCAAACCATCGCATCAGCGACAGCATGGCTGTTTATCGCCTCGATCCAGCACTTCACAAGACGCATCGCAAGGTCATGAAACCGCACAGGATAATTTTGAATCAGACTCCCAGGGATGATAAAAGAGTGCGACACAAACGGAGGCGACCGTCCCTATCTTCGACAAAAATGATTTAGCAGGGGTACCGAGCCGGCGGCTCAACTGGGCCCACAAGGCGTTTGAGGCGGCGCTCGACCACGCGGTCGGCGAGGGCGTGCGAGCAGATGGAGCCCTAGCTGCCGACCTCTGGTCCGCGCTCGCTGACACAGTCTGGTCAGCGCCTAGTGGCGAGACGATCACCTACTCCTACCGCGAGGCTGCGCGCGTGGTGGCGTGGGTCCGGGAGGATGGCGACGATATGGTGTGGTACTGCATCGCCGAGCCGGCCGTGATCGCCCCGTGGATCGCCACCGCCATGGCAAGCAGTGGGTGGATCCCGCGCCCTCGTCAATCACCCTAAAAACGAACAAAACGGATGGCAACCGCAGTGACTTACGGCAATCTGGAGACTGAACAATAGCAGCGCGGCATGAGCATCGCACTCCCCCCGATCGTCATGGCCGCCAGCGCCAACTGGACACCTCGAAAAACTTGGCTGTTTTGCGCTGATGACGCGAAACTGATGGGGTCAAGTTTTGGAGGCGTCGATGGCCAGTCAGCCTGGTTTCTTTGATCTTGCGGATCGCTATGCGGCGCTGAGCGCAGCAGGTGATCCCCTTGAGCGGCTGGCGGCAGTTGTCGACTTCGAGACGTTCCGGACGCCGCTGGTCGGGGCACTTCACCGCGCGACGCGGGGCAAGGGCGGGCGACCTCGTTCGATCGGTCATGATGTTCAAGATCCTTGTCCTGCAGGCGCTCTATTCGCTGTCAGACGAGGCCACGCAATTCCAGATCCGTGACCGCCTGTCCTTCCAGCGGTTTCTGGGGCTTGGCCTTGAAGGAACCGTGCCCGACGCCACAACCGTCTAGCTCTTCAGGGATCGCCTGGTGAAGGCGGGCGCCATCGACAGCCTGTTCACCCGCTTTGACGCCGCCCTGAGCGAGCGGGGTTATGTCGCCATGGGCGGGCAGATCATCGACGCCACGGTGGATCCGGCTCCGCGCCAGCGCAATAGCGATGGCGAGAAGAGGGATCTCCGAGAGGGACGTATCCCGGAGGACTGGAAGGACAACCCGGCGAAGCTGCGCCAGAAGGACCGGGATGCGCGCTGGAGCATCAAGTACAGCAAGGCGAAGGTGAAGGATGATGCCGACCCGGCGGCCTTCAGGCCGGTCGATCTTGCCGTCCCCATGTTCGGCTACAAGAACCACGTTGGCATCGACCGGGGGCATCGGTTCATCAGGACATGGGACGCCAGCGCGGCCAATGCCCATGACGGCGCGCGCCTGCCCGCCTTCGTCAGCAAGGCCAATACGGGTTCTGGCGTCTGGGCGGACACCGCCTACCGCTCGAAGAAGAACGAAGCGTTTCTGGCGGATGGCCTGTTCCGTAGCCAGACCACCGCAAGAAGCCGAAAGGCCGTGCAATGCCCGCGCATATTGCTCGGGCCAATGCGCGGCGCTCGGTGATACGTGCGCCGGTTGAACACGTCTTTGCGGCTCTCAAGCATCGTATGGGTCTGGTGATCCGGACTGTTGGCCTTGCGCGGGCGCGGCTGAAGATCGGCATGGCCAATCTGGCCTACAACTTCACCCGGCTGGCCTGGCTCGAGGGGAGAAGTGCGCCTGCATAAGCGCAACGGGCCACATCGGACAGCCAAGAGCCGACAATCAGGCCCAAATAGGCGACCAATCGGGACGGTCCAGACGCTTTCTGTGCCTTAGCAGCAGCGGAAATGTTCGTTATTCGAGGTGTCCATCTAGGATGCGGAATCATAACGTTTTTATCCAGATGGACACCTCGAAAAACCTGGCTGTTTTGCGCTGTTGCGGCGAAACTGATGCGGTCAGATTTCGGAGGCGTCGATGGCCAGTCAGCCCGGTTTCTTTGATCTTGCGGATCGCTATGCAGCGCTGAGCGCAGCAGGTGATCCCCTTGAGCGGCTGGTGTCAGTGGTGGATTTCGAGACGTTCCGGACGCCGCTGGTCGGGGCCCTGCACCGCGCGACGCGGGGCAAGGGCGGGCGACCGCCGTACGACCCGGTCATGATGTTCAAGATCCTTGTGCTGCAGGCTCTTTACTCGCTGTCGGACGAGGCCACGGGGTTCCAGATCCGCGACCGTCTGTCCTTCCAGCGTTTCCTGGGGCTTGGCCTTGAAGGAACCGTGCCCGATGCTAGGACCGTCTGGCTCTTCAGAGATCGCCTGGTGAAGGCGGATGCCATCGACAGCCTGTTCGCCCGCTTCGACGCCGCCCTGACCGAACGTGGCTTTATCGCTATGGGCTGGCGGATCATCGACGCCAGCGTCATCCCGGCTCCGCGCCAGCGCAATACCGATAGCGAGAAGAAAGACATCCGCGAAGGGCGGATTCCTGAGAGCCTGACCCGAAAAGAGTTGAGCGGTTTCAGCAGTTTGTGATTCCGTCAGGTTGAGAGACTTGATGGAGGCACAATGTCCTGGACCGAAACCGCCCGACGCGATTATGCCCGGCGAGGGCAACGCTATCCAAGCGATCTGACTGACAGGGAATGGGGGCTCATTTCGCCGTTTCTGCCCGAGGCCAACCCCACATTTAGCATTCCCGAACGGCGCAGCAAGCTGGATGAATTTGCTGAAATGCTCTCAGCCTGGCTGAAAGTCGAGGCCGGCCGTTCACGCAAGCAGAAGCGTACAGTCAAGCAGTTGCATGCTGACCTCGTAAGCGGAACCAGCCCCGCGGCCGCACGTTGACCAGGAAAGGTCGGGCACGTCGCGCACGTGCACGAGATGAAGCGGGTGGCGGCCAATGGATAGCAAAGACCGATTGATCCTGGCCTTGGCGGCGTTGGTGCGGGCGGAGCGCGAAACACGCGGCGCGTTGATTGCGGCGATCGAGGACGAAAGCATCTCGCGTGACACGCTGCTTGCGCTGCTGTCCGATCCCGTCCCTGTCATCACCCAGGACGACCTCAACTTCGCAGAGAAATTCGCAACGTCGCGACATTTGCCGCTGAAAAGGGACGTGTGATGGCGCCCAGGCCGTTCTGGAAGGGCTATCTGAAACTGTCGCTGGTCACGTGCCCCGTCACGATGACGCCAGCTCTGTCTGACCAGGACAAAGTTCGCTTTCACACACTCAACGAGCAGACCGGCAACCGTGTGGTCAGCCAATATGTCGATGCGGAAAGTGGCGAGGTGGTCGACGAGGATGACCAGGCGCGAGGCTATCCGCATGGTGATGACGCTTACGTCGTCCTGGAAGACGATGAACTAGACGCGGTCGCGCTAGAAAGCACCCGCACCATCGATATCGACATGTTCGTACCCGCGAAATCCATCGACTGGCTCTGGTACGACAGACCGCACTTTCTCACCCCGGCGGACAAGGTGGGCGAGGAGGCATATTCAGTCATCCGCGAAGCCATGGTTTCAACCCACACCGTTGGCGTGGCGCGGCTTGTGCTCTACCGGCGCGAGCGCGCGGTCATGCTGGCCCCCCGCGACAAAGGCATCATTCTCTGGACACTGCGCTTTGGGGACGAGGTGCGCGACAATCCAGCCGACAAGGACGCTCTGCGCGGCCAGAAACCGGATGCCAACCTCGTGCGGATGATCGGTCGGCTGATCGATCAACGCACCCTGGAATGGTCGCCGGACCTTGTTCAGGATCCGGTGCAGGACGGGCTCGTCGATATCATCGACGCCAAGAAGAAAAAACGTCGTCGGCCGGCGAAGCGGCCAGACAGCAATGACGAAGCCCCCACGTCAAATGTGGTCAATATCGTCGACGCCTTGCGCAAAAGCCTGGCGTCGGAGAATGCACGCAAGAAACGCTGAACAGGAACCGGCCAACGTCTCCCGATCCCGTATTTCCTCAAAACCCAACTACCTGCGCCGTGCTGGCTCGAGCGGAGCGGCGGCGTCGCGAAACCCCTCCCAGGGGTCGGTGGGAAGGGCGGCAAGGCGGGCGGGCATATTGGCGACCGTGAAATAGTCGGGGCCGATGTCAGTCGACAGCTCGGCCCAGCTCAGGGGCGTGGCGACCGCCGCTCCGGGGCGCGCCCGCGTCGCATAGGGGGCGATGGCCGTGGCGCCTCTCTGGTTGCGCAGATAGTCGATAAATATGCGGCCGCGCCGCCGCGATTTCGTGGCGGTGGCCACATAGCGCTTGGGACTGTCTGCCGCCATGGCCTGCGCCAATTCCTTGCAAAAGGTTTTGACCGTCGGCCAGTCCGCCCGTGGCTGCAGCGGCGCAACCACATGTAAGCCCTTGCCGCCAGATGTCTTGACGAATGCCGTCAGGCCCACCTCTTCCAGTCGGCGTTTTATCTCAATGGCCGCGTCAATCGTCATCCGCCACGCCACGCCGTCTCCAGGGTCGAGATCCATGACGATCTGATCAGGATGCTCCCAGTCCGCGAAGCTTGCGCCCCACGGATGGATTTCCAGCGCAGCTGCCTGAACCAGCCCCATCAGGCCTTGAAAGTCAGTGATGCCGATGAGGGCGTTGGCATCGGCATCCGCAGGGTCAGTAATTGACAGAATGTGCCGGCTCATGCCGCGCCAGGCGTGCTTCTGAAAGAACGTCTGACCATCGATGCCGTTTGGGCATCGCAGAAGCGCAAGCGGGCGTCCGACAACATGAGGCTCCATATAGCGCCAGACGCTGCTGTAATAGTCGGCCAGCCCTTCCTTGGTTACCCCAGCGTCAGGCCAATACACCCGGTCAGGGTGTGTCATCCTGACCGAAGCCGATGCAGGCGACGGCGGCGGCGACGGCGCCGCGAGGGCTTCGCGCACGATCTCTGAAGCTGGTTTGTCCTCGCGCAGGCCGCGAAACGACGCATGTCTGAGGTGACCATCGCCAGTCCACCCCCTGAACGCCACCTCGGCGACCAGCTTTGGCTGGACATAGCGCAACTGACGCGCCTGGGCGGCGTCGAGCCTGTTGGCGAAGGGACTGGCCTCGCGTTCAAGCGCATGAAGCCTTTGGAACAGATCTGCCGCGACGGCATTGCTGAAGCCAGTGCCAACGCGCCCGACATGGCGTAGCGATTTGCCCTCGTAGACCCCAAGTGCGAGGGAGCCAATGGCCCCGCGCGACACACTTGAGGGTGTATAGCCACCGATCACAAACTCTTGCCGCGACGTGCATTTGGACTTAATCCAGCTTTTGCTGCGTCCGGAGCGATATGGCGCATCGCGCACCTTGGAAATAACGCCCTCCAGGCTGAGGCGACAGGCATGACGGAGCACCATGTCGCCCTCCTCATCGAAGTGGGCGCTAAAGCGGACAAGCCCTCCTGAGCCCGTCGTCAGACCTTCGAGAAGCGCCTTGCGCTCGGTCAGCGGGGCGCTGCGCAAGTCGACGCCGTCCAGGTGCATCAGGTCAAAGACATAGAATGCAAAGCGGTCGACGCGGCCTGCGGCGAGATCCTCCTGCAATGCGGAGAAATCACTGCCGCCCTGCGCCGTCTCGCTGACGAGTTCGCCATCGATCACTGCGGTGTCGACGGGCAACTGCCTGAGCGACTCAATGAGCGCATCTCCAAACCGTTCCGACCAGTCGTGGCCGCTGCGCGTCAAGAGTTTCACCTGGCCTTGCGCCACATGCGCCTGCAGGCGGTAGCCATCAAACTTGATCTCGTGTAGCCAGCGTCGGCCCTGGGGGGCTGTGTCCGCCAGGCTGGCCAACATCGGCTCGATGAATGCTGGCATTGCAGCAGCCTTCGCCCCTTTACCGGCACGCGCCGTGCTCGCCGCCCGACCGGCGTCAGGCGCGGCGACGTCTGGCTTTACGCCCGCGGGCGACTTCCGGGCGCGGAGCGCAACCGGGTCGGCCCTGACGATTGCATCACGGTCGCCGCGCTTTGCCGCTGGCGCGCGACCTGCGGCAATTTCCGCCATCGACCGGCCTGAAGCGACCGAACTGGGGGCCTCTTCCAGAATATCGGGATCATCCGAGGTGCGGGCATAGGCGTCATCGCCCTTGATCAGCAGCCAGTTCTCGCGTTTTTCGCCCGGTTTGCCGCGCATCCGGGCCAGATGCCATCGACCATGCAGTTTTTCGCCATCGAGGGCGAACGTTAGCTTGCCCTTTTTATATCCCTTGTGCGGGTCGCCCTCTGGAGACCACGTGCCGCGGTCCCACACCATAACCGGCCCGCCGCCATATTCGCCCTTGGGGATCACCCCTTCGAACCCACCGTAATCCAGCGGATGGTCTTCAACATGCACCGCAAGGCGCTTTTCTCCAGGGACCAGGCTGGGACCACGCGTGACAGCCCAACTCTTGAGCACACCGTCGAGCTCCAGACGAAAGTCATAATGCAGCCGACGGGCGTCGTGTTTCTGGATGACGAAGCTCAACGCCGGTTGCGATTTGCCGTTGGCGGGCCGCTTCTTTTTGCGGGCAGCGCCGTCGGGCTCAGGCGTTGCGGAGAAATTGCGTTTCTTGCGATAGGTCTCAAGCGACACGGCTAGCCTGCCTTCCGCTGGCGCGAGGCTTTACCAGCCGTGGCGGAGCCAGAGCCTGTGCGACCAGACGAAGTCTTGGCGCCCTTCGCCCGCGACTTGCCTGACGATTTGGATGGCGCCTTGCTGGCCTTCGTCCTGCCCCTGGCGGACGCGCCATCCGCCAGCCCGGCGCTCTGCTTCAGGGCGGCGAGCAGGTCCACGACCTTGTCGGACTTCGGCGCCGGACGCGGCTTGAATGTCTTGCCGGCGATCTTCGCCTCAACCAGCGCCGCAAGCGCCTGTTCATAGCGATCATCGAACGCCGCTGGATCGAACGTCCCCATCTTGGTCTTGATGATGTGTTCCGCAAGGTCCCGCATCTCGTCAGTGACTTTGCGTTCGGTGATGCCGTCAAAGGCCTCGTGCGCCGATCGCACTTCGTAATCGTAGTTCAGCGTGGTGGCGATAAGACCGTTGTCATGAGCGCGGATCAGCACCGTGCGCAGACGCCGGAACAGCACCGCGTGGGCGAGCGCTGCGGCCTTGCGTCCGGTGAGGCCATCACGAACAAGCACAAAGGCGTCCGCGCCTGACGGATCAGCTGGCGCCAGAAAATATGGCCTGTCGAAATAGAGCTCGTCCACTGCAGCGCGGGGAATAAAGGCGTGGACCACCAAGGTCTTGTCGCTCTCGGGGATGGCGGCGGCAATTTCTTCTGGCTGCAGGATGATGTGTTCGTCCTTGCTAACCTCGTACCCCTTCACCTGATCCTCGCGCGCAACAACGTCGCCGGTCTCGCTATCGACAAACTGCCTGCGCACGCGGTGGCCCGTGCTGCGGTTGATGGTGTGAAATGAAATGCGATCCGTGGTCGACGCCGCGGTGTAAAGCGCAACGGCGCACGTGAGCTCGTTGATGCGCAACTGGCCCTTCCAGTTGGCCCGCGCTGTCGCCGCTCCGGACTTTTTCCGCTGCTGCGCCATTGGGTTTGCTCCAGGGCCCCGGCGCCCGCGTGTCAGGCGTCGGGGCGCCGCCGGACAGGCGGCTTCCCAGAGTCAACCGCCGCCTGTCGCCCAGGTTCCACAGCGTCAGGCGCGAGACGCCAGTGTTCCCCACTTCTGGAACAGCCATCGCCGCCATGTGTTGGGTACCGCTGACGCCAGAAAGGAGAACCATATGTTCTATACCGATGGGAAACTGCAGTATCCGGTCCGCGTTGAGCGGCCAGATCCGGTATTCGCGCGCGCGCTACAGCAGGCTATTGGCGGCGTTGAGGGTGAAATACGCGTCGCCATGCAATATTTTTTTCAGGCCTGCGGCACCCGCGGCAATCCCAAGTTTCGCGACCTGTTGATGAACACAGCCGCCGAAGAGCTGGGCCATATTGAAATGCTGGCCACAGCTGTCGCCCTCAATCTGGAAGGCGCGCCGCTGTCCCTGCAGGAAGAGGCGGCGAAAGACCCGGTGGGCGGCGCGGTCCTCGGGGGACTGAATCTGAAGAATCTGCTGTCTGCCGGGCTCTCGGCGATGCCTGTCGATTCAGACGGCGTCCCCTTTGACATGTCTCACATTTACGCCAGCGGCAATATCGCGGCTGACATGACGGCCAATGTCGCAGCGGAATCGACCGGCCGCGTGCTCGCTGTCCGCTTGTACAACATGACCAGCGATCCAGGCATGAAGGACATGCTGTCCTATCTGATCGCCCGTGACACCATGCACCAGAACCAGTGGTTGGCGGCGCTGGAAGAATTGGGCGGCGCCAAGGATGTGTTCCCAATCCCCAACAGCTTCCCACAGGAGCAGGAAAAAACAGACTTCAGCTACGCTTTCCTTGGTTTCCAGAAGGATGGCAGCGAGCCAGCGCAGGGTCGCTGGTCCAATGGCGAGTCCATTGACGGTAATGGCGCGTTCAGCACGCGCCATATGGAGCCGCTGGGGGCCAAGCCAAATCTGGGTCGCGCCAGAAAGGGCGCAGGCGCCCAGGCCGAACAGCTGTGACGAGCCGCCGGCCTCAGTGCCACCCTTGCAATCACAGGGCGATCGCCGTCGCCCTGTGACCCCTGCGCCGTTCGCGCAAGCCAACCGACGCGGATCAACATGCCTGGTTAGCCAAGGAGAACGCCATGCAACGACGACTGTTTCTGGGCGGCGCCCTTCTGTCAGCCACAGCAGCGGCGACCGGACACGGCGTCGCCGCCAACTCGGGCGTGAACCGGCCCCTGCACCTGACCTATCTCGCTAACCGCGACCATTTCCCTTTGACGCCGACGCCGGCCACCGCAGCGACGCTGCGGTTGGAGCGGCGACCTGAGCGACGGTTCGATCCGCAGACTGTCCTCGTTGCAAGCAACAGTGGGCCCCTGGGCTATCTGCCGCCGGCTGCAGGCAGCGTCATTGCGGCCCTGCTTGACGCCGGTCTCCGCCTGGATGCGCGGGTCGCTGGACATGGCCCGGACGGGCCCGTGATCCAGATCGATCTCGCAGATCCCGGCCGCTGGGCGGTGTGACTTTGCGCCCGCCGGGGCGACTGGCGTGATGCAGGCGCGCTCCACGCGCTGACCAATGCCAGACAGGAGACCTTTGCCATGGAAGCCAAGCGCTCGCTCTTGCGTGTCGCGCCGTCCGCCGCGTCAAAGTCGGCCCATCACGTGGTGGTTGTCGGCGCAGGATTTGCTGGTCTGAGCTGTGTTGACGCTCTGGCAGGAGCGCCGGTGCGGGTCACGCTCATCGACCAACGCAACCATCACACCTTCCAGCCGCTGCTCTATCAGGTGGCGACGGCATCTCTGCCGACCTCTGAAATAGGCTGGCCCGTGCGGTTTCTGATGCGTCGGCGGCCGGAGGTCGAGACGGTGCTTGCAACGGTCGTCGGCGTGGACCCAGTGGGGCGGCGCGTGCAATTGGCGGGCGGCGCCGCACTCAGCTGGGATACGCTCGTGCTGGCGACCGGCGCGCGCCATTCCTATTTTGGCCATGACGACTGGGAGCCATTCGCCCCCGGCCTCAAGACACTGGGAGATGCTGCGGAAATCCGTCGGCGCATCCTTATGGCTTTCGAGCAGGCGGAATGTGAGCGCGACCCGGCGCGCCGATCCGCATTACTGACATTTGTCGTGATCGGCGGGGGCGCGACGGGCGTCGAACTCGCTGGAGCCATCGCCGAACTGGCGCGCAGTGCGCTGCCGCGCGATTTCCGCCACATCGATACCCGCGCAGCGCGCGTGACGCTGGTCGAAGCCGGCCCCCGGCTGCTGCCTGCGTTTCCCGAGCGGCTGTCGGAATATACCCATGCAGCGCTTGAGCGCCTCGGCGTGACCATCGCACTGGGCGAGCCGGTGACACATTGTGACGCTAACGGTGTTCGTCTCGGCGACGTCCATATCGCAGCGCGCACGGTGATATGGGCCGCCGGCGTTCAGGCTTCCCCGGCAGCCGAATGGCTCAACGCGCCGGCGGACCGGGGCGGTCGTCTGCGCGTCACCCCGCAACTGACGGCGCCAGGACACGATGACATCTACGTCGTCGGCGATACTGCATTGGTGCTGAGCCCAGACGGTAAGCCCGCGCCAGGCGCCGCGCCGGCGGCAAAGCAGCAAGGCCGCCATGTTGCGCAGTGCATTCGCGCACACGTCAGCGGTGAGAGGCATCCGGGCGCCTACCGCTATCGCGAGGTCACCAGCCTCGCCACCATTGGCAAACGTGCGGCGGTCATATCCTGGGGCCGTCTGCGGCTGCGCGGCGCTCTGGCGTGGTGGATATGGGGCGTCGCCCATATTTACTTCCTGATCGGCTTGCGGAACCGGCTCAGCGTCGCGTTGTCCTGGGCGTGGATACACGCGCTGAACCAGCGCAGCTCCCGGCTGATCCTTCACCCGCGCCCCGGGCGTGCCGGCGAAGCCCTGCGGCGCGACATGGCTCCGCTGATCCGCCCTGCTCAAGTCAGTGGAGAAGGGCGATGAAGGCGCAGGCGACAATGCGCTGGACCATTGTGCTTGGCGTTGCGCTAGGAGGCTTCTTCGACGGCATATTGCTGCACCAGATTCTGCAATGGCATCATCTGTTCAGCGGCGTCAGCACACGCGGCGATCTGCGGGCGCAGATCCTGTGGGACGGCGTGTTTCATCTGCTGATGTATGTGCTGGCGGTCGTGGCGTTGTGGAGACTTTGGCTGCCGTTGCGTAATGGAAATCGATCAGATGGCGTGCGACGCCTTTCTACCGCGCAGACATTTGGCGCCACCCTCATTGGTTTCGGGCTGTGGCATGTGCTGGATGCGGTGCTGTCGCACTGGCTCCTTGGGATCCATCGGGTGCGCCAGGACAGCCCAAACCCGCTGCTGTGGGACCTGATCTGGCTGGCCGCATTCGGCGTCGCGCCAATACTGGCGGGTTATGTTCTGCTTCGACGCCGCCCGCCGCCCCGGATGGGCGGTGACCACCGCCGGAACGTCGCCGTCGCCAGCATCATCACGCTCTGCGCCGCCATCTGGTCGCTGCTTCCGCCGCAGGACGCCCGTTTCACCGTCATGGTGATGCGCCCCGGTCTGACTCCAGACGCCGCCTTGGCTAGCCTCGCCGCCACCGGTTCACGCCTCGTGTGGGCGGATCCGGCATTGAAGGTCCTGGTCATTGATACGCCGGCCGACTTTTCGCGAATGAGCCTCTACCGACACGGGGCGCTCATGGTCAGCGGCACTGTGAACGCCAGCGCTTGCCTTAACTGGAGCGGTGTATGACAGCAACGCGTGGGCGTCGTCACCTCGGGGTTAGGATCCGCTTTGAAGGCTTATATTGGGAACCCATAAAACTGTCTCAAATTGTTTTCGGATGCCGCCCTCCGTATGGGTTTTGCGGGGTGCATTGAGATGAAAGGTGCTGTCCGGCAAGGCGCAGTGCGTCGTAGCAATCGACATCGGCGCGTGGTTCCATGCGTCAGGGGGCGCAGTGATGGCTGCCGGCGTCGGGACTTGCCGTCAACCAGCCTGTGCAAGAGGTGAGGATGTGCGTCTTGGTGGGGGCGTCAGCGTCCAGCGCCATTTCCACAGCGCACAGCACCGCCTGCTCATCATGCTGCAAAACGGGGCCGGCACACTGTACCGGTTGCGCTCCAGGTGCTGCTGCAGATGTCTGAAGGCATCGGGCAATTCGGCGAATGGGGCTCCGTTGCGCAAGGCTCCGGGCTTGCGCTGGACAAATTCGGGGCCGAATAACTGCGCGTGCCCTTTACTGACCTTGGGGCTGTGAAGGCCCCCGACAGTATGAGCGACGATCAGGCGCTGTTTCTGTCCGACATTCTGCCCACCGGCTACATGGCTTCGGATTTCTGCCACATCCAGCGCGGCGAGACCATTGCAGTGTTCGGCTGCGGCCCTGTGGGCCAGATGGCGAGCCGCAGCGCCTTCCTGCTCGGCGCGGAATGCAAGACGAGGGCTGGCGAAACCCTATGGCGCGCACATAAAAAATGGCGTCCACCTGGAACGCCATTTTTGGAAGCAGGATTTTAACGCGCCTGCCACAGCTGCACACAACCGGACGCCGCCACATGCGCCGCGCATTGCGATCAGGCTGCGGACGATGCGGCTTTATTGATGCCGGCTTCGGCGATCTGGCTCAACAGTTCGTCGGTGTCCGCTTCCTCACGCAACGTTTCATCGAGCAACGCCCGCGCCCGGTCATTGCCAAGTTCCTGGGCCCAGCGCCGCAGCGTGCCATAGCGGGTGATCTCATAATGCTCCACGGCCTGGGCGGCGGAAATCAGGCCAGCGTCCAGCGCGCGTGAATTCTTGTATTCCTCCATGATTTCTTCCGCTTCATCGATGATACCGTCGATGGCCGGACAGGTTTTCCCCCTCGGGCTCTTGTCGATGGTCTCGAACACCTGCTGCAGGCGCTCAATCTGGTCCTGGGTCTGCTGTTTGTGGGTGTCAAAGGCCTTCTGCAATTGCGGCGAGGTCGCCGCACGCTTCATTCTGGGCAAGGCGCGTAGAATCTGGCGCTCGGCGTAATAGATATCGCGCAGGGTGTCATGAAACAGATCATCAAGCGTACGTTCTTTCATTGTTGTTCTCCCTGAATGACGAAACGTCCTTGCGGACGCATGGATGACAGTGAGGGCGCCGCGTTGCGGCATTGCCGGCCCTCCGGGCGGCGGCGGCGCCGATCGGCCATATCGGCAAGGCGACATGGGGAACGGATGGCGCTGGCGGCGCGTTGCTCCAACACCCCGTTCACCTCAGGAGACCAGGCGCCATGACGACGCAAAACCGGTCGCAAGATCCCAAAAATAATCCTGGCAAGCGCATCGACCCCGAACAGACCGATGAAGCTGGCGTCGCGCCGCCAAAGGGACGCCCGGATCAGCAGGAATTCACTGACAACACGCCACGGCGCAGGCCAGGGCAGCGCACGCCGCTGACACCCGACGAGCCGGAGAAGAAGGGTTAAGCAAGCGCCCGGCCCAACCGCGTCGGCCTCACAGGCAACCCGCATATGGCGGCTACTCCATCTGCGCCGATGGGGCGGCGACCGGCGTTGGCGCGGCGCAGGACGCGCCGCCGATCTGCGCCGCCATGCCGGCCTAGTGCTTTGCCTGCAACTCTGGCGTCTCGGCCCGCAGCAGGAACTGCTGTGTCACTTCAGGCGTAAACGCAGCCAGTCGTTCAGCCATGCGCTCCTCCTGGGCGAGGATGGTCTGGCACACCTTCGCCGTCTCGGCGTCACCCAGCAACTCGGCCGTGGCGACCAGCACCCGGTAGGCGATCACTTCCATATGTTCGAATGTGTAGCTCGCCATGTAGCCCTTGACGATCTCGTCACTGAGAAACATGCCGGACATGCCCTGCGCCGAGGCCATGAAGCGGCCCATTAAATCCTTAACCGTGGAGGTATCGCCGCCAAGCCTGACGATACAGGCCTCCAGCATCTCCGCCTGCTGACGGGTTTCCTCAAGGTGCTCCTCAAGCATGCGGCGCACCTCGGGATAGCTTTCAATGCGGCCAGCCAGCGCAGACAACATGGTCTCCGCCTGCTTTTCCATCGCGTGGGCGTCCTTTAGCCATGATAGCAGATTCTCAGCCGTGGTGGCCCCGGTAAAACTTGATGTGTGGTCGGGCCCATCAAAGGGCGCGCCGAATTCGTGCCCGGACTGGGGCGCGTCTTGCTTGAACTGATTGACCATAATCCTGTCCTTTTCGTGCATGGGCCTCCTGGGTCGCGACCGGGCGCGCTGGAGCGTCCCTCGCTCCGGCGCGCCCCGCCGCAAGTTGGGCTAGCCCGCCTCAGTCGTTCTGGGAGCCCTGGCCGCCCTGGCTGTTCTGCCCACCTTTTCGGCCAGCTTCAGCGGCCAGTTCATGATCTTGGTTAAAGCTGCGCTTCTCATCTGGCACGCTGGCGCCACCCTTGGCTGCGATCTGGCGCTGCCTGTCATCATCCATGCCGGCAAAGCCACGTTCAGTATTCTGGTTGCGATTTTGGTTCTGATTGTTCTGGTTAGCCAACATATCCTCCTATGATTGTCTGGTTGACGGGATAGCTGAAACACACCGGGTTGCGATGTGTTCCTGCACGTCTTGAATTCGTCTGAAATCGTGCGGTATGTCCGCCAGAGATACACACAGCGCAGCGCGCCGTGTCACAGACACCTTACGGCAGCTTCAAGTGGCCCACGGCAAGGTGGGCGTCGGAGGCAAGTCGCTTGGGGCGCCTGCATCGTCTGGCTCAGGCCGTGGCCTGCCTGTGCATGGTGCGCGCGCGCCGCATGAACAGACATGGCAGGGATCCGGCAGCGCATCCGTCTAGCGGGGCGAACTTGCCTTAAGCGCTCATATGGTTAAGTCGTCGCTCTTTCTGATCGTTCCGCAGCGTCAGGCAATTTTTGCGCCGGGCCGATGGCTGGACACGCAACGCATGACTGGACTGGCAACGGCCCACCCGCGCGTGCCCACGCCGCGCCCCACGCGGCCGATCACAGCCGGCAACCGTCGGAATCATTTCCTGACCTTGGTTATTTGTGACCGTCTTGAGGCCATAGCCATTGCGGCTGTTGCCCGCATCATCAGCTGCCAGATGATGATCCATTTCGGCATTCAGGCCGGTTCGGCCAGCGCCTTCTTCAGGTTATCCAGCAAACCTTCGAAGGCCGTTTTTGGGTCTGCGCGAACCAGCAACTAGTCAAGACGCGCGTCAGGATTCCGGGGTGCTTTGCGTCGTGCCATCGGGAGCCTCCATCAGGTCCAGTATGACCGCCCGCACACCAAATCCTGACAGTCCCGGAATCTGACGCGGCCATTGAGGAAGACCGGGCCGCTCATGGCCAGAAGCCCTTGCCGCCGGCGCAAGCGAACGACCTGTTGTAGAGCGTTTTGCGCGGGCCGTAGATCGAGGGAGCATCCACCCAGCGGCAACCCGATTTTAAGACATGCCCAATTCTGCTGATCAGGCGTCGGTCGTCCACCCGGGCCCCTGGAGCGGCGTGGATGTTCACCGGGGGGCCCGGCGCCCGCCGGTGGCGGCAGTAGGAGCCTGATCGAGGACGGGGCCCAGCTGCCATCCCACACACATAGGATGGCGCAATCAAGCGCGGTGAAGTGTGAACGGCTCCGCGAGGATGTGGCGCGAGCGGTGCAATTGGATCTCTCCGAGTTGTCGATCGTCATTCTATTGTCGAGATATTTATGTGGGATTAATCACCCCAATTTTCGTGCCTTGTTTGTCGAACTGCATTTGCAGCAGGTCAAGATTGGCGTCGTCGAAGTGTGAATCGGTAGATCCGCTTCTCTGCTTGAATCCTCGATGGAAGCGTAGACGTCAGAGGGTGCGCACCGATTATCAGTGCGTGAAACGTTGCGGCCGGAAGCGGCCGCTATTCGCATGGAGCTGGGCCGCTGGCCCAGCGATTTTCGGCCCCATGTTTTTCATCTCGTGAAGTGTGAAAAATGTTTCTGGAGTTGGAACTGCGCAGGCAGGCTCCATGTCAGAAACTCGTGGGTCGAAAAGTGTGAATAATTGTCTCTAGGC
>NZ_JCAWFG010000078.1:0-201618 GCF_059740505.1 Camelimonas sp. FR25 | reverse complement strand
TGCTGCCAGAAGCAATCTTCACCATCAGGCTACGGAAATTTGAACTGCGACCCAACAACCGTGCGCCCAAATCACGGACCAGACGGGCTGGCGCCAGATCGTTCGCAAACAGCCAGTTCAACCCCTCCATGGCAAGCGCCATGGCGAGCACATCTGGTCGACGTAGCTTATCGTATGCATGCAGCGTTTCATCATTTGCCGCCGCAAGACCAACACATACTGCATCCGCCACAAGCCGACTGAGCACCTCAACATCGCGCAGTCCAAGATTCAATCCTTGTCCCGCCAAGGGATGAATGAGATGGGCAGCATCTCCAATCAACGCCATCCCCGGCGCGTGAAAACGGCGCGCCAGGCCGAGCGCAAGGGGGAAAACTCCGGGCGGAAAATGCGCCAAACCGATATCGCCACGATCCAACCTGAACCTGCGGCGGATCTCCCCCAGAAACTCGTCCTGATCAAGGGCGCGCAAGGCAGGCAGGTTGTCATTGCGCTCGGTCCAGACGATGGATGAGCGATTGCCCGTCAATGGCAGGATCGCAAATGGACCAGATGGCAAAAAGTGTTGGGTGGCGCGCCCATGGTGCGGGCGCGCATGCTTTATTGTCGCCACAATGCCCGACTGCTCATAGCTCCAGCCGTACCAGCCAATTCCCGCAAGAGATCTCAACCTGGACGTGGCCCCGTCGGCGGCGACCAGAAGGTCTGCCGTCAGTCGCGATCCATCAGACAGGATGGCTTCGCCGCGCTTCCCGGCGGCGACATCGGCGCCTGACCAACGGTTGACGCTGACTGGACGCAGGACTGCTCCGGCGCTTACCGCTGCCTGGCTCAGCGCCGCGACAAGATCGTCATTGGCGATGATATGGGCCAGCGGCGCATCATTCTCCCCACCGGCGCCCAGTGTAAACAGCTCATGTGGAACCGGATCACCAGGTGAACCATCCGTCAGTTCCATGGTGTCCACCGCCTGGGCCAGGCAGGCTACCTGTTTCCAGACACCCAATTCCTCCAGGAGTTGTCGCGCGTCGGGCGCCACCGCTGACACCCGCATTCCGCTCGCTGCACCCGCCGGCCTATCAGACGCAAACGCGGGATCACAGATGACCACGACGGCTCCCGCCCCAAGCCTCGCCTTCAGCGCCACCGCCATTGCGAGGCCGACAATGCCCGCGCCGCCAATCAGGATGGTCTGCTGAAATGTCGACACTTTGATCCTCCTGATCGACTGCCTCCCGCAGCGCTACATATATGCGCTAGTGCAGGAGCCCGGCCAACTGCCTCGACGTGCCCGGACTGTCACATTAAAAAATATCAGCAAGAGCTGCCGGGGAGCATTGTGCTGCGTGCCCGCGCAGGTCCCCTGTGACGCTGGGAGGCGACATGAGCAAAGCCATCGACAACCTGCTGGCGATCCTCGATCTTGAGCCGATCGAGGTAAATCTGTTCCGTGGTAGAAGCCCGCAAGACCGGTGGCAGCGCGTTTTCGGCGGGCAGGTCATCGGACAGGCGCTTGTCGCCGCCTGCAGAACCGTGAATCAGCGCACGCTGCACTCCATGCACTGCTATTTCCTGCTTGGCGGCGACCCACGCGTGCCAATCGTCTATGAAGTCGACAGAATTCGCGATGGTCGCAGCTTCACGACACGGGGCGTAAGCGCGATCCAGCACGGCCGACCGATCTTTTCACTAACTGCGTCATTCCACGTCGACGAGACAGGCCTTGAGCACGCCGAGCCCCCTCCAGCCGTGCCTCAACCGGAGGATCTGCCAAGCCAGTCGGACATAGACCCGGCGCTGTTGGCGCGCATGCCTGAAAATCAGCGGCGCTATTACGCCACGGCGCAGCCCATCGAGATCAAGGCCGTCGACTACCAGCACTATTTTTCACGCTATTTCGCCCGAGAGCCGACGACCCTGCCGTTTTGCGTCTGGATCAGGGCAGCCAACCGGCTACCGGACGACCTCGCCATCCACCAGTGCGTGCTGGCCTATGCGTCTGACATGACGCTGCTCGACGTCAGCCTGTTTCCGCATGGGCGCAGCGTGATCGAACCCACCATCCAGAGCGCAAGCCTCGACCACGCCATGTGGTTTTACGGACCCTTCCGCGCCGACGAGTGGCTACTGTACGTGCAGGACACCCCGGTTGCCGGCGGCGCGCGTGGTCTGTCGCGTGGCAACATTTATACGCGGGACGGCAGATTGATTGCCTCCGTTGCGCAGGAAGGCCTCATCCGCCCGCGCCCCGACCTCGGATGAGGCCTTGTCGAAACACGGTCCGGTTAGAGCGCGTCAAGGCGCCTGCGCACTTCGCACGCAAAATGCCTATTAATTAGACGAGCATGGGGCGCCGAAAGTTTCGGCGCCCTTTTTCATGGCGCATGGCTTTGGAGCGTCACACCTCCTCGCCGCGTTGCGACGACGTCTCACCATTCACACCATCGGCGGAAGTCGTTGATTCCGGGCGCGCCTGATCAGGCTCATCGTTTTTTTTGCACTGGCTCTCCTAACTGGCGCCTGTCTTGCTTGAAGCCTTCTGAAGCCATGACTCTCCCAATCCGGAGGGTCCCATGGGGGTAACGTGCACCGGCTGGCAGAGGCGCTGTCCCGGTGCTCAAAAGGACAGGGGAAAGCGATGAAGATCGTAGTGGCGATCATCAAGCCGTTTAAGCTCGAGGAAGTGCGCGATGCGCTCACCTCCATGGGTGTCCATGGTCTGACCGTGACCGAAGTCAAAGGTTATGGCCGTCAGCGTGGCCACACTGAAATCTATCGCGGCGCCGAATACGCCGTGAGCTTCCTCCCCAAAATCAAGATTGAGGTGGCGGTCCCAGGGTCGCTTGTCGACGCCACGGTTGAGGCGATCGCCAACGCTGCGCGCACCGGCCAGATCGGCGACGGCAAGATTTTCGTTACGGCGATTGAGAAGGCCCTGCGCATCCGTACCGGTGAAACCGACGAAGACGCGCTCTGAGCCCGACGGCATACAGTTCTGGAGAAGAGATTATGAGCATCATGCGCAATTGGGGGGGCTCCTGGCGGGCCTCACGGATCGCATCGACTGCAATGGCGGGCCTGGCCGCATCGCTGCTGGCCACCGGCGCGGCCTACGCCGCCGATCCGACGCCTGCCAAGGGTGACGTAGCGTGGATGGCGGTTTCGACCATCCTGGTGCTGGCGATGTCCATCCCCGGCCTGGCGCTGTTCTACGGCGGCCTGGTTCGCACCAAGAACATGCTGTCAGTGCTCACCCAGGTAATGGCGATCGTCTGCCTCGCCGCCCTGATCTGGGTTTGCTATGGCTACTCGCTCGCCTTCACCGATGGCGGCGCGATGAACAACTTCGTCGGCGGGTTCTCCAAGGCGTTCCTCTCGGGCGTCACCCCGGAGAGCACCGTGGGCACCTTCTCCAACGGCGTCGTCATCCCGGAATACATCTATCTGGCGTTCCAGATGACCTTCGCCTGCATCACTCCGGCGCTGATCGTCGGCGCCTTTGCAGAGCGCGTCCGCTTCTCGGCCGTCCTGGTCTTCACCGCGCTTTGGCTGACGTTCATCTACTTCCCGATGGCGCACATGGTCTGGTACTGGGCTGGCCCCGACGCCATCGCCGCTGCGGCCAAGGAGCTGGCTGCCGCGACCACCGAGAGCGCCAGGGCTGCTGCTCAGGCCAAGCTTGACGCCGTCAACGCCGATGCTGGCATCCTGTTCAAGTGGGGCGCGCTGGACTTCGCTGGCGGCACCGTGGTGCACATCAACGCTGGTATCGCTGGCCTCGTTGGCTGCCTGATGATCGGCAAGCGCATCGGCTATGGCCGCGAACTGATGGCCCCGCACTCCCTGACCATGACCATGATCGGCGCCTCGCTGCTGTGGCTTGGCTGGTTCGGCTTCAACGCCGGCTCCAACCTTGAGGCCAATGGCGGCGCCGCCCTCGCCTTCCTGAACACCTTCCTCGCCACCGCCGCTGCTGGCCTCGGCTGGCTGCTGGTCGAATGGGCGGTGAAGGGCAAGGCGTCTTTGCTTGGCCTGGTCTCCGGCGTTGTCGCGGGCCTCGTGGCGATCACGCCTGCAACAGGCTTCGCTGGACCCATGGGCTCCATCGTGCTCGGCCTGATTGCTGGCCCGATCTGCTTCTTCTTCTGCACCACGGTGAAGAACACGTTCAAGTACGACGATACGGCTGACGTTTTCGGAGTCCACTGTGTCGGCGGCATCGTCGGCGCCATCGCCACTGGCGTGCTGGTCGCGCCGGCCCTCGGCGGCGTCGGCCTGGTCGACTATGCGACCAATCCTGGCTCGGCTTCGCCCGCCGCTTATGTCATGGCGACGCAGGTGTGGGCGCAGATCGAAGGCGTCTTGTTCACGATCGTGTTCTCGGGTGTCGGCTCGGCCATCCTGTTCAAGATCGTTGACCTGGTGATCGGCCTGCGCGTCTCCGTTGAAGAAGAGCGCGAAGGTCTGGACATCGCCGATCACGGCGAACGGGCTTACAACTACTGATCCCAGTCGACGGGCGCTCCTCCGCCCTGTTCGGATCGATCCTGGTCCCCCTCACGGCTCAGCTGTGAGGGGGATTGTTTTTTCGGACTTTCAGAAACGCACATGAACGACGAGGCATCGGTGATGTCTTTTCGTCCGAGGGGCTGTTAGCGGCCCGCCCCTAATCCCACGCCGGCAAACGTTAACTCCCAGGGCAAGATCGCGCTCGCCTCCTGCTGGGGGGCAAGGCGAACGCACGCCAGATCAGATGGCGCTGTGCGCAGACGGTGGAGGTTTCACATAAGGCGCATGGGCTCCATTCCCACCCCTAACCCTTGTTCTGCCAGCTACCATACAAGGTTAAGCGCGCCTTAACCCGGTCCTGGCTACCGTAGGGGTCGTGAGTCTCCAATCTCCAGGTCGGCATGCGCACCGTCAGACGTACTACCTCGCCCTCCCACGATCTCTCGTTGGCGTTTCGCAGCTTCATGAAGCGGCGCGCCTTCGATTTGCTTGGGATCGCCCTGATCGTCTTCGCCATCATCACGGCGATCGCACTGGTGACATGGTCGGTGCGCGACCCCAGCCTCACCCATGCCACTGAAGGCCGGATCTCAAACTGGTTGGGGGCGCCTGGGGCCATTTTCTCCGACATCGCCATGCAATTGCTGGGTCTCGGCTCAGTGGCATGGCTGCTGCCGATCGCCGTTTGGGGCATCTCGCTAGCCTCCCACCGATCCATGCCAGGCATGAAATGGCGGGTGCCCTTGTGGCTTGTTGGCTCCGCCGCAGCCGCGGGCCTCGCCAGCGCCATGCCGGCGCCGGGTGGCTGGCCCCTCCCGACCGGTCTCGGAGGCGTCATTGGCGACGCGCTGCTTGGCCTTGGCAATACCTTGTTTGGATTCATGGGCGCGCTTGGGCGGCTCGCGACCGGCCTCGTCTGTGCAGCGGGCGCGATCCTGGCGCTCAGCGCCGCCTGTGGCTACGGCTTTGACGATCACGCAGCAGGGGATGATGAGGACGACGTCGGGTCATGGCGGCGGTCCGCGACCGGGCCCGCCGAGGCGGATGAGCCCGGAATCGGCATCATATCACTCGGCGCCCTGGTGCATGGCATGATGATGTTCAAGTCGGCGCTTGGACGGCGCCGATCGCGCAAACTGGCGACGGGCGCGGCCATGGCTGGCGCAGTCACGCCGCAGTCGCCCAGCGCTCGGCCGGGGCGCATTGAGCCAACGGCATTTCCTCAACCAATGTCGCCTGCCGCCCAGTCTCCGGCCGCGCCAGAGCCGACGAGGTCGCGCGTGCGCATGCCGCCGTCCTGGCAACCTGAGCGTGAGATCGCCGAATCCCGCGCCGACGCCGCGCCATGGGCGCAGGAGAGCGCTCCTCTCCCGGTGCACGAGGCCTATGCCCCAACCAACCGGCGTGTCGAAACGCCAGCCGCTGCCCTGGCGACGGCGGCGCTTGCGCAGGAACACCCTGCTTATGCAACGCAGTTCGAACAGACTGCGCCGGCTCCCCAATCCGTCGCCTACGATGCCGTTGCAGCTCCCCATCGGCGGGATACGCAGTATGCTGCCGATGTTGCAATGGATGTCGTGGGCGCAGCCATGGCGCCAATCGCTGCGACGGCCCGCGCGCCGATGATCGAGAAGGTGACGCCAACCGCCGCGGCGATAGCCGCCGCCGCGGAGCTGTCCTCGCGCTTCGCCGCGCGGGTACGCCGCAAGCAGAGTCAGCCAGCCGTAGACGAGACGACGGACCTTGAGGAGCCAGAGGCGCCGCAACAGGCCGAATTCAGCGCGCAGGAGCAGGCGCCTCAGGCCCCATTCGTGCTGCACCGCAAGCGCGCCGCACACGACGTCAATGAAGAACTGGACCCAGCGGATCCGGAGTTGATCGAGGAACAGGCTGAACCAGACGACGCGCCTTCGGTGGCGCCGGCGCAGGCAGCGCCTGCGAGCGCCATTGCGGCGCGCGCTCCCGACTTCCCCGCCCATTCGCTGCGAGTCGGCGTGCCGCAGGCCCTGAGGGCGACGGGACCGGCCAATGACGATGGAGCAGCGCCTCCGGCAAAGCCGCAAAGCGCGGCCTCTGGCGTGGCTCCGACTCGCACCGCGCCCCTGGCGCCCCAGTTCCCGCTGCCCGACGCCTATGAGCTTCCCGGTCTGCCCTTGCTGGCCGAGCCGCGCCGGCCCGCCGCCAGCAGCATGCTGTCTGTCGAAGCGCTGGAACAGAACGCGACGCTCCTGGAGGGCGTGCTGGAAGACTTCGGTGTGCGCGGTGAGATCATCAACGTCCGGCCCGGCCCGGTCGTAACCCTGTATGAGCTCGAGCCGGCCCCTGGCACCAAATCGTCACGCGTCATCTCTCTTGCGGACGACATCGCACGGTCGATGAGCGCGATTTCAGCGCGCGTCGCCGTTGTCCCAGGCCGCAACGCCATCGGCATCGAACTCCCCAACACCAACCGTGAGACGGTTTATCTCAGGGAGCTGCTAGCTAGCGAGGATTTCTCCTCCTCCAAGTCGCGGCTCGGCCTCTGCCTCGGAAAAACCATTGGCGGCGAGCCCGTGATCGCGGATCTGGCCCGCATGCCACACCTTCTGGTGGCCGGCACCACCGGCTCCGGCAAGTCCGTCGCCATCAACACCATGATCCTGTCGCTGCTATACCGGCTCCGCCCGGACGAATGCCGCCTGATCATGGTCGATCCGAAGATGCTCGAACTGTCGATCTACGACGGTATCCCGCACCTGCTTACGCCCGTAGTGACCGACCCGAAGAAAGCGGTCGTGGCCCTGAAATGGGCTGTTCGGGAGATGGAAGACCGCTACAAGAAAATGTCCAAGATGGGCGTGCGCAACATTGACGGCTTCAATGCGCGCGTCGGCGAGGCCAAGCGCAAGGGTGAAATCATCACGCGCACCTTGCAGACGGGATTCGACAAGCAGACCGGCGAGCCAATCTTCGAAGAAGAGGCGATGGATCTTGATCCGTTGCCATACATCGTGGTGATCGTCGACGAGATGGCCGATCTGATGATGGTTGCGGGCAAGGAGATTGAAGGCACCATCCAGCGACTTGCCCAGATGGCGCGCGCAGCTGGCATCCACGTCGTGCTGGCGACCCAGCGCCCGTCGGTCGATGTGATCACCGGCACCATCAAGGCAAACTTCCCAACCCGCATCTCCTTCCAGGTGACCTCGAAAATCGACAGCCGCACCATCCTTGGCGAACAGGGCGCCGAGCAGCTGCTCGGACAGGGCGACATGCTGTATATGGCCGGAGGCGGTCGCATCACGCGCGTCCACGGACCATTTGTATCCGACAACGAGGTCGAAAAGGTCGTCGCGCACCTCAAGTCCCAGGGCAGGCCGCAGTATCTTGATGCGGTCACCGCCATGGACGAGAACGAAGCCGAGGAAGGCGGATCGGTGTTTGACCAGAGCGCCATGGGCTCGTCAGGCGCTGGCGACCTCTACGAACAGGCGGTGGCTATCGTTCTGCGCGATCAGAAGGCCTCGACCTCCTACATCCAGCGCCGCCTGCAGATCGGTTACAACCGAGCCGCGTCACTCATGGAGCGGATGGAGCTGGAAGGCATCGTCGGCTCGGCCAACCACGCCGGCAAGCGGGAAATCCTTGCCCAGGCCGGAGGGGATCACGAGCACGACTGATGTGCAACGGAACCGCTCACAATCTGGCTGCGCCAACCCTATATTGATGTGATTGGCTGCTGGCGCAGATCTGCGCCAGCACGGTTTGACGAGGAACGATCCAGCGTGACGGGTGACGCAATCAAGGGCAGTGGACCAGCCAGGGGCCGATTTCCCCTGCACCGTCACCGTGGGCTGGCCGGTGGCGCGGCCTTGCTGGTCGCGGTGGCGGCTTTTGCAGACACCGCATCCGCGCAAATCCAGTGGAACCCGTTCAAACCCGGCTTCGGCAAGCAGGCGCAACCTGCGCCAGACAGCCAGCGCATCCCAGTTGCGCCGCCGCCACCCTCATTGTCTACGCCCCCCCCCGATGGCGCGCGAGCCGCACCCACGACCGGAGTACGACCGACGGCTCAACCAGCTGCGCCAGCGCTGGCGACGTCTGCTCCCTTGCCGCCACCCCGGCCCACCAACTTGCAGGGCGCCTCGACGGTCGCAGGAAGCCCGGCCGCGACGCCGCCTGTGCGTGATCGAAACTCTGCGTCAGGCTCACAGGCGGCGGCCGTTGAAGCGGCAAAGGCCGCGAACCAATCGGGCGCACACCCGGCTCCGGCCAGCGCCACCGAAGCGCTCGCCCGGGTGAACGACTGGCTCAACGGATTCGCGTCAATCCAGGCGCGGTTCGTCCAGCACAATGCCCAGGGGCAGAAGGCTGAGGGCGCGCTATATGTGCAGCGGCCCGGCCAGCTGGTGTTTAAATACGACCCGCCTAGTACGCTCGAGATCGTCGCTGATGGTAAATCTGTCGCCGTGCGCGACAGCAAGCTGCGGACCAACGACGTCTATTCGATCGGCCAGACGCCGCTGAAATTCCTCGTCAAGGACCGCGTCAATCTGGCGTCGGACTCGAAGCTGCTCAATGTCTCAACCGACGCCCAGGGCGTAGTGCGGGTCGCGCTGTCGGATTCGTCAACGCTAGGCGGCACGTCGAAGATCACGCTGATCTTTGATTCCCGCGCCAACCAGCTGAAGCAGTGGAATATCGTCGATCCTCAAGGCTATGAGACCACAGTAGCGCTCTACAATCTGCGAGCCACCCCTCGCTGAGTTGCAGGTGCTCAATCTGGACGGCCGCCAGGAACATTGTTAGAGGCACGAACACGCCTGACCATCGTGTCGGGCGCTGGCGCCGATTTGACTGAACCTCAGGATAAGCCGTGGCTCTGACCGTAACGACCTGGAACATCAATTCGGTAAGGCTGCGCGCCGACCATGTCCTCCGGCACATGGACGAGGTGAGCCCCGACGTGGTCTGCCTTCAGGAGACCAAGTGCCCGGACGATCATTTTCCTACCGCCGTGTTCCGCAGCAAGGGCTACAGCCACATCGCGATGAACGGTCAAAAGGGCTATCATGGGGTGGCGATCCTGTCGCGCGTGCCATTTGCGGACACCAGCACCATGGCCTTCTGTGGCCAGAACGATTGTCGCCATATCGCGGTGCGCCTTCCCGACGCGTTTCGCAACATCGAGATTCACAATTTTTACGTGCCTGCGGGCGGCGATGCGCCAGATCCGGAACTCAACCCCAAATTCAGGCACAAGCTCGACTTTCTTGCCGAGCTTCAGACCTGGGGCGAGACCGAGCGACCTGCAGACCGCAACGCCATTCTCGTCGGCGACCTGAATATCGCGCCCTATCAAGCCGACGTGTGGAACCACAAGGCCTTACTCGGCGTCGTCAGCCACACGCCAGTTGAGACGGAGGCGCTTGAGCGCTTCAGGACATCCAGCGGCTTTATCGACGCCATCCGCATGCTCGTCCCTGAGCCAGAACGGATCTTCACCTGGTGGAGCTATCGCTCCAAAGACCACACCGTCAACGATCGTGGACGGCGCCTCGACCATATTTGGCTGTCGCCCAGCGTATCTACGGCGCTGCGTGGATATTCGGTCGACAAGGACGCCCGTAGTTGGGAGCGCCCCTCCGACCATGTTCCCGTCACGGTCAGGCTCGATTTGTCGGCGATGTGACCAAGCGGTAGGCCGCGCTGCGAGCCAATAGCGGACCATGTCTTGCTGACGGACAGAAGTCACCTTCATCGAGGCATAAGTCCAACCTGATTACCGGGCAGGTCAGCCCGCCGCCTCATCTATCGCAGACAGGCGCTGGCCCACCGTGGCAAGTTCGCCCGAGAGATGATCGAGACGCGCGGCCACATCGCGCCGGACAGCGATGGCTGATTGCGGAAACTCGAGCAGTACGCGGCGGATCATGTCCCGCGATAACAACATGCCGCTGGCGGCGCGCAATGCGACGACCTCATCTCCGCGCTCGCAGTCGATATACATGGCCATTTCGTCAATGACCTCGCCAGGGCCAAGGTCCAGCGCGCCGGGGGAATCGCCCGTATGCTGTCGCAGCTGGCCGTCCAGAATAACGATAGCGCCCTTGGCCACATCGCCGGGGCGAAACAGGACCTCGCCCTTTTGCCAGGACAGGCGCTCCGCAGCAAAGGCCACGAGACGCAGCGCGTCAGCCTCATAGCTGCGCAAGGCTGGGCAACGGGCGAGAAGAGCGACTTCGTGATCAAGTGACATCAACAGAAAGGACCCTGAGCCAGACGACACCTGCCTCGCCTGCAGACACGGGTGCAGCCTGATGTTCAGGGCGCCAGTCGATATCCTCCAGCTTCGGTGACAAGGATCCTTGCACGCGCAGGGTCTTCCTCGATCTTCTGTCGCAGCCGGTAGATATGTGTCTCAAGCGTATGGGTCGTAACCGTGGCGTTATAGCCCCAAACTTCCTGAAGAAGTGTTTCACGGGTGACGACCCGCCGGTCCGCCCGATACAAAAACCGCAAGATGGCGGTTTCTTTTTCCGTTAGCTTCAATTTCGAGCCACGACCGTTGACCAGCAGCTTTGCGCTAGGGCGGAATGTATATGGCCCGATGGTAAACACGGCGTCTTCGCTGGCTTCGTGCTGACGTAGCTGCGCCCTTATACGCGCCAGCAATACCGCGAACTTGAATGGCTTGACGACGAAATCATTGGCGCCTGCGTCGAGACTGAGCACCGTATCGGTGTCGGTGTCATAGCCTGTCAGGACGATGATGGGACTCTTGAAGCCGTTCTGCCGCATCAGCTTCACGGCGTCCCGCCCGTCCATATCCGGTAACCCCAGATCCATGACGACGAGGTCAACGCGCCGGCTGGCCACACGTTCAATGGCGCCGCCCGCTGTATCTGCGCTTTCGACCGTGAACTCGTCATTGAGCAGAAGCTGCTCGGACAGGGTGTCGCGCAATTCTTTCTCGTCATCGACGATGAGAATGTGGCTACGATGACTCAAGCGATTCTCCCCCGGATGGGCCCGCCATCAGGTAAACCATCCCATGGCTCGCCAAGCAACTGGCCTAACCTTAGATCAGCTGGCCGTGGGCCTGTGCAACTCTGGCGAAAGATATGACCAAGGTAACGCATGTTATGCTCTACCCGGCGCTACATTGCCATAACAGGGCGACTCTTTGCGCAGGTGGGCTGAAGTTACAATGCGTCATAGGGCGGAGCGGACTGCGGCTGCAGGCCCTCAAAAAGGAGGGGGATGGCGCTACGCCTATCGGTCGTTTTCAGCCCCGTCGGGTGTTCTATCGCGCCGATCGTGTTGCGCGCCCCTTGACCAGCCTTCCGGTACGTCCATTGCGCCCAGACGACGGCTGGTGCGACGCCGTTGGGTCAGGCGCCTACAACCGGCTGGTGCGAAAGCCTTTCCGGGACAGTCACGAGTCGATGTGGCGCGAAGATCATGTCTATGACATCGTTGTCGAAATTGATCACAACACGTGTCCGCGCATTCAGGGGCGTGGCAGCGCCGTCTTCATGCACCTGACCAGACCCGACCTTCGTGCAACGGAAGGATGCGTGGCGCTTACCCGTCAAGGAATGTCGCGACTACTACGCCTACTGACCGTTGATACGGTCATCGACGTGTGGCCAACGCGATGACGCGCTGGCGCGACATTGCAACTCACACGACGCCTTCCAAAGCCTGCTTCACATTTGCGCGAAGAGGCGTCGCTGTGCATGAACGCAAGGAAAGAGCTCTGTTTTAGCGTGCGCCCAAGATGGCGCTGCCAACGCGCACGTGTGTCGCTCCAAGCATGATCGCCTGCTCATAATCGCTGCTCATACCCATCGACAGCAAACCCAGGCCATTTCGTTGTGCGATTATGGATAGCAGAGCGAAATGGGGGCTGGGCGCATCACTGGCTGGCGGTATGCACATCAAGCCCGCAGGCGCGAGGCCAAATTCCTCCCGGCACTGCCGGATAAAGCGGTCGGCGTCACGCGGAGCAACGCCACCCTTCTGGGGCTCCTCGCCAGTGTTCACCTGGATGAGCAATGTCGGCGCGCGACCAGCCCGTTCGATCTCTTTCGCCAGGGCAGCCGCGAGTGAGGGACGGTCCAGCGTATGGATGACGTCAAACAGGGCCACCGCGTCCCTGGCCTTGTTGCTCTGCAACGGCCCGATGAGGTGCAACGCCACGTTGGAGTATTCCTCCCGCAGCTGAGGCCATTTTCCATAAGCTTCCTGGACACGGTTCTCACCAAAAACGCGGTGGCCCGCCTCCAGAACCGTCCTGATCGCCGTCGCATCGAATGTCTTCGATACGCATATCAATGATACCTGAGCGGGTGTTCTTCCGCTTTCGAGCGCCGCGCGCGCGCATCCGGCGCGGACTTGCGCCAGCCTTTCGAGCGTTGCAGCCTGTTCAGACGACATGGATGTCGGGCGGTCAGGGTTCATATCTGGCGGTTCCTGCGAGCGGGTCTGCGGGACAGATACAGCACCTTGTCCCCTCGGGAAAATCCCCCGCACCGTAGCGGCATAACGGCGCTCTGCGGCGCCGGCGCGGGTTTTGCCTGACGGGGACGCCCGCCTGCATTGACCCCCGATCGCAATCGTGTCCTAGTCCCGGCAAAATTGACGAGTTGCGCCGCGCCCCTGCCCGTCCGGGACAAGTTCTGTCCGTTCCCAGGGGCGAGGCCATCGTTGTTGCAGTCACACGATGAACTGGACCAGGCAGGACATGACGCGCGAGCGCTATAATCCGAAGGAAACTGAAGCACGTTGGCAAGCTGCCTGGGAAGACAGGAAGCTGTTTGCGACCTCCAACGATGATGAGCGTCCTGCCTATTACGTGCTTGAGATGTTCCCCTACCCTTCCGGGCGCATCCACATGGGGCACGTCCGGAACTATACGCTTGGCGATGTTCTCGCCCGCTACAAGCGCGCCCAGGGGTTCTCGGTGTTGCATCCCATGGGCTGGGATGCCTTCGGGATGCCAGCCGAAAACGCCGCGATGCAGAACAACGTTCACCCCGGCGAGTGGACCTGGGCCAATATCGCAAGCATGCGCAAGCAGTTGAAGCCGATTGGCCTGTCGCTCGACTGGGACCGGGAGTTCGCCACGTGTGATCCCGCCTACTATCGCCATCAGCAGCGGCTGTTCATCGACTTTTTCAAGGCCGGGCTGGTGGACCGCAAGACCGCCAAGGTCAATTGGGACCCGGTGGATCACACCGTTCTGGCCAATGAGCAGGTGATCGACGGCCGCGGCTGGCGCTCCGGCGCCCTTGTGGAGCAGCGCGAGCTCACCCAATGGTTCCTGCGCATCACCAAATTCGCAGATGAGCTGGACAGCGCGCTCGACGGGCTGGACCGCTGGCCGGAGAAGGTCCGCACCATGCAGCGGAACTGGATCGGCCGCTCAGAAGGCCTGCTGTTGCGCTTCGCCGTCGCCAATGGCGGCGCTATCGCCGGCGCAGGCGAGCACGAGACAGTGCGCGTTTACACGACGCGTCCAGATACGCTGTTTGGCGCCTCATTCATTGGCATCGCCGCCGATCACCCGCTGGCGCGGTTACTGGCTGCTCACAACGCCGAGCTCGCCGCGTTCATTGACGATATTCGCAAGACTGGCACCGCCCAGGAGGCCATCGACAAGGCCGACAAGCGCGGCTTCGATACCGGCCTTCGGGTGACCCACCCATTCGATCCGGCATGGGAGTTGCCGGTTTATGTCGCGAATTTCGTCCTGATGGATTACGGCGCGGGCGCAATTTTCGCCTGTCCGGCTCACGACCAGCGCGATCTCGACTTCGCGCGCGCCTACGGGCTCCCCGTGACGCCTGTAGTGTGCCCACCGGATGTCGAGCCAGCCGACTTCACCATTGACCGCGACGCCTATGACGGAGAGGGTCGCCTGATCAATTCAGACTTCCTCAACGGCATGACCGTGACGGAAGCGCGTGAGGAAGTGACCCGCCGCCTCGAAGCGGTACAGCTGTTTGGCGCGCCCGCCGGCGAGCGCAAGGTGAATTTCCGCCTGCGTGACTGGGGTATCTCGCGCCAGCGCTACTGGGGGTGCCCTATCCCCATGATCCATTGTGACGCGTGTGGCGTTGTCCCCGTGCCCGTGGAGCAACTCCCGGTCACGCTTCCGGAAGACGTCAGTTTCGACAAGCCCGGCAATCCCCTGGACCGCCACCCCACATGGAGCAAGGTCGACTGCCCGCACTGTGGCGCGGCCGCGCGTCGTGAAACCGACACCATGGACACCTTCGTGGACTCGTCCTGGTATTTCGCGCGCTTCACCGACCCGTGGAACGCCGATGCGCCGACCACCGAAACCGCGGTCGCCAAGTTCATGCCTGTCGACCAGTATATCGGCGGCGTTGAGCACGCGATCCTGCACCTGCTCTACTCGCGCTTCTTCACCCGCGCCATGAAGGCGACCGGACACATCCAGCTTGATGAACCGTTCACTGGCCTGTTCACCCAGGGCATGGTCGTGCACGAAACCTATCGTGACGCGAATGGCAGGTGGATGGAGCCTGGCGATGTGAGGATCGAAGGCGCTGGAGCAGATCGGCGCGCGGTCCACGTCACGACAGGCAAACCGGTCACAATCGGCTCCATCGAAAAGATGTCGAAGTCGAAGAAGAACACAGTCGACCCCGACGACATCATCGCCGCATATGGCGCTGATACCGCACGCTGGTTCGTCCTGTCCGATTCGCCGCCGGAACGTGACGTTATCTGGACCGATGAAGGTGTGCAGGGCGCCTGGCGCTTCATCCAGCGTGTCTGGCGTATCGCCAATGAAGTTGCGTCCCTGCCGCAGGGAGCGCCCGGCGCGTCTGCGGGGGCAGCGAAGGCGGTGCGCAAGGCCGCGCACCGGGCTATCGCAGCTGTCACGGAAGACATTGAGCGCCTGAGGTTCAATCGCTGCGTCGCCCAGCTCTACGAACTGGCCAATGCGATCCAGGCCGGCGTCAATGCCGCAACCGAGGCCGGAGATGGCTCCGCAGAAGTGATCGACGCCCTGCGGGAGGCGACCGCGGTGCTAATCCAGCTTCTTGCGCCGATGATGCCGCACCTGGCTGAAAGCTGTTGGGAAGTCCTCGGCCAGGACGATCTGGTCGCCACGGCGCCTTGGCCCGTCCATGATCCCGCCATGCTGGTTGAGGATGAGATCGTGCTGCCCGTGCAGGTGAACGGCAAGAGGCGCGCAGATATTACCGTTGCCCGGGATGCCGACCGCGCTACCATTGAAGCCGCCGCCCTGGGCCAGGATAGCGTCAGGCGCGCCATTGGCGAGGCAGCCGTGAAGAAGATCATCATCGTGCCGCAAAGGATTGTGAATGTCGTCATTTAACAACCTGCGCGACGCGCGCAGCCATCGGTCCCGCCGGTGGCTCACCATTGCGGCAGTATGCGCGACACTTGCCCTGGGTGGGTGCTTTCGACCGATGTACGGTCCATCTGCCTCTGGCGCTGACGTAGCGTCGAGACTTGCATCGGTGGACGTGGTGATCGTCCCCCGCACGGGCCAGGAGCGTTTGTCGCATTATCTCGACCAGGAACTGCGCTTCGCTCTCGACGGCAGCGGACGCCCCGTGACCAAGGCCTACCGCCTGGAGTTGTCACTGTCGCAAGACGTGGTGACGTCCTCCATCAATCAGGCGACTGGCCAGGCCGTTGCGGCCATCGTGCGGCTGACAGCATCTTACAAGCTGGTGGATGCCGCCGGCGGCCAGGTGCTGACCAGCGGCTCCGCCACCGCATCAGCAGGCTATGATCGCACGCCGCAACGTTTCTCGAATCTGCGAGCGGCGCGTGACGCAGAGTTGCGAGCCTCCAAGGTTCTGGCCGAACAACTTCAGACAAGAATGGCTGGCTGGTTCGCCGGGCGGCGCTGACGCATGGCAATCCGGCTGGGGAGCGAGCGCGCTGACAGTTTGCGTTCGCCACCGGGTTGCAGCCCGGCTCCACGAGTCCGGTTTTCGCGGCTGAATGGTGGATCATGGTTGCGGTCAAGCCAGCTGACGTCAACACCGTTTTGAACAGGCCCCCGACAGCTCCGGTCGTGCTCGTTTATGGACCGGATGCAGGCCTCGTAGACGAACGTATAGCTGCATTGATGCGACTGGCGCTCGGCGATCACCCCGATCCATTCGCTGTCGTGCGAATCGATGGAGATGCGCTGGTCCAGGATTCCGGTCGTCTGGCCGACGAGGCCAATACGATTGGGCTGTTTGGCGACCGCCGGGTCATCATCGTCCGGGCCGGCGGCAGGAACATTACAGGCGCGGTCAAGCCGTTGCTTGAAGCGCCGCCACGTGATTCCCTCACGCTCATCCGTGCGGGTGACCTTGCGCGAACAGCCCCACTTAGAACGCTCTGCGAGCGCTCAGGGCAGGCATTAGCCATTCCCTGCTACTCGGATAGCCCCAGAGAGCTCGCCGTGCTCGCTGACGCGATTATGGGCGATTTTGGGTTAAAGCTGGATCGGGATAGCCGCGCCCATCTTCTGACTTATCTCGGCGCCGATCGGCAGACGACTCGCAATGAGATAGAGAAGCTCGCGCTGTATGCCCGCGGCCAGGCTACAGTAACCATTGATGACATTGACGCGGTCTGCGGCGACGCATCGGTCCTTGCCATGGATGGTCTGGTGGACAGCGTCTTTCTTGGGCGCCTGGCCGCGCTTGATGACTTTTCGGTGCGTCAGTTCGCTGATGGCGCCGAGGCCGGCGTATTGCTCTCCGCAATGGTGAGGCACGGCCTCATGCTAATTGCGGCGCGCCGCAGAACTGACGATGGCGTCCCGGTTCAAACCGTCCTTGACCAGTCGCGTGTCCACTTCAAGCGCAAGGATGCTGTCGAACGCCAGATCCGGATTTGGCCGTCGAGTGAGCTTCAGGCCGCTGTTCGCGAGCTCACCGCTGCTGTAGCGCGTAGCAGAAGAAACGCGCTGGTCGCGCCAGAGGTCGGCCGGGTCGCCCTGTGGAGTGTAGCCATGCGGGCCGCTGCTCGTTCCCAGCGCACCTGACAACACCTCGGTCCAGCAGGGGCCATGACGGCATGCCTGCTACACACCGCGGCGGAACAGTTCAGACAGCACGCTACCCTGTGCAGCTGCGGCAGAGCACCGCTCGGCTCTTGTGCCCGGAAGGCGATGTCGTGAGACCTGCGTGAGGCGATCAGCCTCGCAGGCGCTGACAAATCATGTCGAGCTGACCGAGTGACGAATAGGTCAACTTGAGCACGCCATTGTCTCCCTTATGGGCGATACGAACCTTCGCCCCCAACACTTCCTCCAGCGCCTTCTCGAGTGCTCGCGTGTCCGCATCCTTCGGCGCGCGCGCTCGTGAACGTTCACTCTCCCCCTCACTGGCGGTCTCGGCCTCATTCTGCGCGATCCGCTCCGCCTCCCGGACATTGAGCCCTTGTTCAATGATCTGTTGTGCGACAGCCTCCGGATTGGCGACAGACAACAGGGCCCGCGCATGTCCTGCGGTCAGATCTCCATTATTCACGAGTTTCTGAATGGATTCCGGTAGTTTGAGAAGGCGCAAGGTATTGGCGACATGACTTCTGCTCTTGCCTATAATCTTGGCGAGGTCATTCTGGGTGTAGCTGAACTCACCCATAAGCTGATCATAACCCATCGCTTCTTCGATTGGGTTCAGATCCGCGCGCTGAACGTTCTCGACGATTGCCAGCTCGAGTGAAAGCTTGTCGTCAGCTTCAATGACAACGACGGGGACCTCACTGAGGCCAGCGCGCTGTGCGGCGCGCCACCGCCGCTCACCGGCCACAATCTCGAAGGCGTCAGGCAGATTAGCCAGCTGCCGCACGACGACAGGCTGGATGATCCCACGCTCGGCGATCGACGCGGCCAGCTCTTCGAGATCGCTCTCGGCGAAATTGCGCCTCGGGTTACGGGGATTTGGGCGCACGAACTCGATAGCAACGCGCCTTTGCCCCCTCACCTCTGCAACATCGGTAACCACTGGATCGGCGTTGACGTCGCCAATCAGCGCCGCCAACCCGCGGCCTAGCCGTGGGCGTGGATCTTCAGCCATGGCAGTTGTCCCTGTTGAAATCTTGCCGTCTACGCTGCGCGCAGCATGCGCTCACGCGCGATAACCTCTGAAGCCAACTTCAGATAGGCCTGCGATCCGGCGCACTTGAAGTCGTACAGGAGAGCTGGTTTGCCGTGGGAAGGGGCTTCGGAAACCCGCACGTTGCGAGGGATGACAGTATCGTAGACCTTCGGCCCCATGTACCGCCGCACGTCATCCACGACCTGGTTGGACAGGTTATTTCGCGGGTCGAACATCGTCAGCACGACCCCATGAATGGCGAGCCCAGGATTCAAGGCCGCTTTCACTTGCTCAACCGTCTTCAGGAGCTGACTTAATCCCTCCAGCGCGAAGAACTCGCACTGCAACGGAACGACTACGGAATCGGATGCGGTTAGCGCGTTTATCGTCAACAAATTGAAAGATGGAGGGCAGTCGACGAGCACGTAAGAGAAATCGCGCCCATGCTGTATATCAGACAACCCATGGATCGCGTTCTTCAATCGAAGCGCCCTGTCCCGATCGGCTGCAATTCCCAGCTCAACACCCAGAAGGTCTAGCGTGGATGGCGCGACCCATAAATCTGGCACGGCGGTGGGCTGGGCGCACTCGCCCAAAGCGACCCCGTCCATAAGGACATCATAGGTCGACAGCTTGCGGGACTTAACGTCTATGCCCAGGCCCGTTGAAGCGTTGCCTTGCGGATCGAGATCAACGATCAACACGCGTTCGCCGATGGCAGCCAATGCGGTGCCGAGATTAATCGCCGTGGTCGTCTTGCCGACGCCCCCCTTCTGATTGGCCAGAGCCAGCACGCGGGGTGGCAACCGATTGGTCAAATCAACGAGCGCCTCGTCCGGTCCTCTTTGAATGACGTCATCAGGCGACATAAATTTCATCCTGCCATGGAGATAGACGATATCCGCACGATGCGACCGGAATCGTCGGTACGACTGGGAATCAAATCGTGCTCGATATTCCAGGATATTGAGGCTGCGGTCAACTCAGACACAACATCTTGTCCCTTTGGAAACAATGCGATAGCGCCGCTTCTCAACACCTCTCTTGACCAGTCTACCAGTTGCGGAAGCGGAGCCAAAGCACGGGCGGTCACAACGTCAACTTTACCCGCGAATTCGCCAATGCGGTCTTCGATACGCCCGCAATGCACATGGCCGGCTGCGCCGGTAAGCCTGATAACATGTCGAAGGAAGGCGCACTTACGCGCATTGGCCTCTATCAAATCAATATGCCCGCCACTCTCTGATAGTAGGATGGCAAGAACGACGCCAGGCAGTCCACCGCCCGAACCAAGGTCTAGCCAGAGGCGTCGACCACCAGCCAAAGGATACAATTGCGCTGAGTCGATGATGTGCCTAGACCACACCTTCGCAAGGGTCGGGCCGCTGACGAGATTCTTGGCCTGCTGCCAGCGCCCCAGTTCTGTGACAAACAGCTGGAGCCTATCTATAGTTTCACGTGAAACAGCTCCGATCTCTCCTAGCTGGTGGCGCACCTCATCATCCAATGTCTGAACAATCACGCTGACGCTCCCAGCCCAAATTTCCTAACCATCGCCACTAGCAGTGTAAGCGCCGCCGGAGTAATTCCCTCCACCCTACTCGCCTGACCAATAGACGCCGGACGTACGGCCTCCAGCTTCATGCGCAGCTCGCCAGAAAGTCCGGGCAGTTCATAGCTGAAGCCTTGAGGTATCGTCATTTCTTCCGAATGCTTAAAAGAGGCGATTTCGGAAGACTGCCGGTGGAGATAAACAGCATATGTGGCGTCCGTCTTAAGTTGCTCGCGTAGACTGTCGGGGATGCTCGCGATGTCACCGTGAGCCTTCGCGATCATTTCGAAAGTGCAGTCCGGACGCGCAAGCAGCTCGAATGCCGACCTGCGTACGCCATCCCTATTCACCCGTATGCCGAACCCCTCAGCCTGATTAGGTGACAGGGTGAAATTGCAGAGGACACGCCGGGCGTCTTCCAAACCCGAAAGCTTGTCTCGAAAGACAGCTGCGCGTCGGGCTCCCACACATCCAACCTCAATACCGATGGGGGTAAGCCGCTCATCTGCGTTGTCACAGCGCAGGCTCAACCTGAACTCTGCCCTCGATGTGAACATCCGATATGGCTCAGACACGCCGTTTGTGATCAAATCGTCAACCAGCACGCCAATGTAGGACTGCGTCCTGTCGAAATAGACCGCGGGTAACCCACCAGCCATACGCGCAGCGTTAATCCCGGCCACAACTCCTTGGGCGGCAGCCTCTTCGTAACCCGTCGTACCATTGATCTGTCCGGCCAGGAAAAGGCCCGTGACAGTCTTGACTGAAAGGTCATGAGCCAGACAACGCGGATCAACGAAATCGTACTCCACCGCATAGCCCGGCTTCTCAATAACCGCCCTTTCCAGGCCAGCCATAGTACGTATGAATTCAAGCTGGATATCAGCTGGGAGCGACGTTGATATCCCGTTTGGATACACGAGCGGGCTATCAAGGCCCTCTGGCTCCAGAAAAACCTGATGACTTGAGCGATCAGCAAATCGCACTACCTTGTCTTCAATCGAAGGGCAGTAGCGGGGACCACGTCCGACAATATCACCGGAGTACATCGGCGCCAGATGCAAATGGTCGCGAATGAGCTGATGCGTTCTATCATTAGTGCGTGTGATTCCGCACTCAATCTGAGGCGTGGTAATCGCATCGGTCAGGCTTGAGAAGGGCTCGATGCAGCTGTCTCCTGCCTGCATCTCTAGCGAGCCCCAATCTATGGATTCACGATAGATGCGGGCTGGTGTGCCAGTTTTAAGCCTGCCTAAAGAGAGGTTAAGTGATCTGAGAGACTCGGCCAATAGCGCGGATGGAGCTTCTTCAATCCTGCCAGCGCGTTGCTTGTGACTGCCAATATGGATCAACCCGTTGAGAAACGTGCCAGTGGTTATCACGCAGGCGTCGCAAACAAGTTCCCTACCGTCAACTAGCTCCACACCGGTAAGCCGTCGGTCGGACAACTTAAGACGTGAAGCCTCTCCCTCGATGACGCTCAGATTGCTGCCCATAGCTGAAGTCAGGCTACGGACGGCCTGCGCAAACAACTTGCGGTCTGCTTGCGCTCTGGGTCCTTGAACGGCTGGTCCCTTTCTCCGGTTCAGCACCCGAAACTGAATGCCTCCCCGGTCAGCAGCCAGGCCCATAAGCCCATCCAGCGCATCAACTTCCTTGACTAGATGTCCCTTGCCCAATCCCCCAATCGCCGGGTTACAGGACATTACACCCAAGTTGTTTGCGCTTAACGTGACAAGCGCCGTTCGAGCTCCCATGCGCGCGGCTACCGCAGCGGCCTCAACGCCAGCATGACCTCCGCCAATGACCACGACATCGAATGCGCTCACTGATCTCACCTGTGTTTCACGTGAAACATATCATTTGCCGATGCAAAATGACGAGAATATACGATCCAGTACATCGTCGGGCCGGACTAACCCGACAACGACGTCCATCTGGTGCAGAGCACCGCGAAGACACTCGGAAGCGAGAGCCAAATTCTCCGGCCTATACTCGCCCGAAAACAGCGCCGTCGCATCGTCGAGCCAAGCTCTAGCCCCGTTGAGAGCCATCCTATGCCTCGACCGAGTCACCACCACAGGCTCCTCGCTATCTCCCACCTGAATCCGCTGAACAATTGAGTCGACCAGGCACTCCATACCAGTAGCAGCATGGGCGGAAATGGCACAGTCAAAACTACCTTCCATCGAACTCAATGCGTTGGGGTCAAGGTCCGTTTGTGTGAGCACCAGGATACTATCGGGGTGCAGGCTCTTTGCTTCCATAAGCAAACCGGGCGATGCTTCGGCGATAGGAACAAGCCACAAACGAACGTCAGCGTTGGCCCACTCTAATTGTGCGCGTTCGATACCGAGCAGTTCCACGGGTTCACTTGTCGATCGGATGCCAGCGGTGTCAACCAGACTGACATTATAGCCCCGCATATCCAACTGGACTTCTACAGCGTCTCGCGTGGTTCCCGCCAAGGGTGTAACCAATGCCACGTTCCGTCCCGCAAGATAGTTTAACAGCGTCGATTTGCCCGCGTTGGGGGGACCGCCAATCACAACCCGAAATCCAGCCCGTATACGCTCCCCTACTGGGGGCCTCGCCAACTGTCGACCCAGCTCAGTGTGAATTTGGAAAACTGCAACTCGGGCGGAAAGCCAGATGGCGCCCTCGTCAACATCACCCTCATCTGAAAAATCGAGCAGCACCTCTATCAAGGCCAACGCGTCGAGTAGCCTGTTTCGCCAATCGTTAATGGGATCAGAGCTGGTGCCATACAACTGGAAAACAGCCTGTGAACGCTGGCGTTCGGTGGTTGATTCAATCAGATCCGAGAGGGCCTCGGCCTGAAGGAGATCCAGTTTCCCATTGTGCACAGCGCGTTTGGTAAACTCGCCTGGCGCAGCTAAGCGCACACCCAGCGACGTAAGACAGTCCGACACGGCATCAATGACAGACAGGCTGCCATGTATATGAAACTCAGCCGTATCCTCACCAGTGGCGCTCTTGGGACCCGGGAAGAAGACGACCATAGCCTGATCAAGAAGATCATCATTGAGCGCACGCAACTTGCACAATGTCAGCAGGCGCGCCGAAGGTACTTTCCCAGCCATCCTTGTCAGAACCTGACGAACAGCGGGGCCGGACAGTCTTATGATTGCAAGCGCACTGCGGCCATAGGGCGTGGCCAACGCGAAAATGGTGTCATTGGGTGACATGTCAATCGCCTACAGGTCCATGTTTCACGTGAATCATTGGGCCCATAAAAATGCCAGGCATTCGCCTGGCATCATGTTTCACGTGAATCAGCGCGGCTGGCTTAGGTGTTCATTGAATCGAAGAAGTCAGCATTCGATTTGGTTTGCCGCAGCTTGTCCAGGAGGAACTCAATCGCATCGACCGTCCCCATCGGATTGAGAATCCGCCGCAGCACGTACATCTTTTTGAGAACGTCAGCTGGAACCAGAAGCTCCTCTTTACGTGTGCCAGAGCGGGTGATGTCGATCGCCGGGAAGACGCGCTTGTCGGAAACCTTACGGTCGAGGATGATTTCCGAGTTACCGGTGCCCTTGAATTCCTCAAAGATCACCTCGTCCATGCGGCTACCGGTGTCAATCAAAGCCGTCGCGATGATGGTGAGCGAACCGCCCTCTTCAATATTGCGTGCGGCGCCAAAGAACCGTTTTGGACGCTGAAGTGCGTTTGCATCAACGCCGCCGGTTAGCACTTTGCCCGACGAAGGCACGACAGTGTTATAGGCCCGTCCGAGACGGGTAATCGAGTCGAGCAAAATGACGACGTCGCGACCATGCTCGACAAGGCGCTTTGCCTTCTCGATCACCATCTCAGCAACCTGGACATGACGAGCGGCCGGCTCGTCAAACGTCGAGGAAATGACCTCGCCGTTTACAGACCGCTGCATGTCCGTCACCTCCTCGGGCCGCTCATCAATAAGCAACACGATCAGGTAGCATTCAGGATGATTCGTAGTGATCGCCTGGGCAACGTTTTGCAACAAAACGGTCTTACCGGTGCGTGGCGGCGCAACGATCAGGCCGCGCTGACCTTTGCCGATTGGCGCCACCACATCGATAATACGCGCGGAAAAGTCCTTGCGCGTGGGATCCTCGATCTCAAGCTTCAGCCTCTCTGAAGGATAGAGCGGCGTCAGATTGTCAAAGTGCACCTTGTGCCGGATTTTCTCCGGATCCTCGAAATTGATGGTGTTTACCTTGAGGAGCGCGAAATACCTTTCACCCTCCTTTGGCCCGCGAATCGGGCCCTCAACCGTGTCACCAGTCCGCAAACCAAAGCGGCGAATTTGCGATGGTGAGATGTAGATATCATCAGGACCTGGCAGATAATTCGAATCCGGCGACCTCAGGAAGCCAAACCCATCCTGTAACAGCTCAACAACGCCCTCGCCGATAATGTCCGTTTCCTGCGCCGCCAGCTGCTTCAGGATAGCGAACATCAGCTCCTGTTTGCGCATGATGGACGCGTTTTCCACCTGCAGTTCTTCGGCCGACGCGAGCAATTCGGTTGGCGTCTTCGACTTCAGGTCCTGAAGTTTGATCTCCCGCATGGGGGAACTCTCATCAATTCGGGCTCCCGAGGGGAGCAAGGGATGGGGGATAGGTCCGGGCATGCGACGTGGTCGCAATCTGCGCAGTCAGGATGACCGGATTGATCAGCCTAGTGGGACCGTAACTGGAGCCGTCGACGCTTGAGGGTAGGTCTTGCCTATAGCTGGCGGCCTGGAGGGAGTTAACGCTTAACGAAACCAGGCTCACATTTCAAGAGGCGCTGCTCACATCCAGGGCTTAATCACGACCAGCGCCACTATCCCGAGCATGAGGACCGCTGGAACCTCATTGATCACCCGATAGGCACGGCTCGACAGCACGTTGCGGTCGGCTGCAAACAGCTTTCTTTGCCGTGCAAGGAACATATGGATAGCGAGTAGCCCCAAGACGAGCGCCACCTTCGCGTGGAACCATGGATCGCGCCATAGTTCGGCATCCCACGCAAGCCAGGCGCCAGCCAGAACAGAGGTGGCGGCCGCAGGGTTCATGATCCCACGTAGCAGCTTGCGTTCCATAACTTCAAACGTCCGGGCGGACTCACCACCCTTTCTCGCCTCAGCGTGGTATACAAAAAGCCGTGGCAGGTACAACAGTCCGGCCATCCAGGAAATCACGGCGACGATGTGAAAGGTCTTGATCCAGAGATAGAGCATAACCACTCATGCCTGTCGGACAAGTTGCACCAGTTTCTCGACATGAATCACAGGCGTCGTGGGCTGGATTCCATGGCCAAGGTTAAACACATACGGGCGTTGCCCAAGCCTGCGCCTGATGGCGTCCACGCCCTGCACGAGAGCATCGCCACCAGCCATCAATGCGAGCGGGTCGAGATTTCCTTGCACGGTTTTGTGCGGCTGGATTTCCTCTGCTGCCCAAGCCACATCCACGCCCCAGTCGAGGCCGACACAGTCAACGCCGTCAAGCGCAGCGACCTGCTTGAGCCGCGGACCTACGCCTCTTGCGAAAACAATTATTTTGACTTCCGGAGCGACAGCCTTAACGCCGCTGACGATGCGACTGATTGGCTCCAGGCTCCAACGGCTGAACAACGCCGGCGGCAAGGCCGCGCCGAAGCTCTCGAAAATCTGGATGGCCTGGGCCCCCGCCCTTACCTGCGCCACCAAATAGTTGATTGAGGCCGCGACGAGCAGATCAATCATGGCCTGCAAGAAATCCGGATCCTGATAGGCGAGCAGCCGGACAGGCGCCTGGTCAGGTGTACCCTTTCCTGCCACCATATAGCTCGCAACTGTCCAGGGAGCGCCACAGAAGCCTATCAGGGCTGTCTGGCCACCCGTGGTCTCCCGAAGAGACTTTCGCACCCTGGCGACCGTCTCAAGCACCGGATCAAGGCGCGAGAGATCGTCCGGACGTTTTAGCATCGCCAATTGGTCCATATGTGTCACCGGATCGAGCCGCGGGCCCTCGCCCTCGGCGAACCACACGTTCTGACCCAGGGCATGTGGAATGACCAGAATGTCACTGAACAGGATCGCTGCATCGAAGCCGAACCGCCGAATTGGTTGCAGCGTCACTTCCGTCGCCAGTTCAGGATTATAGCACAGATCGAGGAAGCTTCCGGCCTGCGCACGGGTTGCGCGGTATTCCGGCAGATAGCGCCCGGCCTGACGCATCATCCAGAGCGGCGTGCGTGACGTGACCTCGCCTGACAGGGCCTGCATGAAGAGCGATGCGTCGGAGTGAGTGCGCACAGGCAATCCTTAAAAAGAGAGAATCCTGAATCTTGAATCTTTTTATCTTGTTAGGCGTGGGAAGACCCGTCGACCAAGATGATCCACATAGCATCCCCATCACGGGCCCGCAAAACGGGGCCAGGGCGCCAGATGGTTAATGCCTCGTAAACGTCGGGAAATTAAGGGTTCGTTAACGAATGAGGCGGTCGGGTGTTAACGAGTTGTTAACGAAGTGGCGACCACCAGCCAGATTCATCCCACATGTGCGCGGGTGTTGATGCGAATGTGTGAGTCAGGACAACGGCTTCCGGCGGGATGCCCGAAACCGGCCCTCCGTCCACACGGCTCCACATGGATTCCCCCCGGGCCCCGACCGCGTTAGGCTGAGGCGCCGTTTGAAGCGCGGCGGGTTGCCCCCGCCCGGTTACTGACCGGAGGTCGTGGCATATGCAGCGCAGTTATTTTCATCTGCACCTCGTTTCCGATTCCACCGGCGAGACGCTCATTGCAGTCGCACGGGCCGCTGGAGCCCAGTATGAGGGCCTGTCGGCAATCGAACATGTCTATCCGCTGGTTCGCTCAAGAGCCCAACTGGATCGCGCCATCAGCGGCATTCAGGCCGCGCCGGGCATGGTGCTTTACACTCTGGTTGATCCCGAACTGGCGATCGAAGTGGAGCGGGTGTGCATGGAGAGCGGTTCGCCCTGCCTGTCGGTGCTCTCGCCGGTAATGCATATGTTCGAAGCCTATCTGGGGGCTTCGTCCCGTGGCCGGCCTGGGGCGCAGCATTCGTTGAACGCTGACTATTTCAAGCGCATCGACGCCATGAACTACACCATGATGCACGACGATGGTCAGATGGTGGGGGGGCTTGCGGAAGCCGATGTCATCCTGTTTGGCGTCAGCAGGACCTCCAAGACGCCAACCAGCATCTATCTGGCCAATCGCGGCGTGAAGACGGCCAATGTGCCGTTCGTCGCCGGCGCGACCTTGCCGGAAAACCTCACCACAGTGCGGGGACCATTGGTGGTCGGACTGGTGGCCAGCGCGGAGCGCATTGTCCAGATCCGCCAGAACAGGCTGTTGAGCCTGAATGCCTCGGACGCATCAGCCTATGTCGATCAGGAAGCCGTCGCAGCCGAGATCACCGAGACGCGCCGCATCTGCGCGCGGCAGCGTTGGCCTGTCATTGACGTGACGCGGCGATCGATTGAAGAAACTGCGGCGGCGATCATGGATCTGTACCGAGACCATAAACAGCGGCAAACCCGCGGGTGGGATAGCCGGGATGTTCCCTAACAATTTTGCGCGAAAGGCGCCGGTTATGAACGCACTGTGGCTCAACACATCGCCACTGCTTTTGGCCTCAGGAAGCGTGACCCGCAGGCAGATGCTTGCGGCAGCGGGGATACCGACAGAAGTCAGTGTAGCCAATATCGATGAACGCGTTGTGGATGCCAATTCCCGGCGCAATGGAGCTGGGGCGGATGAAGTAGCGGTGCTGCTGGCGGCTGCGAAAGCTGAAGAGGTTTCCGCGCGAAGCCCCGGCCGGCTCGTGCTTGGCGCGGATCAGACCCTGTCCTGCGCTGGCCAGCAGTATGACAAGTCGTTGAATCTTGAGGAAGCGCTAACAAGGCTCCGCACCTTCTCCGGAAGGGAGCATGTGTTGCACGCAGCCGCCGCGCTGGCGCTGGACGGAGTGGTGATCGCGCGCGTGCAGAGTAAGGCGACGCTGACAATGCGGATGCTCTCGGAAAGCTTCATTGACGCCTACGCGCGAGAGGCTGGAGACAATGTCCTGCTCAGCGTGGGCGGCTACCAGCTCGAAGGCCTGGGCGTGCAGCTGTTTGAGCGGATCGATGGCGATCACTTTACGGTGCTTGGCTTGCCGCTGTTGCCGCTACTGGAGGAAATGCGCGCGATGGGACATCTGGCGCGTTGAGATGCATGTTGCAGCGGGGAGGCGGCTTTTGACCAAACAGGCATGCGTAATTGGTGATCCTATATCTCACTCGAGGTCACCGGCGATCCATGGGCATTGGCTCGCGCGCTACGACATCGATGGCGCCTACGACAAACGGCGGGTCGCCACAGATGAATTGACCGATTTTCTTGACCTCATCCGTAAGGGACAGCTTGCCGGATGCAACGTCACCACGCCGCACAAGGAAGCAGTGGCGCGCATGGTTGATCAGCGCACGCCGACTGCGCAGGCGCTTGGCGCCGTCAATACAGTCTGGATGCAGGATGGTACGCTATGCGGCGACAATACGGATGTCGCCGGATTTCTTGGCAATCTGGATGACCGACAGGCGGGCTGGGACAATCGCCGTGACAAGGCTGTGGTGCTCGGCGCTGGCGGAGCCGCGCGGGCTATCGTCTATGGTCTGCAGCAACGGGGCTTTGCAACGATCTCTATCTGCAACCGCTCAGCGGCGCGTGCCAGGCAGCTAGCGGAAGAACTGGCTGACGGCGCAGGTGGCGACCTTAAGGTCATCCCCTGGGATGACCGGTCCACGGCTCTGGATGGCGCCAATGTTCTGGTGAACACGACGACGTTAGGCATGAGCGGTCAACCGCCGCTTGACATTGATCTGGCGGCCTTGCCCTTCGATGCGGTGGTCAATGACATCGTTTATGCGCCATTGGAGACAGACCTGTTGCGGACTGCCCGCGTGTCTGGACGTACGGCAGTGGATGGGCTGGGCATGCTTTTGTACCAGGCGGCGCCCGGCTTCTTGCGCTGGTTCGGCGTGCTTCCTGAGGTCACGGATGACCTGCGAAACCTGATTATTAACCAGATGACTGGACGGGCGGCATGACCTTCATTCTTGGGCTGACGGGATCCATTGGCATGGGGAAATCTGCGACGTCCGCGATGTTCCGCGACATGGGCGCCTGGGTGTATGACGCCGACGCCGCCGTTCACGAGATTTATGCTGGACCAGCGACACAGCTGGTTGAGGCTGCGTTTCCGGGCGTGGCCGAGCAGGGCGTGGTTAACAGGGAAAAGCTAGGCGCCGCGGTGCTCGGTAATCCGGATGCCCTGAAGAAACTCGAGTCCATCGTTCACCCGCTGCTGCGCCAACATCAGCTCGAACTCGTCCGAAACGCGGTCAGCGAGAACGTCCAGGTTGTGGTGATGGATGTGCCGCTGCTGTTCGAAACCGGCGGCGATCAGCGCTGCGACGCAGTCGCCGTCGTATCTGCCTCGGCGGATATCCAGCGGGAGAGGGTGTTGGCCCGTCCGGGAATGACGCCCGAAAAGTTTGAATTGATTCACGTGAAACAGATGCCAGACGCAGAGAAGCGGCGACGCGCTGATTTCATCATCGACACGGGCCAGGGCTTCGACCATGCGCGTCGCCAAGTCGCCGACATCATGTCAGTCGTGTCGGCGCGGCAGGGCAATGCGACGGCAAAGATTATTGCGAGCGTTTGAAGCAGCGGGAGGCCAGTGACCAGCGGAGTATGCCGTGAACAAAATTCGGGAAATCGTCTTCGATACCGAGACCACTGGCGTGGAGCCTCACAAGGGGGACCGGGTCGTCGAAATCGGCTGCGTCGAGATCGTCGACTATCTGCCGACGGGCCGCACCTACCATTGCTACATAAATCCCGAACGCGACATGCCGGCGGAAGCCTTTGCGGTGCACGGGCTAAGTGCGGCGTTCCTGTCGGACAAGCCCGTCTTCTCGCAGATTGCCGATGAATTCCTGGCTTTCATCGGGGATGCGCCACTCGTCGCTCATAACGCCCAGTTCGATGCGAATTTTCTCAACGCCGAGTTTGCCCGCCTGGGCCTGCCCGCGCTGGATCCAGCGCGGATCGTCGACACGCTGGTGATTGCGCGCCGGAAGCATCCGGGCGCGAATAACACCCTGGACGGTCTTTGCTCGCGCTATGGCATCGACAACAGCCGGCGCAGCAAGCACGGCGCGCTGCTGGACTCGGAGATCCTCGCAGAGGTTTATCTGGAGCTGCGCGGTGGTCGCCAGACCGGCCTCGACCTCAGTGTCGAGGCCAGCACGGTCGTAGACGTGGTGGTCACGCCGGCCATCCAGCTCGACAGTGCGCCACGCGTCCGCGAGCAGCAATTGGCGTCGCCTCTATCGGAGGAGGTGCTGGAGCGGCATCGCGCGCTCGTCGCCAGTATGGGCGATAAAGCCATCTGGCTCGATTACGCCCCGCCGCAATAATAAAAAAGGCGACGGCCGGTGGCCATCGCCTCTGACAAGATTACCCGATTAGGGGCCGCAGCGCAGGCTTACTGCGCCTGGGTGGCGCCGGCTGCGAACTGCTGGGCGCGTTCGCGGTAAAGCGCGGCGAAGTCAATCGGATCGACATACAGCGGCGGGAAGCCACCGCCGCGGACCGCGTCAGCGACGATCTGGCGTGCAAAGGGGAACAGCAGGCGCGGGCACTCGATCATGATGACAGGGTGAAGATCCTCAGCCGGGATGTTCTGTGCCCGGAAGATGCCGCAATAGGTCAGATCGAACGCAAACAGCGTGTCATTGTCGACCTTGGCGTTACCCTCCAGCTTCAGCTCCACCTCAAAGTCCGTTTCGGACAGCTGCTGGGCGCCGACATTGACCTGAATGGAAATCTGCGGCGCTTTTTCCTGCGGGGTGAGCGAGCGCGGCGCGTTGGGATTTTCGAACGACAGGTCGCGGGTATACTGAGCGAGACCGTTAAGCAGCGGGGCGCCGTCTTGCGGCTGCTGGCCGCCGTTTACCGAAGTGTCGGACATTTTCAGTGATCCTCTCCAGGATGCTTCGCCTTGATGCAGCGCCGCCGTGGCGCGGCGAGGGCGATTCGAGAATGGCGGTCGCGCCATGGAACCGCGAAACTGCCGCGCGCTAACATGGAACTGTGACAGGTACAAGCGCCGCACGGCTAGCCCGGGCGGCTCTAATTGAATAGAAGCTGAAAGGGCTGGATGTAAGAGATTAGCACACCATATGATTGGGAAAAGATCGTGTGTGGTCGGCGCCTGCGGGCTTTGGCCGCCGTCGTCTCCCGTCAGTCCGCCCAGCGCCAACAACCGGCCCCAGCGCCGAACAGCAGGTTTCCAGTTTCATGCAGGATTCGTTTGACCCGCTCACCATAGTCTTTCTGGTACTGGCGGTTTTCGTTCTCTGGAAACTCCGCTCCGTGCTCGGCCAGCGCACCGGCAACGAGCGCCCACCTTACGACCCCTGCACGCGCAAGGACTCCGCCAAAAATGAGGACAAGGCGCCGGCGTCCGCTGTCAACGATGACAACGTGATCCCGTTGCCAGGCGCGGGCGCGCCGCAACGAGACAGGGCGACTGCGCGGGCGGAGTGGAACGACATCGCGCCGAAGGGTTCGCCCATCGCTGTTGGGTTGGACAAAATCGCCGATGCAGAGCCGGGTTTTGACCCCAGACAATTTTTGGAAGGGGCCAAGTCGGCCTATGAAGCGATTGTGCTGGCCTTCTCCCAGGCTGACCGTGCCGCGCTGAAGTCGCTCCTGTCCGACGAAGTCTACGAGGGCTTCGAGCGGGTGATCAGCGAACGCGAAAAGAACGGTGAAAAGCCAGAGACGACCTTTGTGGCGATCGCGCAGCCAGAAATCACAGAGGCTGAGGTGAGTGGCGGCGTGGCGCAATTGACGCTGCGGTTTAATTCCAAGCTCATTGCCGCCACACGGGATCGCTCTGGCGCCATCGTTGATGGCGACCCTGAAGCAGTGGTCGATGTCACGGATGTCTGGACATTTGCGCGCACCCTCGGGAGCGCTGATCCGAACTGGCGCCTCGTCGCGACGGAGGGCAGCGCCTGAGCCATATGGTCAGCCACGCTGACAAAGGCTCCGGGTGGACTGGTCGCCGGCCGGGGCAGGGTCATACGCCATCGATGGCGCGCCAGCGTTAGTCAAGGCGCCTTACCTGGGTTGTCCTCCGGCGTGAAGTTCTGCTCGATGTTGTATCGCCGCCGTAATCGAATGTGAGTGTGCGTAGCGTCGGCGGAGGTGAGAACACTCCGCACAGGCGCCAATTGGCCAGGCGGCTGCCGCGGCAGCGGCCCATGCGGCGCCGCCTGCGCCACGCGGCGCCCGGGCGTTTCAGTCTCAGGAGCGACAGATGTCGCGCAAGCGCAAACGCGAACTCGCCCCGGAAGAACGGCTATTGTGGGATGTGGTGACCAGCCGGGTAACGCCACTGCGGCGGGTTGGAGCAGCAACGTCGCCAGCTATGAGCGAGTTACCTGCGCCGCAGGCCACTACCGAACCGCTGGCGACATCTGCTGTTGTCGCCGCTGCCCACCCAAAAATCTCAAAAAATGATGTACCAGCGCCGACCATGCAAATGCTCGCCCGGAAAGAGCGCCGGGCCATCGTTCGTGGCCGCGTCACCATAGAGGGAAAACTCGACCTCCACGGTATGCGACAGGCTGAGGCGCACGGCGCTCTGAAACGTTTCCTGATAAGTTCTGCCGCTGCAGGACGCCGCACCGTCCTGATTGTCACTGGCAAGGGTGGCGCGGACCACAGCGAGGCGCACCTATGGACCGGAGAGCGGCAGGCGCGGGGCGTATTGCGCCGGCTCACGCCAATGCTGCTGGATTCGCCCGACATGCGTGACATTGTGCTCGGCTATGAGCCGGCTGATCCACGTCATGGCGGTGTCGGCGCGCTCTACGTGCGATTGCGCAAAAAGAGCCAGGGGGATTGGTGAGCGACAGGGCCTTGCAAGCGTGGCACGCCCTGCAATACGGGCGGCTCACAGATCCCCGTTGGTCGCTCCCGCAAGGTCATGACGATTGTTTGCGTTTTGGCATGGCGGCTATGAGTACCGCCAGAAGCCCGTAGACTGCCGCGCCAGTGAGACAGGAAAGGGCAAGAGCGGCTGCGCGCCCCCAGTGAGCGCCGCCGCCAAACAGCGCTTCAAGTCTGGGGTGCATAAGTCCGACGACGAGCGCCATGGCGGCTCCTGCGGCGACTTGCCGGGTGATCTGCCATCCTAACTGCGCCGATGGTATCCACCAGCCACGGCGCAGCATAAGCGCTGCTGTTATGGCGAATAGCGTCCAGAGCCCGATGGCCACGCCAATCGCTACCCCAAGCGGTCCCACCATCTGCTGAAAGATCACGCACGCAATCAGCGTAGCCAGCACCGCCAGCCAGCCAGACGCCGCTGCGAGCCAACTTGCTTCCCGCACCAGCATGTCCTGCGTCAGCACGCGCGCCGCCAGCGCGGCGGGGAGGGCAAACGCCATCGTCGCAAGCATCATCGCTGTAGCCTCGACGTCTGCCCGGCAGAACGCGCCATGGCCGAAAAGGGTTGCGACAATTGGCGAACTCAGAACCGCCAGCCCGATGCCGGCGGGGATACCCCAGGCGAATGACAGTGACACCGCGTCGTTCAGAGCCCGCTGCACGTCTACGGATGCCACGTCTTGTGACAGCAGTAGTCGCCGCTCGCTCATGTCAGTGAGCACTACCGAACCGATCACGACGCCGCCCAGTGAGAGCGGCAACTGGATCAACCTGTCGGCGTAATAGAACCAGACCAGTGCGCCGCTGTCGAAAGACGCGATGGCGCTGGCGACCAGACCAATAATCTGGACACTGGCCGTCGCCAGTAGCACGGGTCCAAGCAGGCGCATCGCCTGCATGACCTGCGCCATTGCGGCTGGCTTGAACCAGTTACGCGCTAACCCGAGCAGAGGCGCCAGAGGCAGCACGGTCAGCAGTAACTGCAAGGCGCCGCCAACGCTCAGCGCCGCAGCCATGAGCAGGGCCTTGTCGCGGGATGGCAGATCGAGTGCGCCGATCGCAGGATATGCAGCGACCAGGGCGAAGTTCACGACCGCAGGGGCGAGCGCGGCGGAGAAAAACCACCGCTCGGCGTTCAAAAATGCCCCGGCCACGTGCGCTAGCGCTGTCGTCGCCATAAACGGCGTCATCAAAAGGAAGCACCATCTGGCGAGGGCAAAATCCGGCGATCTCGCATCCAGACCAGGCGCAGACAGAGCAATGACTGCGCTGGCGGCGAAGGCCAGTGCGGCGCTCGCCAAAGAGAGCAGTAAAGTGGCGAGCGCGAGAAAGTCGCGCCCGAAATCTGCCGCTGCTCCGCTGCCATCGCGCTGCCTGAGCCGCATATAGAGCGGGATGACGGCGCCATTGAAGCCGCCTTCACCCACTATGCGCCTCAGGGCATTCGGCGCGCGCAGCGCCGCAAGGAAGGCCTCGGCTACCGGGCCCGCGCCTAAAATATTGGCGACGAGAACATCTCTGGCATAGCCAAACACACGCGAGACCATCGCGGCCCCAGCGACGGCCACGCTCGACGGAATGCGCCTCATGGCTGGTCAACCGGCGCTGCGTCAGACATCGGGTGGTTCTCCGGGGCAAGGAAACTGGTCTCTGAACAGCTCGGGGTCGCCAGCCTGCCGCAGCGGTCAGCAACGCCGTCCCCACAGGCAGGCCTGCGCCCTGTAGAGATTGCGCCACAGCCCGATAAGGCGCATGCATGTCGCATCATGCGCGCCATTCTATGATCGCAGGCAGGGCGCCTGTCACGCAGTTTGCGGCACAGGGCGCCCATGCTTCGCTCACTGCCGGAATCCGGAATATCATGAGCACAACGAATAACGCAGAGGCGCAGCTCTCCGCTGCAACGTCCTCGCGAGCTGTCTCCCGCGCCATTTTTTTACTTGCCCTAGCGTCATTTGTCAGCGCCGCCACCGCGCGCGTCGCCGATCCCTTGCTGCCCGACATCGGTATGGAGTTCTCCACGACGCCCGGCGAGGCCGGGATGGTCGTCGCAGCGTTCTCGATCTCCTACGGTTTGCTCCAGGCGGTTTACGGCCCGGTCGGCGATGTGCTCGGCAAATATCGCATGGTGGCGATCGCCACCTTTCTGTCGTCTGTGGGCGTCATGGCCTGCGCCTTCGCCGGATCGCTAGGCGTGCTGGCGGTGTCGCGCTTGCTGTCGGGCGCGACGGCAGCCGCCATCATCCCGCTGTCCATGGCCTGGATCGGCGATGTGGTGCCCTATGCCGAGCGCCAGTCAGTGTTGGCCAAATTCATGACCGGCCAGATTCTTGGGCTGGTGTTTGGCCAGGCGGTGGGCGGGATGCTCAGCGAGGTCATGGGTTGGCGCCAGGTGTTTATGGTGCTGGCCCTGCTCTATGTGCTGGCTGCTGCAGGCCTGGCCGCCAACCTGATGCGTAAGGATCACCCGCCAGCGGTGAGATCGGGCAACGGCGATATCCTCAAGGGAATTGCCAGCATGCTGTCACTGCTCGGCCGATGGTGGCCGAGAACGGTGATCATCATGGTGTTTCTGGAAGGGGCCATCGTCTTTGGCAGTTGGGCATATGTGGGCTCCGAACTGCAGCGGCGCTTCGGCATAGGAGCTGGCGTCGCGGGCGCCATCCTCGGCGTGTTCGGTCTGGGGGGCCTCGTCTATGCGCTGAACGCCGGCCGCATGGTCAAACGCTTCGGTGAGCGTGGGCTTGTGCTCGGCGGCGGTTTCGGGTTGGCGGTGGCGTTTCTCGCCATTGTGGCGACGCCTGTGCTTGCGGGCGCCGCAATCGCCTCGGCGTTGTGCGGGCTTTCGTTCTATATGCTGCACAACACGCTACAGACCAACGCGACCCAGATGGCGCCCGAGGCGCGCGGGGCAGCTGTCTCTTTGTTCGCTTCAGCGCTGTTCATTGGTCAGACAATCGGCGTGGCGGTCGTGGGGCCAGCTTTCGACCGCTGGGGCGGCCAGCCCGGGCTGATCGCCGCCGCCGTACTGACCCCCATGTTGGTGATCTGGTTTGTGACGCGCTTGCGTCGCCGACCTGATTAATTCCGCGCAGCCCGATGGCGCTGCCAGCTGAACACCTTGCCAACGCCTCGTCACAGACGGGACGACATAAGGCAGACATGCGCTTTGGCCGCCAGCGATCGGCCAAAGCTCAATTCGTCCAGTCCGAGATGAAACTCGCCCCAGTGGGCTGCCTCAAAATGGATGTTTACCCAAGGTCTCCGTCAGATGAGGTTGGCTTCCAGCCTTAAAGGATAAATCGGCTCAGGTCGGCGTTGCGAGCCAGCTCGCCCAGCCGCCCTTCAACATAGGCGGCGTCGATTTTCACCTCCTCACCAGCCCGATCTGCGGCGGTGAAGGAAATGTCATCGATCACCCGCTCGATCACAGTTTGAAGGCGCCTGGCGCCGATGTTCTCGATCGTCGCATTCACTTCTACTGCGATGCGCGCCAGCGCGTCGATAGCGTCGTCCGTAAACGTCAGTTTTACCCCTTCTGTCGCCAGCATGGCCACCGTCTGACGGATCAGATTGGCCTCCGTCTCCGTCAGGATGCGTCGGAAATCGGCTTCATCAAGCGAGGTCAGCTCCACGCGGATCGGCAGTCGGCCCTGCAATTCAGGCAGAAGGTCAGACGGCTTGGCGACGTGGAAGGCGCCGGAGGCGATGAACAGGATATGGTCGGTTTTCACCGGGCCGTGTTTGGTCGAGACGGTCGTGCCCTCGATCAGGGGCAGCAAATCGCGCTGCACGCCTTCGCGAGACACGTCGCCGCCGGAGCGGTGCTCACGCACGCAGATTTTGTCGATCTCGTCGATAAATACGATGCCATCGTTTTCGACCTGCCGAATCGCCTCCTGAATCAGTTGATCCTGGTCGAGCAGCTTGTCGCTCTCTTCTGCGACCAGCGGGTCATGCGCTTCCTTGACGGTGACGCGACGACTCTTGGTGCGGCCACCGAGCGCCTTGCCAAAAATATCGCCAATATTAATGGCGCCCATGGAGGCGCCAGGCATGCCGGGAACCTCAAACATCGGCGCACCGCCAGCCGGCGCCTGCAGTTCGATCTCGATTTCCTTGTCATCGAGCAGGCCATCGCGCAGCTTGCGGCGAAACGATTCGCGGGTGGCGGCGCCAGCTGTCGCGCCGACAAGTGCGTCGAGCACGCGCTCTTCGGCCGCGAGTTGCGCGCGCGCCAGCACATCACGTCGACGCGTTTCACGCACGAGGCCGATCGCCACTTCGAGCAGGTCCCGGACAATCTGTTCGACGTCCCGGCCGACGTAACCCACTTCAGTGAATTTCGTCGCCTCGACTTTCAGAAATGGCGCGCCGGCCAGCCGCGCCAGCCGACGCGAAATTTCCGTTTTGCCGCAGCCGGTTGGGCCGATCATCAAAATGTTCTTGGGCATCACCTCATCACGCAACGCCGGTTCGAGTTGCTGACGACGCCAGCGATTGCGCAGGGCGATGGCGACCGCGCGCTTGGCGTCCTTCTGGCCGACGATGTGACGGTCGAGTTCTGAGACAATCTCTCGGGGTGAAAAACTGGTCATGGCGCTCTTCTTGTGTCGTGGCGATTGGGTCAGCGGGCGACGTCGAGAGTCTCGATGACCAGATTGCGATTGGTGTAAACGCAGATGTCCCCCGCGATCGCCATGGATTTGCGCACGATCGCTTCAGCGTCCCTGTCAGTGTCGAGGAGCGCAAGGGCTGCCGCCAGGGCGAAATTTCCGCCAGAACCGATCGCCATCACTGACCCTTCGGGATGCGCTTCAGGCTCCACCACGTCGCCCGTGCCAGAAAGCAGCAGGCTGACATTCCTGTCGGCGACCAGCATCATGGCCTCCAGGCGGCGCAGATAGCGGTCGGTGCGCCAGTCCTTGGCAAGATCGACGCAGGCGCGCGTCAACTGCGCCGGGTATTGCTCGAGCTTTGCCTCAAGCCGTTCAAACAGCGTGAAGGCGTCGGCAGTAGCGCCGGCGAAACCGCCGATGACCTGACCACCGGCCAGCCGCCTGACCTTGCGCGCGTTGCCTTTGATTACGGTTGGGCCGAGGCTGACCTGACCGTCACCTCCCATAACTACCTTGTCGCCCTTGCGAACCATCAAGATGGTGGTGGCGTGAAATACGGCGGGGCCGTCAGTGTGCATCAGAATATCCCTACGCATGCAGGAGCTGTCGCCCCTGCATGTAGGGCCTGACCGTCGATCAATCCAGCTATCAAGCCAAACTTCAGCTGGCGCGCTTCCGGTCGAGGCGGGCGCGCATGGCGTTGCGGGACTCCGGGGAATGCAGGCAAACCTCGAACGCTTCGCCTTCTTCCTTGAAGCGCTCCAGCGGGGTCAGGGTATTGCGGCTGCGCAATAACGCCTTGGTGGCGAGCACCGAGGCCACCGGCTGCTCACAGATCCGTCTGGCGGCGGCCATCGCCGTGGCCTCCAGCTCCTGCGGCGTCGTCACCGCATTGACCAGTCCGAGCTGCTCGGCGCGCTCGGCGCTGAAGAAGTCACCGAAAAGCAGCAATTCTGATGCGCGTTGATGGCCGACCAGACGGGGCAGCAACAGGCTGGACGCCGCCTCTGGCACTACACCCAGCGATACGAATGGGGTCTGCAGGCGCGCGTCCGTGGATGCATAGACCAGGTCACAGTGCAGCAGCATGGTGACGCCGATGCCCACGGCAAGACCGTTGACTGCGGCGATGAGCGGCTTCCTGAACTGGGGGAGGGCGCGAATGAAAATTGTGCCGCCGCTCTCTTCACCCGGCTTGGCGGCGAGGAAGTCCTTCAGGTCATTGCCGGCGGTGAAGCTGTCGGCCACCCCGGTTATGATCGCAACCTTGACCGAAGCGTCGGCATCCGCGTCCTGCAGCGCCTGGGTCATTTTGAGGTACATGGCGCGGTTAAGCGCATTCTTCTTGTCGGGACGGTTGATGCGGATAAGCAGCACGCCGTCCTGCACAGACGTTACGACCTCATCGGTCATGGCGGTTTCTCCCTGTAGCGCGCCAGTTCGCATTGTTGTCATCGGCGCGTTCGCGCCCTGGCGGCACAACAAGATCAGGATCATCCGCTGCAATGCAAGAGCCTGCCGGGGCGGTGTGCTCCGGCAGACTCCGAAAGTGGCGCTGCAACGTTTGACGACGCACGCGGCTGGCCGCAGCCAGGCAGTCGCTTATTCTGCGGCGAGCGGCAGGCGGCTGTAATGCGAAGCCCGAGCGTTCAGGTCATTCAGAGCTTCTGCATATTCCTGTCGGAAGCGCGCTATCAGTTCACCCGCACCGAGAATCTCCTTGATTGGGCCGATGCCCTGGCCGGAGCCCCAGATGTCGCGCCAGGCCTTCACCTTCTTGCCGTCATCGCCAAAGTTCATCTTGGAGGGATCGGACGTCGGCAGATTTTCCGGGTCCAGACCGGCGAGTTCGATTGACTTGCGCAGATAGTTGCCGTGCACGCCCGTGAACAGATTGCTGTACACGATGCCCGAGGAATCGCCCTCGACGATGCCCATCTTGTAATTCTCATTGGCGTTGGCCTCCCGCGTCGCGATGAAGGCCGAGCCGATATAGGCCAGATCCGCGCCCATTGCTTGCGCCGCCAGGATCGAGCGACCACTGGCGATAGCGCCCGAAAGCGCCAGTGGGCCGTCAAACCACTCCCGGATGTCCTGCAACAGGGCCATGGGCGACATGGTGCCCGCATGGCCACCTGCGCCTGCTGCGACAGCGATGAGGCCGTCGGCGCCCTTCTCAATAGCCTTCCGGGCAAAGCGGTTGTCGATAACGTCATGCAGGGTGACGCCGCCGTAGCCATGGATCGCCTGGTTGAGATCCTCACGCGCGCCAAGTGAGGTGATGATCACCGGCACCTTGTGTTTCACACACAGCTCAACATCGTAATCGAGCCGGTTATTCGAGCGATGAACGATCTGGTTGACGGCGAATGGCGCCGAAGGCTGGTCGGGGTGATCGCGGTCATGCGCCGCCAGTTCCTCGCGGATCTGATGCAGCCATTCGTCCAGGAGTTCCTTTGGGCGCGCATTCAGCGCGGGAAAGCTGCCGACGATACCCGCCTTGCACTGGGCGATCACCAGTTCGGGACCCGAGATAATGAACAGGGGCGAGGCGATCGCCGGGAGCGACAGCCGCTCGGACAGGACCTTGGGCAAGCTCATCAATTCCTCCTGCGCCGGTTCTGGCGCCGGCTCCAACATTGCTAGCGCTGCGCCTCAGCGCAGGGGTATGTCATTGGGGGCGCGCCAGATTTCGCATCCCCTTCCGCAAGGCCGCCGGCGACACCGCGCGAACGAGCCATTTCAGTCCCAACAGGAAGCGGCGCCACGACGTCTCCATCAAGGGCTAAACGCGCCATTGTCTTGATATTTTCCGCCACGCCCCATGGTCGCGGAGATGTAATGTATTTTTACTATATATGTTCGAGGTGATCTGCTTCACTTCCAGCATAACAAAGCATGGGAGGTTGCATGTCCGAAGCACAAGGCCGCCTTGCGGCGCTCTTAAATTGTGTGTTGTCGACCAAAAATCTGGCGCAGCGTGGCGCCATGGCGGCGGGAGCAAGCTTTGTCCTGGCTTTATCTCCCGGCGCCAGCGCTCAGAATGCCGCAGCCATATCGGACGATGTCGTCAAGATTGGTCTTTTGCTGGACATGTCCGGACCCTACGCCGACATCACAGGACCCAACACCGTCGCCGCAACGCAGATGGCGATCGAGGATTTTGGCGGCAAGGTTCTTGGTAAGAACATTGAGCTTGTGAGCGCCGACACACTTAACAAGCCTGACATTACCGCAGCAAAAGCCCGCGAGTGGTTCGACGCCCAGAAGGTCGACGCCATCATGGATGTGGCTGCGACCGCGCCGTCGCTAGCCGTGATCGAGATCGCCAAGCCGCGCAACAAGATCGTGGTGTTCACCAGCCCTGCTTCAGCGCGCCTCACCAATGAGGCCTGCACGCCGACCACGGTGCACTGGACCTACGACACTTACGCTCTGGCGCATGGTACGGGGAGCGCCGCAGTCAAGCAAGGCTATGACAGCTGGTTCTTTGTCACCGCCGATTACACCTTTGGCACAGACCTTGAGCGCGATGTCACCAAAGTGGTGCAGGAGGGTGGTGGCAAGGTCGTTGGCTCGGTTCGGGCGCCGCTCAACACCCTCGATTTCTCGTCATTCCTGCTGCAGGCCCAGGGCTCAAAGGCCAAAATCATCGCATTGGCCAATGGCGGCAATGATACGGTCAACTCGGTCAAACAAGCCCAGGAGTTCGGGGTGGTGCAAGGGGGGCAGAAGCTCGCCGGCATGCTGATCTTTCTCTCCGACATTAACAGTCTTGGTCTCGACAAGGCCCAGGGGCTGGTGTTGACAACTGCGTTCTACTGGGATCGCGATGAGGCCTCACGCGCATGGGCCAAGCGCTATTTTGCGCGGACAGGACGCATGCCCAGCATGTCCCAGGCCGGCGCCTATTCGGCGACCATGCACTATCTGGCCGCGGTGAAGGCTGCCGGGACTGACGCCACGGACCCGGTGATGAAAAAAATGCGCGAGACCCCGGTCAACGATTTCTTCGCCACCAACGGTCGTATTCGTGAGGACGGCCGCATGGTGCACGACATGTATCTGGCCGAGGTGAAATCTCCTGCAGAGAGCAGGCAGCCGTGGGACTATTACAAGATTCTGCAGACGATCCCTGCTGATCAGGCGTTTCAACCGCTGGCGCAATCGCGCTGTCCGCTGGTTAAGAAGCCCTGAACACAACGAAAGGGCGTCGTTCAGGCCCGGACCAGGTGAGTATGATTCATCGGGTTTTGGTCATGCGTGAGCGGCGCATGAGCCTCGCCGGTCGCGCGCTTCGCGAACGGGCGCGAGGAGCGCATGTTTCTCGTGAAACATCACAGCATAAAAATAAGAGGAATCGCTTTGACTGAAAACAGGAGATGGCGTCACCGGCCTGACGGTTCCACCTGGGGTGACTTCGGAGAAGACGATCAGCTGGGGCGGCTGAATCTGATCACGCCAGACAAAGTGAAGCAGGGCGCCGCGGAAATTCGTGAAGGCCTGTCATTCTGCCTCAGCCTGCCGCTGGAATATCCAGGCGGCAATGTCCTCAATCCCCGACGGCTACCGCCTGTGTTGCGACCGACGCGGCGCGGCGAAGCGGTCAACATGAACTACCAACTCGGCAAGGATCATACGGGCGCAACCGACGTCCTGTGTGATGATCTGGTTCTGTTGCATCTGCAATATTCAACGCAGTGGGACAGCTTCGCTCATGTTGGGTCAATGTTTGACGCCGACGGCGACGGCGTGCCTGAGCCGCTCTATTACAACGGCTACCGTGCAGGGGAGGACATCGTAGCCTCTCCCAATCCGGCTGATTCTGGGGCGCCGGATGGCCATGGACCGAGCACCTCCAGCGCCCGGAAGCTGGGCGTGGAGAACATGGCGGTGAAGGGCATGCAAGGCCGGGCTGTCATGATCGATCTGCATGCGCATGTCGGCCGCGCCCGTGAAATTATCGGCTATGACCAGCTGATGCGCATTATCGAGGCGGACAAGGTCGTCATCGAGGCGGGCGATATGGTGTGCCTGCACACCGGTTTCGGCGCGTTCCTGCTTGAGCTGGGCGGCAATCCGACCCACTTTGCGGTCGAGAACGCCTGTGCGCTCCTCGATGGCCGCGACCAGCGCCTGCTGCAATGGGTGACGGACAGCGGCCTGTCGGCGCTGATTGCGGACAACTATTCGGTCGAAGCCTATCCTGCACGACCTGGCGGGGACTGCTGCGCCATGCTGCCGCTACATGAACACTGCCTGTTCAAGCTCGGCGTCCATTTGGGCGAACTGTGGCACCTGACGCCGTTGGCGGACTGGCTGCGCGCCAATGGCCGCAACCGCTTCTTCCTCACCGCGCCGCCCCTTCGCCTGACTGGCGCAGTGGGGTCTCCAACTACGCCTATTGGCACAGTATAACCATGACAAAGGGGAGCTGCCGCAGCAGCTCCCCTACAGAATTTTTGCAACCGGTGAGGCGATCGCCCTGGAGTTCGCCGATCAGGGGTCTGACGCTGGCGATTATTGTTCAGCAACCCGATGGAGGCCTGATGCGCTCAGGCCAGCTTCTGCGGCTCCGTGTCGACATTGCGCAAGAACGCCAGCATTGGCTCGGCATTAATGCGGATATCCATCTCCGCGCCTTCCCGCGCCAGGCCTGGGTCGTGTTTGCGCAGGCCCTCGAGCAGGGTGTGGTGCGGGTGGCGCTGGGGCAGGGTCGTTGGCCGGTGGACAAGCAAGGCGTTCATCAGCGGCCCTATCTGCAGCCACAATGTCTCGGCGATGCGATAGTGCAGCGGCATGTCGGCGATCGCACAAAATGCAGCGTGGAAGCGTTGGTTCTCCGCGAAGGATTCCTTGAACTGCTTCGCCTTCTTCAGCGCAATCATCTCCTCATGGATGGCTTCAAGCTCGGCGATCTGGCTGCTGGTGGCCAGCTCCGCCGCCCGCGCCGCGGCGCGACCCTCCACATCCATCCGCAGGGTGCAAATTTCGCTGAACCGCTCGGGGTCAATGTGCGGGATCCGCACCGAGCGATGATCCAGTTGGGCGACAGCCATATCCGCCACCAGTCGCGCCAAGGCTTCGCGTACTGGCGTGGGGCTTACCCCAAGCTCAGCCGCCATGTCGCGCAGTTTAAGCTTCTCTCCAGGGAGAAACCGTCCGCCCATAATGTCGCGCCTCAGGCGAAAATATGCCTGATTGCTCAGGCTCTCCCGGGACAGGGGCTCTTCGGACTGCTTCTGGATTGCGGACATCACGACACGTTTCTCCCGCCGCGTCAGCGGGATGTGATTTGATATATTCGATGTAAAGCGGACGCAGGCGCTACATGCACCGGACACGGCTGAAGCACAACCCCCGTCGATCGCATCGACCGGACAGGAAGCAATATTTCCCAAGAGTTACAGACGCAACTTCATGCGCCGCGCCTGCTAAGGCGACGCATATGCCTGCGCCAGGCGCGACCCTGCGATGACCCGTGACAGGTCCAATTGCTACTTGGCAGGCTCATTGCCCCCGCTTAACACTGGCGTCGAAGCTGTTTTTGGAGGCTGTGGCTGCGCCATTAGCGAGGTTTGGCGACATACTGCTTTTGGGGCGCTAGGGACCGGCGCCCCGGGCCCCGGCAGGGCGGCTGACGCACAGCGAGAAATGACTGTCGCACGGCGGCGCTTGCAGCTGGTGATGCGGCGACATGGCACACGGAAGGAAACAGGATGGATCTGAGCTTTACCTCTGAAGAGCAGGCCTTCCGCGAAGAGGTGCGGGCGTTCTTTCGCTCGGCCCTCCCGGAGCGGATTCGCACCAAGTTGCAGGCTGGCCACCACGTCAGCAAGGAAGAGCAGGTCGAGTGGCAGCGTATCCTCAACGCCAGGGGCTGGGCAGTTCCCCATTGGCCGGTTGAGTGGGGTGGCACCGGCTGGGATCCTGTGCGTCAGTACATTTTCCGCGAGGAACTGATGGCGGCGCCGGCGCCAGAGCCGCTGGCCTTCAATGCCAGCATGTGTGGCCCCGTCATTATCCAGTTCGGCTCAGAGGAGCAGAAAAAGCGCTTCCTGCCGCGCATGGCGAACCTTGACGACTGGTGGTGTCAGGGCTTTTCCGAACCAGGCTCCGGGTCGGATCTTGCCTCGCTCAAGACCTCAGCGCGTCGCGACGGCGACCACTATGTCGTCAACGGCCAGAAAACCTGGACGACGCTCGCCCAGCATGCGGACTGGATCTTCTGCCTTGTCCGCACCGATCCGACGGCGAAGCCCCAGCGCGGCATCAGCTTCCTGCTGATCGACATGAAGACGCCTGGCATCACCGTGCGCCCCATCATCACCATCGAGGGCGGCCACGAGGTCAACGAAGTGTTCTTCGATGACGTGCGCGTTCCGGTCGAGAACCTGGTCGGTGAGGAGAACCGCGGCTGGGACTACGCCAAGTTCCTCCTCGGCAACGAACGCGTCGGCATCGCGCGTGTCGGCGCCTCAAAGGAGCGCGTGCGGCGCATCAAGCGCATCGCCTCTGAATCGCGCCATGGCAACCCGCCTATGCTCGACAACCCCCGCTTCCGTGAGAAGCTCGCGGCGGTGGAGGTCGAACTGAAGGCCCTCGAAATGACCCAGATGCGGGTCGTCGCGAACATGGCCCAGCTCGAAGGCAAGCCTGATCCGGCCTCCTCTATCCTGAAAATCAAGGGGTCTGAGATCCAGCAGACCCTGACGGAGCTCATGGTGGAGCTGGCCGGTCCAGAGGCGCTTGCCTATCAGCCGCATCATGATGGCGATGGTCGCAATGAGCCAGGCGTTGCGCCGGAGTGGGCGCTGACCTCTGCGCCGAATTTCTTCAATTATCGCAAGGTCTCCATCTACGGCGGCTCCAACGAAATTCAGAAGAACATCATCAGCAAGCAGGTGCTCGGCCTTTGATGGTCTGACCTCCCCGGGTTTCAGGCTCCGGCGCTGCGCGCCGTTGAGCCGATGTGAATGGATTGAGCTATGGACTTTGACCTGAGTGAAGAGCAGCGGTTGCTGAAAGACAGCGTCGAGCGCCTGGTCGCCGACCGCTATGATTTTGAACAGCGCAAGCGCTACGCGGCGGAGCCGAAGGGCTACAGCGACGCCATTTGGGCGCAGTATGCCGAACTCGGCATCCTTGGCCTGCCGTTTTCCGAGGAAGATGGCGGCTTCGGCGGTGGTCCTGTCGACACCATGATCGTTATGGAGGCGCTTGGCAGGGCTCTGGTCGTGGAGCCTTACCTCGCTACGGTGGTGCTCGGTGGCGGCGCCTTGCGTCGCGCAGGCTCCGCAGCGCAGAAGCAGGACCTCGTGCCCAGGATCGCCGATGGCAGCATCAAGCTGGCGCTGGCGCATGCCGAGCCGCAGAGCCGCTACAACCTGGCCAACGTCGCGGCCACTGCGACGCGTGACGGCGATGGTTGGGTGCTGAACTGCGAGAAATCTGCGGTGCTGCATGGCGACAGCGCTGATGTGCTGGTGGTCAGCGCCCGGGTCTCTGGCGCGCAGTCGGACGAAGCCGGCGTAGCGCTGTTTCTCGTGCCCGCAGACGCTGCTGGCGTGACGCGTCAGGGCTATGCGACCCAGGATAGCCAGCGCGCCGCCACGATCAAGCTGGCGGATGTGCCCGTTGGCTCCGATGCGTTGCTCGGCGATGAGGCCAGCGGAGTCGCTGTCATTCGCCGGGTTTATGATGATGCGATCGCCGCAACCGCAGCCGAAGCGGTGGGCGGCATGCAGCGCGCCCTGGAGCTGACCGTCGAGTATATCAAGGCGCGTAGCCAGTTTGGCCAGCCCATCGGCAATTTCCAGTCGCTGCAGCACCAGGCTGTCGACATGTTCACCGCGCTGGAGCAGGCGCGCAGCATGGCGATGTACGCGACCATGATGGCGCAGGATGAGGATGCGGTTGAGCGCGCGCGCGCCATGGCCGCAACCCGCGTTCAGGTTGGTCGTTCCGGGCGCGTGGTCAGCAAGAATGGCGTACAATTGCATGGCGGCGTGGGCGTCACCATTGAGTTCGCCATTGGTCACTATTTCAAGCGGTTGACCATGATTGACGCGGTCTTCGGCGATGCGGACCATCACCTCGCCGTGCTGTCCGACCTCGGCGGACTTCTGAGCGCCGACGCCGCCTAATCCCCGGCTCTGGCGAACCTGAGTTGACCATCAAATTGCCGTCCGGACGGGCTTAAGTCTGTCCGGACGTGGCGCAGGACGACCTCTTCCCGAGTTTTCGCTAGTTCATTGGAGGGGGGCGATGCTGGGTCTGAGGATGCTGTTCGCCGCTGCCCTGCTGTGTGTCGCGGGGGTGAGCGGTCTGTTTTACCTCGCCACACGACCAACACACCTCCGGGTTGGGGTCGCATCAGATGATCCTGGCAGCCGGCAGGTCTTGCTGGCTGCTGATGGCGTGTTCCGTGAGCGAAAGAAATCCATTCGTCTCAGAACGGTGACTTACAGGAATGCCCATGAGGTGGCGACCGCGCTCGGCGCGGGCGCTATTGATCTGGCGGCGCTGCGCCCGGATAGCGCAGCAAACACATCCGCAGAAGCCGTATTGGTGCTGCGGCGCGATGCCCTGATCATTCTGGCGCGCGACGCGCCGACCGACGCCTCAATCAGCGCGCTAAAAGGCAGGCGGCTGGCGATCGTGCCTTTCGGGTCGATGGATTCCTCTGCGCGACTCGCCGGTTTTCTTGAGTTCTATGGCCTGCCGCGGGACGCCGCCAACATGAAGGTGGTCCAGCCGGGTCAGCTATCCGAAGCCATTTCTGACGACGCGCTTGATGTCATCGCTTTGCTGGGGCCAGCGACTGCGCCTGCTGTGGCCGCGGCGGTGCGACGGATTAACGAGAAATTCGCATCAGACTCCATCGTCGGCATTCCTGATGCTGAAGCGCTAGCCCAACGCGTCGGCGAAATAGAGACGGTTCAGCTTCCAGTTGGCATTTTCCGCGGCAATCCCGCCCTCCCGGCAGAGAAAAAGGACACTGTGGCTATCCCTGTCCGCCTGCTTGCCAGTCAAAATGTCGATGATGGCACCGTGTATACATTGTTGCAGCAATTCCTGGCGGCGCGATCGGCAATCCGGCGCGCCGCGCCAGGCTATGAGCACTTCGAAGTTCCCGATCCGGAGGAATCGCCGGTGCTGGTCCATCAGGGCGCGCGCGCTTTCCGTGATGGCGAAAGCGTGGGCTTTTTCGACCGCTACGGCGATTTCCTTTATCTCGGCTTTTTTGTCGCTGGCGGCCTGGCGTCAGTTGCGACCGCCATCGCCGCACAGATGTCTATCCGGCGACGTCGCAGGGTGATGAATGTGCTGCATGATTTGCAGTCGCTGGGTCACGCGGTGTCCAGCGCCGTGTCGCTCACCGAACTGGAGGCGAGCGAGGCGCAGGTTGATCACATCATGGCGTCGGTCTTCGAACGGGCGGCGCGCTGCGAGTTGTCCGCCGATGATCTGGCGGCGATCAATCTGGCGTTTGGATGGTGGCGCGGACAGGTCGACGACATGCGTCAGCGCCTCGCGGCGTAATACCAGAACCTGATGAGCGTGACTCATCGGGTTCTGGCTAAGCCCGTGCGGCGCCTGAGCATTGCAGGATGCGGATGCGTCAGCATCTTCGCATCCTGGTATAAGTCCAGAGCCACCGTGTTTCGCACCAACATGGACCGGCCAGTTCATCTGTCGTTAAGGCCGGGACCCAGTTGATTGACGCATTGATATGCGCCAAACCGGCGTCGGCGCTCCAGGATCGCCGCAAGCGCGGCGCGGGCTGTCGCTGGCTTCTGCAAGGCAGGGGATTTATAACGTGGCCGGCCAGAGCGATGGTCGACGTCCCGGACAGGAGAACACGCCGATGCGTGTGGGTGAAATTGCGCGAGCGACCAACGAGACAAAAATCTCGGTCAGCATCAATCTGGACGGTGAGGGGAAGGCGAATGTCTCTACCGGGGTCGGCTTCTTTGATCACATGCTCGACCTGTTTACGCGCCATGGCCTGTTCGATGTGACTGTGCAAGCCGAGGGCGACCTGTATGTCGACGATCACCACACGGTTGAGGACTGCGGCATCGCGCTTGGCGAGGCGTTCAGGCAGGCGCTCGGCGACAAGCGCGGTATCGTCCGTTATGCGGACGCGCATCTGCCGATGGATGAGACCCTTTCAAGGGTCTGCGTCGACATCTCGGGGCGTCCCTTTCTGGTATTTCGCACGGACTTTACGTCTGAGAAGATCGGCACATTTGACACCGAACTGGTGCGGGAATTTTTTCAGGCGTTCGCCATGAATGCGGGCCTGACCCTACACGTGGAAACGTTCTACGGCGTCAACAGCCACCATATTGCTGAGAGTTGCTTCAAGGGCCTGGGGCGCGCCTTGCGCAAGGCTGTTGCATTGGACGCGCGTGAAGGTGATCGCATTCCCTCGACCAAGGGGGCGCTCTAAACTGCGGCGCGTTTTGCGTCGCTGCCAGCGGGCGCAACCGGCGCGTTCGGCGCCTGGCGACAGGCCGCCACTGAAGCGGACCTGAGCGTCTCCATGCTGCGGGTGACAAGGCTATGAAATCGTTTCTGCTCTTCGCCCCTGCGACCGGGATGGCTGCGCTTGAGACCCGCGCCGCGCGCGCGACGGTGGTGCCAGATGGGTTTTCGTGGCTGGCGTTTATTGCTCCGGTTCCATGGTTCCTCTACCACCGCTGCTGGTTAGCAGCGCTGGCGATGTTCATGGCCACGTTAGCGTTGTTCGTGCTGGCGCGGTTCTTGCAGACGCCGATTGCCTACCCGCTGCTCGCCCTGACTGCTGCGCACACCTTCGCCGGCCTTGAAGCCGGCGCTGTGTGGGGCAGGTCGCTGCGGCGCAGGGGATTGAGCATGGTCGATGTGGTCGTGGCGCGCAATTACAGCGCCGCCGAGCACGCGCTGATTTCGAGGATGGCCCGCGATGCTGGCCCTGACCATGTCGCCACGGCGCCTGCGGTCCGGAGCACGCCGATTGCCGGAGCCGATGTTGTTGGTCTGTTTCCTGAGCCGGAGATCCGTCGGTGAGCACCGTTGTTATTATTGACTATGGTTCAGGCAATCTCCACTCGGCCGCCAAGGCGTTGGAGAAGGCGGCGTCTGACGTCTCCGACGCCGTCCGTGTCGAGGTGACCTCTGATCCGGAGCGCGTAATGACGGCAGACCGCGTGGTCTTGCCCGGGGTCGGCGCCTTCGCGGACTGTCGTCGGGGGCTCGACGCCGTCGATGGTCTGGTTGATGCGTTGACCGAGGTTGTGAAGGTCAGGGGCCGCCCGTTCTTCGGCATTTGCGTCGGAATGCAACTGCTCGCCACCCGTGGCCTCGAGTATGAGACGACCGCCGGACTGGACTGGATCGGCGGCGACGTTGCGCCGATCCGGCCGTCTGATCCCGCGCTTAAAATACCCCATATGGGCTGGAACGATCTCATTCTGGCGCGGCCCCACCCCTTGCTGGACAATCTGCTGGGTGGCGGCGCCTCGAGAAACGCCTATTTCGTCCATTCCTATGCGCTGACGCCGTCGCATGTCGGCGATGTGGTGGCGACCACCGATTACGGTGGGCCGATCACAGCCTTTGTCGCCCGGGACAATGTCGCCGGCAGCCAGTTTCATCCCGAGAAGAGCCAGGGCTTTGGCCTTGCGCTGCTTTCCAACTTTATCAGGTGGCGTCCGTGATCCTGTTTCCTGCAATTGACCTTAAGGAAGGCCAGTGTGTCCGCCTCGTACACGGCGACATGAACCAGGCGACGGTATTCAATGACGACCCAGGCGCCCAGGCCAAAGCGTTCCGCTCCCAGGGGTTCGACTGGCTGCATATCGTTGATCTCGACGGCGCCTTCGCAGGTCGTCCGATCAATGCCGATGCCGTCGAAGCCATCCTGAGCCAGTCTCCTGGCATGTCGGTGCAACTGGGCGGCGGCATTCGCGACATGCGGACGGTCGAAGGCTGGCTTGGCAAGGGCGTGTCGCGCGTCATCATCGGCACCGCGGCGGTGCGCGATCCGGCGTTTGTGCGCGAGGCGGCGCGACTCCACCCGGGAAAAATCGCCGTCGGCATTGACGCGCGTGACGGCAGGGTAGCGGTGGAAGGCTGGGCGAGCCTGTCCGAGATCGGCGCAGAAGAGCTTGGCAAAAAGTTTGAGGATGCCGGCGTCGCCGCGATTATTTTTACCGACATCAGCCGGGACGGCGCTATGGGCGGCCTTAATATCGAATCGACGCTCGCGCTTGCGCGCGCCGTGTCGATCCCCGTCATTGCGTCCGGCGGTCTGGCGTCCATTGAAGACGTACGGCGTCTGACGCAACCCGACTGCGCGATTCTGGAGGGGGCCATCTCTGGCCGCGCATTGTATGACGGCCGTCTGGACCCTGCTGAAGCGCTGGCTTTGCTCAAGTCAGCAGGACACTGAGACCATGCTTAAAGTTCGCATCATTCCGTGTCTCGACGTCAAGGACGGCCGAGTCGTCAAAGGCGTACAGTTCGTTGACCTCGTCGACGCAGGCGATCCGGTTGAAGCCGCGCGCGCCTATGATGCGGCGGGCGCCGATGAGTTGTGCTTCCTCGACATCACGGCAAGCCATGAAGATCGCAGCACGCTGCTCGACGTCGTGCAGCGGACCGCAGAAGCCTGTTTCACCCCGCTGACGGTCGGTGGCGGGGTGCGAACCGTCGAGGATATTCGCCGGCTGTTGCTCGCCGGCGCCGACAAGGTGTCCATTAACACCGCCGCCGTAAGCAATCGCCAGTTCGTGCGCGAAGCGGCGGAGAAATTTGGCGATCAGTGCATTGTCGTGGCGATCGACGCCAAGAGGGTGTCACCGGAAGGCGCGCCGGCAAAGTGGGAGATCTTCACCCACGGCGGGCGCAAGGCGACTGGCATCGACGCGATTGCGTTTGCGCAGGAGGTTGTGTCGCTGGGCGCCGGCGAATTGCTGGTCACGTCGATGGACCGCGACGGCACACGCTCGGGATATGATCTGCCGCTCATGAAGGCTATCTCCAGCGCGGTGACCGCGCCTGTCATCGCCTCAGGTGGCGTCGGAACGCTTGATGATCTGGTAAAAGGCGTGACCGAAGGCGGCGTGAGCGCGGTGTTGGCGGCGTCGATTTTCCACTTCGGCGCCTATACGGTGGGGGACGCCAAGGGCCACATGGCGGCGGCTGGCATTCCGGTAAGGATCGTCTGATGAGCGCATTTTCGCTGCAGGATCTCGAACTGATTATCGCCAGGCGGGCGGAGGCCAGCCCCGAGGTGTCCTATACCGCCCGACTGCTTGTGGACGGACCTATGAAAGCAGCCAAGAAGCTGGGCGAGGAAGCGGTGGAAGCGTCGCTGGCGGCGGTGGTTGGCGACAGGGACAATCTGACGGCCGAGGCGGCCGACGTCTTGTATCACCTTCTGGTGGTGCTGCGCGGCGCAGAAATCCCGGTGCAGGCGGTGCTTGACGAACTCCAGCGCCGGACGGCGCAATCCGGTTTGCAGGAGAAGGCCTCGCGCGCAGGCTGATACCAGAACCCGGGGAGCGTGACTCATCGGGTTCTGGCTAGCCCCGTGCGGCGCCTGAGCATTTCAGGATGCGGATGCGTCAGCATCTTCGCATCCTGGTAGGAGAGCAATCCCGGGCCTCAGGGCTCATTCAATGACAAAAACAAGTGGTCGGGCTGTGGGAGGCAGGCGCGCCGCGGCATTGGCGCCCTGACGCAGTGGTCGACGCCGGGGAAGCGGGAACGAAGATGACGTCAGAAAATCACGCCGGGGTGCTCCCTGATCTTGAGCAGGCGGTCTCGCCGTTCCGGGAGTTTACCCGCGCCGAGTGGGCGCGTCTGCGCGCTGATACCCCGCTGACCCTGACCGGCGAAGAGGTGATGAAGCTGCAGTCGCTCAATGACCCGATCTCACTAGAGGAGGTCATTGAGATCTATCTGCCGCTGTCGCGTCTGCTGTCGCTGTATGTCGCGGCGACGCAGGGTCTGTTCAAGGCGACGCAACGCTTCCTGCTGGCCGAGCAGGAGACCAAGGCGCCCTACATTATCGGCATCGCCGGCTCGGTGGCGGTTGGCAAATCCACTACCGCCCGTATCCTCAAGGCGCTGCTGGCGCGCTGGCCCAATACGCCCAAGGTTGACCTCGTCACCACCGACGGCTTCCTGCAGCCAAACGCAGAACTCGAGCGTCAGGGGCTCATGGAGCGTAAGGGGTTTCCGGAAAGCTACGACACGCAAAAATTGCTGCGCTTCCTGTCGGACATCAAGGCGGGCAAGCGTAACGTCGTGGCGCCCGTCTATTCCCACCTGGTCTATGACGTGGTGCCAGGTGAGGAAGTGCAGGTCGATCGGCCCGATATCCTGATTCTTGAGGGCCTGAATGTGCTCCAGCCGGCGCGTCTGCCGCGCGACGGCAGTGACATCCCCTTCGTCTCCGATTTCTTCGATTTCTCGATCTATCTCGATGCCGACGAAGACTTGCTGCATGATTGGTATGTCACGCGCTTCATGCATTTGCGCGAGACCGCCTTTCGTGATCCGCAGTCCTATTTCCGTAAATATGCCAGTGTAAGCGAGGGCGAAGCCCTGCAGATGGCCGAGCGACTGTGGAGTCGAATCAATCTGACCAATCTGCGCGAGAACGTGCTGCCCACCCGCAGGCGGGCGGATCTGGTGTTGCGCAAAGGCCGCAGCCACCTGATTGAAGAGGTTTCGCTGCGCAAGCTATAAATTTTGCGCCAATCGAAAAAGGGCGACCGAGAGGCCGCCCCTATTGTCCCAGCGCGTGAGCCGTCCCCCGCCTCAGACATCAAGTCCAGACTGACTGACCAGTTGCCTGAGATCGGCTATCGGGCGGGCGCCCATATGCTGGATCACCTCTGCCGCAGCGATGGCGCCGAGGCGGGCGCAGATGGCATGCGGTAGTCCGCGCGCCAGCCCGAACAGAAATCCTGCGGCGAACAGATCGCCGGCGCCGGTGGTGTCGACAAGTGTGTCGATCGCCTCGGCCGGCGCATCAAGCCGGCTGGCGCCGTCAATCACCACGCAACCCTGCTCAGAGCGGGTGACGATGCCAAGAACCTGACTTTGGGCCAGCGCCTCCAGTGCCGCTTCAAAACTGGCGGTCTGATAAAGGCTCAACAATTCGCTTTCATTTGCGAAAACGATGTCGACGACGCGACGGTCAATCAGATCGCGAAACTCGTCACGGTAGCGGTCGACGCAAAATGCATCTGACAGCGTGATCGCGACCTTGCCGCCATTGGCATGCGCCACATCGGCTGCCCGCAGGAAGGCCGCCTTGGCTTGCGGTGGGTCCCACAGATAGCCTTCCAGATACACAATCTGGGCCGCGGCGATCATATCCTCGTCCAGATCATCCGGCCCCAGCTGCTGTCCGGCGCCGAGATAGGTGGACATGCTGCGCTCGCCATCAGGAGTCACCAGCACGATGCAGCGACCAGTGCCGGGGCCTGACACGGCCGGAGTGGTCGGGAAAGCGACGCCCATGGCGCGCAGATCATGCGCAAAGGCCGCGCCAAGCTCATCGTCACGCACCTTGGCGATCAACGCGCCCGTGCCGCCGAGTGCGGCTATGCCGGCGATGGTATTGGAGGCTGAGCCGCCGGAGACGGTGGTGGTGGCGCCAATTGCGGCGTAGAGCCTGTCGGCCCCATCCTGATCAACGAGCTGCATACTGCCCTTGGCTATGCCGTGCTGACGCAGGAAAGCTTCATCGGTGCGGGCGAGGACGTCCACCAACGCGTTGCCGATGCCCAATACATCGTACCGCCAAACACCCATATGCGTGTCTCCTGTCGCCGCTGCATCGCCCTCAGGCGTTCGAGGGCAGTTTCAAGGGGCCTGAGCTGTGCACATAGCCGCCGTCGGCCAGCTTCGGCAAGCCGGGACCCTGGAGGCTGTCGCCGCGGGTTATTGCTTGCACGCTCCCGTCACGGGGGCCATAACCACGGCCTTGGATGCGCATAGCCGCCCAAGGCAAGCTGTTCCGGATCAGAGCGGTCGGGAATGGCGAGCCGCCAGGCGTCGCCGCAGCCATCAACGGCCTTACGTCGCCCAGCGCCACATTGCAGGCGCCGGTAACGGCTAAGGCACATCAGGCCCTGATCCGGCAGCTTTGAGCTCGAAGCGCCGCGATCTGAGCCCACATTTCAACGGTGAACTTCCGCATGGAGCAGCTGCCAGCTGCTACAATGGGAGGCCGCCGGGTCGCAACCGCCGATGATGGTGAAGCAGAATGGCGCCGATCAGCCAGCGAGTGTTTTCGGGCGTGCAGCCCACGGGTAACCTCCACCTCGGGAACTATCTCGGCGCGATCCAGCGGTTCGTTGGCTTGCAGGAGCAGTACGACTGCATCTATTGCGTGGTGGACATGCACGCCATCACCGTGCCGCAGAAGCCCGCTGAGCTTACGCGGCAGATCAGGGAGGTGACAGCGGCGTTCCTGGCCTGTGGCATCGACCCCAAGCGGCATATCGTTTTCAATCAGAGCCAGGTGAGCGGACACGCGGAGCTCGCGTGGGTGTTCAATTGCGTCGCGCGCATGGGCTGGCTCAATCGCATGACCCAGTTCAAGGAAAAGGCGGGCAAGGATCGGGAGAATGCTTCTGTTGGTCTGTTCACCTATCCGGACCTGATGGCCGCCGACATTCTGCTGTATCGCGCCACACATGTTCCGGTCGGCGAGGACCAGAAGCAGCACCTTGAACTGACCCGTGACATTGCGCAGAAGTTCAACAACGACTTCAGTGAATCCATCGCAGCCAGTGGCTTTGGCGATGCCTATTTTCCATTGCCAGAGCCACTGATCCAGGGGCCAGCGCGCCGTGTGATGAGCCTGCGTGACGGCGCGAAGAAGATGTCGAAGTCTGATCCGTCAGACTATTCGCGGATAAACCTGTCGGATGGCCCAGACGCCATCGCGCAGAAGGTGCGTAAGGCCAAGACCGATGCCGAGCCGCTGCCTTCGGAAGAGGCCGGGCTCGAGAACCGGCCCGAAGCCGACAATCTGGTTGGGATTTATGCGGCCCTGTCTGGCCGACAGAAGGCTGAGGTGCTGGCCGAGTTTGGCGGCAGCCAGTTCTCGGTGTTCAAATCGGCGCTGGTTGACCTGTCTGTCGCGCACCTCGGTCCAATCGGCTCGGAGATGCAGCGGTTGGTGGCTGACGTGTCCTATATCGATGCTGTGCTGGTCGATGGCGCCGACCGGGCGCGGACGATCGCCGATCAGACCATCCGCGATGTCAAGGATATCGTCGGCTTTATCCGGTCCCGCTGAACCATTCAGTGACGCCCGGTTCGTGACGCGCCTGTTTTGGGGCGCGTTGCCAATATTCCGCGACGACACCATATTTATTGGAGCGTACGGCGATGTCGTCGTAACGGCGGGACGAATTGCGCCCGTGTCGGTCAAGCCTGTTCCGAAAGCCTGCCGCTGGCCTTGAACCAGCGTGTGAGGAGTTACCTTATGTTCATTCAGACAGAAGCCACGCCCAATCCAGCGACGCTGAAATTTCTTCCCGGGCGCACCGTCATGTCAGATGGCGTGCTTGACTTCCGCACTGCTGATGACGCCTCGCTCTCGCCATTGGCTGAGCGACTGTTCCGGGTCGATGGCGTTGCAGCTGTGTTCCTCGGCGGCGACTTCATCACTGTGACCAAGTCTGGGGGGGAGTGGCCGCATCTGAAGCCAGCGCTGCTTGGCGCCATCATGGAGCACTTCCAGTCCGGCGCGCCGGTGGTGACGGATCGGGCTGCGATCCAGGCCGAGGATGGCGAGGAGTTCTTTGATGAGCAGGACGCCGGTATTGTCGAGACGATCAAGGATCTGCTGGAGACGCGGGTGCGGCCCGCTGTAGCGGCTGATGGCGGCGACATTACCTTCGTGGGCTATCGCGAAGGCACTGTGTATCTGTCGATGAAGGGCTCCTGTGCGGGTTGCCCGTCGTCAACCGCGACCCTGCAGCACGGCATCCAGAATTTGTTCCGGCACTTCTTGCCTGACGTGCAGGCTGTCGAGGCCGTTTGACGATCTGAGGAGCGCGCACGCTGAAGGCGCGTGAAACGTATACACGCTACGCCGGGGAGAGTTGGTTGCGCGTTCTGGCCATTGATACGGCGCTCGGCGCCTGTTCCGCCTGTGTCGCCGAGCAGGGGGCAAATACAGCTATCTCGGGAGAAACGATGGTCATGGAGCGCGGCCACGCGGAAGCGCTCATGCCTCTGCTGGAGCGGGTCATGGCCCGAACCCCGGGCGGTTTTACCGGGATTGATCGGGTTGTGGTCACCGTTGGGCCAGGCAGCTTCACTGGCTTGCGCATCGGCATCTCCGCCGCCCGCGCCATCGGTCTTGCGCTGAAAGTTCCGGTGGTGGGCGTAACCAGTCTGTCGGCGTTGCTCAGCCCGATTGTGGCTACTGCCGGTGATCGGGTCGCTGTCGCTGCGATCGACGCGCGCCATGGCCAGGTTTTCATTCAGGCGGTCGCGCCTGGCGGCCGCGTGGTCGTGCCAGCGCGGCTTGCGCCGGCTCGGGAAGCTGCGCGCCTACTTGGCTCAGGTAACATCACGATTGCGGGCTCTGGCGCTGGCCTGCTGGCCAATGAGGCCTGGTCCGTGGGCATGAACGCTGAGGTGGCCGAGAACGCGCTCTTCCCCGAGCCTTTGTGGCTTGCGCGGCTAGGCGCTGTCGCCGATCCGGCGACCGCTTTGCCGAAACCCTATTATCTTCGTGCTCCGGATGCGAAGCCTCAGGAGGGAGGCGCGCTGCCTCGGCAGTGACGACCTTCTCGCAGTTTGCGACGTCAGGAGGCCACATGAGCTCATTGCGCTGGCCGTGGAGGCCCGTCCCGGAGGCGTCGATGGTTGTAGGCGATCTGACGCCTCAACACGCTCCGTGCCTCTCAGACATCCATTGTGCGAGTTTCGCCCACGGCTGGGACGAGCCCACCATCGCGGCGATGTTGCTCGATCCAATGATTGAAAGTGCCGGCGTGTTTCCTGCAACCGCCGTCAACGCGCCGCCAACAGGATTTGTCCTCAGCCGGTGTGTGCTGGACGAGGCCGAGATTCTGACCATTGCCATCGACGGCAGGCAGCGTGGCCGGGGGCTGTCGATCCAGTTGCTACAGCATCATCTGACGCGGCTGGCAGGCCGCCAGGTCCAGACCGTGCATCTGGAGGTTGAGGACGGCAATTCGCCAGCGATCAGCCTATATAACCACTTCGGGTTTGAGCGCACTGGTGAGCGCAAGGGCTACTACCGGAAAGCCAATGGCGATCGCGCCACGGCGTTGCTGATGACACTAAACTTGTCCGCGTGGGGATCCTGACCAGTGATAGCCAGATAAATCTAAGGCCCGCGTCGTGAGACGCGGGCCTTATCGTAGCGACCGTGTGATCCGGAAGCCCCCATGGCTGTCATGCCATTCGTGATTGCGTCACCCATTCAGGATGGCGCCGCATTCACTTCAATTGTCGTGCCGGGCTGCAGGGCTCTGGCAAGCCTTTGCACCATAATGACGGATAGCCGCTAGTGCGCGCCCGGTGGGCCAGAACGTTGGCGATCTGGCGATCGCCAACGACGCTGCTTGCTGTCGATATGTGAGCGCGTCAACCCGCGCCCACAGCAGGTTAGCGTGCTACCGGCGCGGCAGCGAGAACCGCCGCATCGACGTGCGGCTCGAAGGTCTTGAAGTTCTCGTGGAACATGCCGACCAGGCGATTAGCCGTGGCGGCGAAGTCGGCCTTGTCGGCCCAGGTCTTCACCGGGTCAAGAATATCGCTCTCGATACCCTGTACGGCCACCGGCGCCTCAAAACCAAAATACGCGTCCTTGCGGAACGAGGCGTTGTTCAGCGAACCATCCAGAGCGGCGGTGAGCAGGGCGCGGGTCACGCGGATTGGCATGCGGCTGCCGACGCCTGGCTTGCCGCCCGTCCAGCCGGTGTTGACCAGCCAGCAGGTGACGTCATGCCTGGCGATAAGCTCGCGCAGCAGATTGCCATATTCCGAGGGATGGCGTGGCATGAACGGCGCGCCGAAGCAGGTCGAGAACGTGGCCTGAGGCTCGGTGACGCCCTTTTCGGTGCCTGCGACCTTGGCGGTGTAACCCGACAGGAAGTGGTACATCGCCTGCGCTGGCGTCATGCGGGCGATCGGCGGCATCACGCCGAAGGCGTCTGCGGTCAGCATGATGATGTTCTTCGGAATGCCGGCCCGACCAGTGAGCGACGCATTCGGAATGAAATCGAGCGGGTAGGCGCAGCGGGTATTCTCGGTCTTGGACGTGTCGTCGAAGTCTGGCTCGCGGGTCAGCGGATCGACAACAACGTTCTCCAGCACGGTGCCGAAGCGCTCGGTGGTGGCGTAAATCTCAGGCTCGGCCTCGCGCGACAGACGCACGGTCTTGGCGTAGCAACCGCCCTCGAAATTGAACACGCCCGACGGCGCCCAACCATGCTCGTCGTCGCCGATGAGGGTGCGCTTGGGATCAGCGGAGAGAGTGGTCTTGCCGGTGCCGGAAAGGCCGAAGAACACCGCAACGTCGCCATCAGGCCCGGCGTTGGCGGAGCAATGCATCGGCATCACGCCGACGGTCGGCAACACGTAGTTGAGGTAGGTGAAGACCGACTTCTTCATCTCACCAGCGTAGCTGGTGCCGCCGATCAGCACGATGCGGCGCGTGAAGTCGATAGCGATGACGGTTTCCGACCGCACGCCATGGCGCGCTGGATCCGCCTTGAAGGACGGCAGATCAACGATCGTCATCTCTGGCACATAGCTGGCGACCTCGCTGCGCTCGGGGCGAATCAGCAGGTTGCGGATGAACAGCGAGTGCCAGGCGAATTCCGTGAATACCCGCGCGCGGACGCGGTGCGACGGATCGGCGCCGCCAAAAAGGTCCTGGGCGAACAGCTCCTTGCCTTCAGCGTGGGCAATGAAGTCGGCGAGGAGCGTGTCAAACTGCGCGGGGGTAATTGCGCCGTTGTTGTCCCACCACACCGCGTTCTCGGTGTTGGCGTCGCGGACAACGAACTTGTCCTTTGGCGAACGGCCCGTGTGCACGCCGGTCTCGGCCAGCAAAGCGCCGCCGCGCACGAGCTGAGCCTCGCCGCGAGCAAGAGCTTCCTCGTACAGTCGGGCAGCTTCGAGATTCCAGTTTACCTGTTTCAGGCCACGAAAACCGAAGCTCTCAGCGCCATGCGCTTTATTGAATACGCCCACGTTTTCCACGAAACGTCCTCCTGAGGGGCCGTTCCGTGGGCTTGGTCAAGCCAGAGACGGCCGCAACAATCAATTAGATGCGGTTCCTATGACAGAAAACTGTCACGGTTTCTACGCGCCTGTGTGCAGAGATTGCAATTGTCGGCAAGCGTCTAACGGTCGCGGTAGCCGGCTACGGCGACCTCATTAGCGACTGGCGGCGCCAGGTAGCCTGCTGCAGGCTCCAGGCAACGTGCGAACGCAGTCAGGCGTGGCGCCTGACGGACGCAGTTAAGCTCACTCTTCCTCGCCGAACCGGTCAGCCAGCAGCGCTTCCAATGCGTCAAGCGCCTGTTCAGCGTCGTCGCCAAGGGCTGTGACGACCACGCTGGTGCCTTTGGCGGCGGCGAGAGTGAGGAGGCCCATGATGGAGCGTCCTCCAACAGTCTCGCCGCAGCGGCTCACCGTAATGTCGGATGCGAAGCGATCGACCGTCTGCACAAACTTGGCCGACGCGCGCGCGTGCAGGCCCTTGCGATTGATAATCGGCAACTCACGCCAGAGCGCGCCATCCGGAACGGCGGGAGCGGGAAATTCCGGGTCCTGATCCAAGCTGCGCAACCCTTACTTGCCAGCCAGGACGCGGCTGGCGACGTTGATGTATTTGCGGCCCGCGTCCTGTGCCTGAAGCACGGCGTCGGCGAGGGGCAAGTCTTCACGTACGCTGGCGAGCTTGATGAGCATCGGCAAATTGATGCCGGCGATGACCTCAACCTGAAGCCCAGCCATACAGGAAATGGCGAGATTCGAGGGGGTGCCGCCAAACATGTCAGTGAGCACCACCACGCCAGAGCCGCTGTCGACATGGCGCACCGCAGCCAGGATGTCCTGGCGACGTGTGTCCATATCGTCTTCCGGCCCGATGGTGATGGTTTCAACCTGTTTTTGGGGACCGACGACATGCTCCAGCGCGGAGCGAAATTCCGTGGCCAGACACCCGTGCGTCACAAGCACAAGACCGATCATTTAGCTTCCCATTCACGACGCCGGTCCCTGGGTGCCTGTGGGGCGCCTGCCGCGTCCAGAAGAGCAGATATTTTGAGCATCGCACGGATAAGCGCAAGTCGGGTGCGACCATTTCACTCAAAATAGCGAGCCTCTCCTCACGGAAGTCTGTGAGAGCGCGGTCTCAACATCACCAACAAGCGCCTCGAGTATCTGCAATCGCTGATCATGGAGGCCGACGCTGATGCTCGGGAGCGAGACGCCAGCATATGTCCAGAGTTGCCCAGGTTCCGGCAGCCGCATGGCGCCTTCCACCTGGCATTGAACCACCAGCCGCAGCGTGGCCGCGCTTTCGTGCCGGGCAGCGCGCACCCCAGAGCCCCGAAGCTCGTATCGGCCAGCGATCAGCGGGTGTGGGCGCGCCACCAGTCGACCGTTGCGCAGGCTGATCAGGGTGCGATCATCGGCCACCAGGCGCGTAAAAGCTCTTTTGGTCTCGCCCGCTTCAATGATGGCCATGGCGAGGCTGGTCTTGCCCGAGCCACTTGGGCCAAGGATCAGTACGCCAGTTTCTCCCACCACGACGCAAGAGGCGTGCAGTGCGAGACCATCTGCAGGAACAGCGGTGTGCGCCTCATGAGCGGCGGCCATTGGCTCTCAGCTCCTTGCCACGCAAACATCTCGTTTGCCGCATAATTCTAGGCGGGAGCCAGGGCTGGCAATCGCACTACGAAAGACGCGCCGGCGATAATCGGGTCAATGTCGTCCTCGTCCAGTGGATCAATGCGGTTATGTGCGGTGATCGAGCCCTTGTGCGCGGAGATGATTTGCCGGGAGATCGACAGTCCAAGCCCGGAGTTCTGACCAAAGCCTTCGGGCCGATCCGTGTAAAACCGCTCGAAAATGCGCTCAAGCGCATGCTCCGGAATGCCGGGCCCATCGTCCTCGACCCGCAACTCGATGTCATTGCGCAACCGCCTCAGGAATATGCGGACGCTGGCGCCATCGGGTGAAAACGATCGGGCGTTGTCCACGAGATTGGTCACCACCTGCCCCAGCCGTCCGCCGTGGCCCATGACGAGAAAGGCGTCCTGACCGAGCGCATTGGGTTCGATCGACAGTTTGATCGGCGCCTGATCATCACGCCGCACTTCATTGGCGATTGCGGCGACGCTCGTGACCAGCCTCGCCAGGTCAACTGGCTCGGAATCCTCCCGTGACAATTCCGCGTCGAGCCGGGAGGCGTCAGAAATATCGCTGATAAGGCGGTCGAGGCGTTTTACGTCGTGCTGGATAACCTCAAGCAGGCGACCACGCGACTCGTCGTTGCGGGCCAGCGGCAGTGTTTCAACAGCGCTGCGCAGTGATGTGAGCGGGTTCTTGAGCTCGTGCGCCACATCGGCGGCAAAGCTCTCGATGGCGTCGATGCGGTTATACATGGCTGTGGTCATGTCGCGCAGTGCGCCCGACAAATGGCCGATCTCATCGGCGCGATTGGTGAAGTCAGGAATGTGATGCCGCGACCGCGCGCCCTTACGGACGCGATCCGCAGCCTCAGCCAGTCGACGCATCGGACCGGCGATCGTGCCAGCGAGCAGGAAGGATAGCAGCACCATCACCAGCGCGGCGATCAGAAACACCTGCAAGAGGCCCAGGCGCTCCTTTGCAATGATCTGGTCGATATCGCCGCCTTGCGTCGACAGCAGCAGCACGCCGCGCACGGACTTGAGCCGTTGCACTGGCACGGCGACGGACACGATGGTCTCGCCATTGCTGTTCACCCGCACGACCGACGCTGGCTTGCCCGCCATGGCGCTGGCGACCTCGGGCAGTGAACGGCCGCTTGCCGTGGTGAGCACCTCCGCCGGCAGTCCACCTGGCCGACTGAGCGACCTGAACCATTCCCAGATACGGTCTGGCAGGCTGGGAGGTTCGCGCGGGATGGGAGGCAAATCCAGGCGCAGCACATCGCCGCGAACCAGGTGCGACTGGGAATCGAGCAGGAGTTGCCCCTCCCGGTCGTAGACCCGGGCCCGGGTGCCGGTCGGCGTCACCAGATGTCGCAACAACGGCGCCACCCGCTCTGGATTGATCGAGAACTCGAGCGGCGACAGGACCTCTTCGCCGAAGCCAGAACTCTCGCCGGCCTGCAACTGCAGCAGTTTGTCCGGGTCGATGAGGACCGCATCGGTTTCGACCGTCGCCGACGTCGCGATAGCGCCGGCAATGATCTCCCCTTGCGTCAGCAGGCTTTGCACCCGTGCCTCGATCAGTCCTTCACGAAACTGGTTAAGGTAGAGGAACCCCACGAGCAGGACGACGAGCCCCGCCAGATTGAGCATGACAATGCGGCGCGTGAGGCTGGACGACATCCGGCCAAGCAGGAAGCGCGCTGACTGTCCGATACGCGCAACCAGACCAGGCGGAATGTCCTCTCCAGCTTCGTCGGTTTTGTCTGCAGCCGTGGACCTGGCGCTCGTGCGCATACCGTTGCGGGATGTCTGGTCCATCGGGGGCCTTCGGGACGAACCTCGCGTCCGTAATGGCGCGAGGTCGTCAGACAGGTCGCCGCCTGGACTCGGCCAGGCAGGAGGAAATGCGTCAGTCGCCGAGGGCGTCGCCCTCAAGCTTCCTTAAAGCGATAGCCAACGCCATACAGCGTTTCAATCATCTCGAAATTGTCGTCGACCGCCTTGAACTTCTTACGCAGGCGCTTGATGTGGCTGTCGATGGTGCGGTCGTCGACATAAACTTGGTCGTCGTAGGCGGCGTCCATCAGCGCATTGCGGCTCTTCACCACGCCGGGCCGCTGGGCCAGAGCCTGCAAGATCAGAAATTCGGTGACGGTCAGGGTCACAGGCTCGTTGCGCCAAGTGCAGGTATGCCGCTCTGGATCCATCTTGAGCGCGCCGCGCTCCAGCGCCCGCGTATCGCTTTCCCTGATCGCCGCTGGATCGCGCGGGCTGGCGCGGCGCAGCACCGCCTTCACGCGCTCAACCAACAGACGCTGCGAAAACGGCTTCCTGATGAAGTCGTCGGCTCCCATCTTCAGCCCGAAAAGCTCATCGATCTCCTCGTCCTTTGACGTGAGAAAGATCACCGGCAGATCGCTCTTCTGGCGGAGGCGGCGCAGCAGCTCCATGCCGTCCATGCGCGGCATCTTGATATCCAGTATGGCGAGATCGGGCGGATTGGTCTTGAAGCCATCCAACGCCGACGCGCCATCCGTATAGGTCAGGATGCGGTATCCTTCCGATTCCAGAGCGATGGAAACGGAGGTGAGGATGTTTCGGTCGTCATCAACGAGTGCGATCGTTGGCATTGTGGCGTCATGTTCCCGGATGTCGCGATCTGGCGTTACGCCAACCGCTGGTTGAGATCAAACTGGAGTTTGCGCTCCAACAAGGCCGAAACAAGGCGGTCGAATACTTTCGTGCAGCCATGGGACCAGGCCATCGGCGCGGCGACCAGCCAGGAGCCGAACGAAAAAGCGGCTCAACGCCCCACTCGCCGCAAGACGCCAGATGCGTCACTTGCGACAGGCGCCGCGTGCTGGCCGTTGATCAGGCATTCTATCATAAGGTTTCTGACAATTTTTACCAGTCACGGTTATCACATGCCCGGTATCATTGGGTGGAGGGGGAATGAGCATCAGTCAATCGATCGTCGACGCCAAGAAACTCCTGCGTGAGTCACGTTATGGCGCCCTGGCCACCAGCAACGCAGACGGGAGCCCCTATGCGTCTCTGGTAAGTCTCGCCACGACCATGGATGGCTCGCCCATCACACTGATTTCCGGCCTGGCCCTTCACACGCAGAATTTGGCTCGGGACAACCGCGCCTCTTTGTTGTTGGCGAGCGTTGGCGGCGGAGACCCGCTGGTATCGCCGCGTATCAGCATATCGGCGCGCGTCGAGATAAGCGACGAGGCCTCGGTCCGTCGCCGCTTTCTGGCGCGTAATCCTGACGCCGCCATGTACGCCGACTTTCCGGATTTCAGTTTCCGCAAGCTCACCATACTGGGCGCACATCTGGTCGCCGGTTTCGGCCGGATTGTTGACCTCAGCGCCGCAGACCTCACTACCGACCTCTCTGGCGCTGAAGACCTGGTCGAGGCCGAGGAGAGCGCTGTGGCGCATATGAACGAGGACCACGCTGATGCGCTGGGACTGTATGCCACACGGCTACTTGGCCTGCAGCCAGGCGCCTGGAGGATGACGGGCGTCGATCCGGAAGGAATGGATTTGCGTCTGGGGGATGAGATTGCTCGCCTGCCATTTCCAGAGCCGGTTCGCTCGGGGCGGGAGCTCGTTTCCAGGCTGCGGCAGCTGGGTAACACGGCCCGGGCCGGCTGATCACCTTGCCTAGACAGCACGCAAAAAAGGCCGCCCGGATATGCTCCGGGCGGCCTTTGTTTTTTTGTGAGAGGACGTCGCTGCTACGTCAGTCCTTGGCCTCAGCAGCGCGCTCAGCCTTCTGCTTGGCTTCAAGGTCCTCGCCGGTCACCTGATCTACGACGCGCATTGACAGGCGCACCTTGCCGCGATCGTCGAAGCCGAGAAGCTTGACCTTCACCTTCTGGCCGTCCTTGACGACGTCAGTGACCTTCGCGACCCGCTGGGACGCGAGCTGGGAGATGTGAACGAGCCCATCCTTGGCGCCGAAGAAGTTGACGAAGGCGCCGAAATCGGTGGTCTTGACCACGGTGCCGTCATAGATCACGCCGACTTCTGGCTCGGAGGCGATGGACTTGATCCAGTTCATCGCGGCTTCAATGGACTTAAGGTCCGCCGAAGCGATCTTGATGGTGCCATCGTCGCTGATGTCGACCTTGGCGCCGGTCTTCTCAACGATCTCGCGGATCACCTTGCCGCCCGAACCGATGACTTCCCGGATCTTGTCCTGCGGAATCTTCATGGTTTCGATGCGCGGGGCATACTGGCCCAACTCGCTGCGCGCGCTGGTCAGGGCATTGGCCATCTCATTGAGAATGTGCTCGCGGCCGCCCTTCGCCTGATCAAGCGCCACGCGCATGATCTCTTCGGTGATGCCGGCGATCTTGATGTCCATCTGCAGCGAGGTGATGCCCGCAGCAGAGCCAGCCACCTTGAAGTCCATGTCGCCGAGGTGATCCTCGTCGCCAAGGATGTCGGACAGCACGGCGTAACGGTCGCCTTCCAGGATCAGGCCCATGGCGATGCCTGCCACCGGGGCGCGCAGCGGGACGCCTGCGTCCATCAGGGCCAGCGAGGAGCCACAAACCGTAGCCATCGACGATGAGCCGTTGGATTCGGTGATCTCCGACACGAGGCGGATGGTGTAGGGGAACTCATGCTTGGCCGGCAACATCGGCCGCACAGCGCGCCACGCCAGCTTGCCATGGCCAATCTCACGGCGGCCCGGCGAGCCCATCCGACCGGTTTCACCAACCGAATAGGGCGGGAAGTTGTAGTGAAGCAGGAAGTTTTCCTTGTAGGTGCCTTCCAGCGAATCGATGAACTGCTCGTCATCGGCGGTGCCAAGGGTCGCTACGACCAGGGCCTGGGTCTCGCCGCGCGTGAACAGGGCCGAGCCATGCGTACGCGGCAGGAAGCCCACCTCAGAGAGGATCGGGCGCACGGTGCGTACGTCGCGACCGTCAATACGGGCGCCGGTGTCAAGAATGTTCCAGCGAACGATCTTGGCCTGAAGTTCCTTGAAGACGCCCTTGACCGTTTCGGCCGGGAAGCGTGGCTCTTCACCTTCTGGCAGCAGCGTCGCGAACACCTTCGCCTTGGCGACGTCGACGGCGGCATAGCGCTCCTGCTTGTCAGTGATGAGGTAGGCCTTGCGCAGATCCGCCTCGGCGATTTCGAGCACAATCTTCTCGATCTCGGAGGTGTCGGCCACTGCGATGTCGCGCGGCTCCTTGGCGGCCCGCTCGGCAAGGCGGATGATCGCGTCGATCACCGGCTGGAAATGCTTGTGGCCGAACATCACGGCGCCAAGCATCACATCTTCCGACAGCTCACGAGCCTCGGATTCCACCATCAGCACCGCGTCCGAGGTGCCGGCGACCACGAGGTCGAGCACCGACGACTCACGCTCTGCGAAGGTCGGGTTGAGCTTGTACTGGCCGTCGACGTAGCCGACGCGCGCTGCACCGATCGGGCCCATGAACGGCGCGCCAGACAGGGTGAGGGCCGCAGAAGCGGCGACCATCGACACGATGTCCGGATCATTCTCAAGATCATGCGACAGCACGGTGATGATCACCTGGGTGTCGCAGCGCCAGCCGTTGGCGAAGAGCGGACGAATCGGGCGGTCGATCAGGCGCGAGACCAGGGTTTCTTTCTCGCTCGGGCGGCCTTCGCGCTTGAAATAGCCGCCTGGAATACGACCAGCTGCGAAGGTCTTCTCCTGGTAATTGACCGTCAGCGGCATGAAATCGATGCCAGGCTTCGGCTCTTTTGCGGCCACGACCGTGGCGAGCACAGTGGTCTCGCCGTAGGTCGCCAGCACGGCGCCGTCGGCCTGACGCGCGATGCGTCCGGTCTCAAGCGTCAGCTTGGAGCCGGCCCAGATCAGCTCTTCACGTTGAATGTCGAACATATCTTCTTTCCATGGATGCGGTCCGGCTGCCGTACGCCATGAGCAAGATGACGGGATGCTCGTGTGGGGCCGCGCAAAGCGGCCCGAGCATCCGGCGATCCTGCTCCGGCATGGCCGGATCGGGTGGGGACGGTTCCCCTACGGGGCGGCTCAGCGGAGCCGGCTTTGACGGCGAGGGTACGCCTGTCACAAACTCACGTGGCGGCTATGGCGGCTCGGCCACCAGATGGCCGGAGCATCTTGCCCGCGCCAGTCGCCAACATTGGCATTGCGCCAGGGAGGTTGCTTTCGCCCCACGCTACAGCGCGCCTACGTGGCGAACGCCGGACGCTGGTCAAAGCGCCAGGCGCATCTTGTGTCACCGGCCAGATGTCGCCACCCGGCCGGGAAAAGCGCGAAAAATCAGCGGCGAATGCCGAGACGCTCGATCAGCGAACGATAGCGAGCCTCATCCTTGCCCTTGACATAGTCAAGCAGCTTACGGCGCTGCGACACCATCTTCAGCAGGCCACGACGGGAATGGTTATCCTTGGCGTGGGACTTGAAGTGCTCGGTGAGGTTGACAATACGCTCGGTCAGGATGGCGACCTGCACTTCCGGCGAACCGCTGTCGCCAGCCGTGGTTGCGTATTCCTTGATCAGTTCCTGCTTGCGCTCGGGAGTAATCGACATCAGTCGTTCCTTTCGGTTGGAAATGATGGCCTTGCCGGGATGTCGTCCAGCAAGGTCGGACACATGGCGAGCGACTGCGCAAAGGCCGGAGGCCCGCCAATGCGGGCTTATGCCCTAAATCGCCTTGTTTGGCTAGGCCATCGGCAAAGCCCGGTTATTACTTATACTTACCCGTCGGCGAAAGGTGTCGGCTCACAGGTTAAAGATGCGTCTGGGATGCAATTCGCCACGCTCCATGTCGGCGAGGGCGACCAGTTTCCCCACCGCCATGACGGCGATCACGCCGTCAAGAACCGGCGCGTCACGGCCGCGCAGCAGGACGCTCTGACCGCGCGCCAGCCGGGCGGCCTCGGTTGTGCCGACGTTGACACTCGGCAGCTCCGAAAGAGCGCAAGCCACGTTCTTAAGCGCAGCGTCGGGTAGACCGTCGGCGGATGCACGGACGAGGCTCTCAAGCGCTTCCACCGTCACGCAATCGCCCAGTGCAAACGGGCCAACCCTGGTGCGGCGCAGGGCGGAAACATGGCCGAAGCAGCCAAGGCCTCTGCCCAAATCGCGCGCGATGGCGCGGACATAGGTCCCCTTGCCGCATTCGGCCTCGAATAGCGCCAGATCGTCCGTGCGTTTCACGAGCCGTAAGGCGTCAATCGTCACCGCGCGCGGTTGCAGTTGGACGTCCTCGCCGTCTCTTGCGCGATCATAGGCGCGCTCGCCGTCAACCTTGATGGCGGAGAATTTTGGAGGAACCTGGAGAATGGTCCCGGTAAACCGGGGGAGCAAATCAGCGATCGCATCAGGTTCGGGCCTGATCGGGGATTCACTGACGACATGGCCTTCGCCATCATCCGTGCTTGTTTCAGAGCCCCACGCGACGGTAAACGCATAGGCCTTACGACCGTCCATGACATAGGGAACGGTCTTGGTCGCCTCGCCGAGCGCGATAGGCAGGATGCCTGAGGCCAGCGGGTCGAGCGTGCCGGCATGTCCCGCTTTCTTCGCGCGGAACAGTCGCTTCACCACGGCGACAGCGTGGGTGGAGGTCATGCCGACAGGCTTGTCCAGAATGACCCAGCCGTTGACGTCACGTTTTTTGGGGCGCGGCGCCACAGAAGCAACGATTCGGGCTTCGGTTTCCTCGGTCATTCAAAATCCATGTTGAGTCGACGGGTGTCTGAAATCACCCGGGGCAATGAGTCTGAGGCCAGGGTCGCCTTCAGGCCCGCTCATGAGGGGCAGGCGCTCGCTGCCTGAATGTTCGCATGGACAGGGGCCTAATGGCGTCAGCCTTCGTCGTCCGCCCGGCGATCGATGTCGGCTCGCACTTTCGGTGACTGCAGCAGGCGATCAATGCGGCCAGCCTCATCAAATGTCTCATCGCGCCGGAAACGGAGTTCCGGTGCGAATTTGAGGTTCACGCGACGGGCGACCTCATGGCGAAGATACTTCTTGTGCCGCTCAAGCGCCGCGAGGACCGGCTTTTCGTCTTTTCCACCGAGGGGCATGATGTAGCACGTCGCAAGCTTGAGATCCGGCGACATGCGGACCTCAGGCGCGGTGACGACATTGCCAAGCAGCGCGTCGTCCTGAACCTCGCCGCGGGCGAGGATTTCCGCGAGCGCATGACGGATAAGTTCGCCGACGCGTAACTGGCGCTGCGAGGGACCGGTGGCGGGAGTATTCGGGCGTTTGGCCATATCAGGTAATGGGTTTTCCGGGGGATGGCGGCAGATAGCGTTCTGTCCACATCCCCGACCAAACACGGATTAGCGGCGGGCAAGGTCCGGAATACACTATGGCTGCAACAGGCCGCAGGCCGACTGGCGACGCGCCAGCGCCTCCGCGGCAAAAGATCAGAAAGGCGCGGCGCGCATCCGATGCGCGCCGCGAAAGGCCTTAGAGCGTGCGGCGAATTTCCTCGACGCGATAGCACTCAATGATGTCGCCCTTGCGCATGTCCTCAAAGCGTTCGAACGACATGCCGCATTCCTGGCCGGAGCCGACTTCCTTGGCGTCGTCCTTGAAGCGCTTGAGCTGGCTGAGCTTGCCTTCGTGAATGACGATGTTGTCGCGAATGATGCGGACGTGAGCGCCACGCTCCACGACACCCTCGGTGACGCGGCAGCCCGCGACCTTGCCAACTTTGGACACGTCGAACACTTCCTGCACGGTCGCTTCGCCGAGGCGATGCTCGCGCAGTGTCGGCGCCAGCAGGCCGGACATCGCGTCACGCACATCATCAATCAGATCGTAGATGATGTTGTAATAACGGATTTCCACGCCAGCCCGATCGGCCGCCTCGCGCGCTTCCTTGTTGGCGCGGACGTTGAAGCCCATCACTGTCGCCTTGGACGCGCCGGCGAGGGTGACATCGGATTCGGTGATGCCGCCAACACCTGCGTGCAGGATGCGCGCTGTGACCTCGTCATTGCCGAGCTTCTCAACGGCGCCGCGAATGGCTTCCACCGAACCGTGCACGTCACCCTTGACGACGATCGCCAGTTCCTTCTTGCCGCCGCCTTCGCGCAGATCGCGCATCATGTCGGCAAGCGAGCGTCCGGCGCCTGCGCCGCGCGCAGCCAGCTTCTCGCGACGCTGGCGGGTGCGGAAGTCGGTGATTTCACGCGCCCGCGCTTCGTTTTCGACAACCGCAACGCGATCGCCAGCTTCTGGCGTGCCATTGAAGCCGAGGACTTCGGCAGGAACCGCCGGACCAGCTTCCTTGATCTGCGCGCCATTGTCGGCGACCAGGGCGCGAACGCGACCCCATTCGCAACCCGCCACAACGATGTCGCCAACGCGGAGCGTGCCGCGATCGACGAGAACAGTCGCCACAGGTCCCCGCCCACGGTCAAGCTTGGCCTCGATGACATTGCCTTCCGCCGAACGGTCTGGGTTCGCCCGAAGGTCGAGGATTTCAGCCTGCAGCTGCAGGCCCTCCAGCAGCTTGTCGAGGTTGGTGCCGGCCTTTGCCGAAACCTCGAATTCAAGCGTGTCGCCGCCCATGGACTCCACCTGGATGTCATGGCGCAGAAGTTCGTTACGTACGCGCTGCGGATCGGCGCTGGGCTTGTCGATCTTGTTGATCGCCACAATCAGCGGCACGCCAGCGGCGCGGGCGTGGTCAATGGCTTCAATGGTCTGCGGCATGACGCCGTCATCAGCAGCCACCACCAGCACGACGATGTCCGTCACCTTGGCGCCGCGAGCACGCATGGAGGTGAAGGCGGCGTGGCCAGGGGTATCGATGAAGGTGATCTTGCCGCCAAGCGGCGAGGTCACCTGGTAGGCGCCGATGTGCTGGGTAATGCCACCGGCCTCGCCCGCCACAACAGTCGTCTTACGCAAGGCGTCAAGCAGCGAGGTTTTGCCGTGGTCGACGTGACCCATGATCGTCACAACCGGTGGGCGCGGCAGACGGGTCTCGTCAGCGTCGTTCTCGCTGAACAGACCTTCTTCCACGTCCGATTCCGCCACGCGGCGAACGGTGTGGCCAAGTTCCTCGGCGATCAGCTGCGCGGTGTCCGCGTCGATCACGTCAGTGATCTTGTGCATCTGGCCCTGGCGCATCAGCAGACGAATGACGTCTACGCCGCGCTCCGACATACGGTTGGCCAGCTCCTGGATCGTAATGGTCTCAGGAATGATCACTTCACGTGACAGGCGCTCCTTCTGCTCATGCGCAGCGCCGCGGTTCATGCGCTGCATACGGCGGCGGAAAGCGGCGACGGAATGCGTGCGCTCTTCTCCAGCGCTATGCGCCGTGCTGATCGTCAGGCGACCGCGCCGGCGTTCGTCCGCGCCAGCCGTCTTGCCAGGCTTCGGCGCGGCGACCGGGCGCAGGGCGCCGGGGCGCCGGGCGCGAGGCGCGTCGTCTTCTGCGGTCTGAGCCGGGCGAGGTGTAGGAGCGCCAGTCGAAGCAGGACGCGCGGGCGCCCCGGGCTGGGCCGTTGCGGCAGCCGCTGGCTTGGCAGGTTCTGCAGGCTTGGGCGGCGCCGGTGGGCGGGGCGAGAGCAACACAGGAGGACGCGAACCGGCCGGACGCGGACGGGCCACAATGGCCGTCGGGGTGGCCGGGCCAGTCTCATAGCGTGGCGTCGCTTCCGGTGCAGGGACAGGCGCGGTTTCCGGCGCCGCAGCAGCAGGTTTGGGCGCGGCTGGAGCAGGCTTTGCAGCTGCGGCGCTGGTTTTCGCCGCTTCTGCTTCAGCCGCGAGACGCGCCTCATCATCGCGGCGCCTGGTTTCGGCGGCGTCGCGTTCGGCCTTTTCGGCTGCTTCGCGCTCAAGACGACGACGCTCTTCGTCCTCGGCTTGCTTGCGCTCTTCCACTTCGCGGCCCTTGGCGAGCGCCAGGGCGCGAATGCGCGCCTCCCGCTCTTCCTCGGTCAATGTGCGAAGCACCACGCCGGTCTGGCGCTGATTTGCAGGACGCTTCGGCGCCGTGGCTCCCGGGGCAGGGGCACGCGGCGTGGCGGCTGGCGCAGGCGCGGCCTCTTTGGCCTCTCCTGGTCCGACGGCGCGACGCTTCACCTTCTCGACGACCACAGACTTGCTGCGGCCATGAGAGAAGCTCTGTCTCACCGTACCATGCTCGACCGGGCGCTTGAGCGTCAGCGTCTTGTTCTGACCGCCGCTCGTCTTGTCGCCCGGGTTCTTGCTATCGCTCATTCCGTTCCTGCCGCTCGTATGCCGGATCGCCTGTCCGCATATAGTTCGTCCAGGTGCATGGCTTTGAACCATGCGCCTGTCAATCTGCCGGAGGTCAGGTTCTCGATGAACCGGCCGACAGAATCTGAAAATCTGGTCCTGCTGGCGCCTGTAGGCGCGCCAGCGGCGGTGTGTCTTTTGCTCCTGGGTCAAAAACCCGGGCGCCAAATTGGGGGATCACGCTGCAATCAATCGGGCTTGTCGTCGCCCGGCTGCTGTATCTGAGGCTGCGCCGAATTCTCGGGCTCGTCTCGAAATGCGTTGAACCTGGCCCAGCGCGTCAGAAATCCTGCGGTAGCTGGACCGGCCTCCAGGGCAGCATGTATCACATGTTCCCCCCCTAATGCCAAACTCAAATCACCTGAGTCAAATTCATCGATGACCAAAACGTCTCTCGCGCCGCCTTCTGCGCTGCGGCGGATCGCCTGGCGAAGCTTGCGGACGCCATCCGGCGCAGCTTGTTGCGCGTGCAAAATCACTGCAACCCGCCCACTCTTCAGCGCGCTCTCCACTTTGAAAAAACCCGAAACCGCAGCGCCTGCCTTATTGGCGAACGATAGCGCCTGGATTGCGTCCTTCCGGAGCTGGGTGGTGATCTGCTCCGGCAGATCGTCGCTGACGTGGACGGTTTGTTTGAGGCTGCGGGCGAAGGCCTTGCGCTTTATCGCCTGGCGGACGTGCGCTGCAGACAGCTTCACCCATACCCCGCGTCCAGGCAGATTACGCCTCAGATCGGCGATCAGCTGGGCGTCGGGGCCGGCGACAAAGCGCAGCATCTCTTCGGGCGGCGCGGTTTCCCGAGACACCACGCAGAGCCGCACTGGCCCCCGATCATCTTCTTCGCGCTTGTGCGCCACGCCGATACCTGTCCCATTTCCATTGTTGGTCGCCAGGGTGCATTCGCAGATGACCGACTTTTCGGTCAAAAGGCGACCTGGTGTTCGCCGGGCTGACGATAAAGCCGTGAGCCCGGCGAATACCAGGGCGTTGCACTGGGCCGACTGCCAAAGCTGAGCCGTCGCCGGCGTCTCTCGCGGGGAGCCAAGGTGGCGACCGCGAGAGAGTATTGATCAGACTACAGCGTAAACCGCAGGGGGCTGGCGTTCGATCAGCCCTGGTCCTGTTCAGTAGCTACGCCATCATCGCCGCCATCATCAGCTTCGGAGACTTCTTCCTCGACGGGTTCTGGTTCGATCCATCCCGCAAGCACGCGCGCCGCCATAATCATGGCTTCAGCTTCAACGCGCGACACTTCGAAGCCATCCAGTGCGCCCTTGTGGCGGACGACTTCACCGTCCTTGCGCTCTGCCCAGCCGCACAGATCGTCTGGAATTGCGCCAGCCAGGTCCTCCAGCGAGCGAATATCGTTCTCGCCAAAGGCCACGAGCATGGCGGTGGTCACACCGTCCACCTGACGCAGGTCGTCGCTGACGCCAAGCTCAATGCGCTGTGCGTCTCGCTCGCTTTCCAAACGATCAAGGTGCTCCTGCGCGCGGGTCTGGATTTCCTGGGCTGTGTCTTCATCAAAGCCCTCGATAGAGGACAGCTCTTGCAGATCGACCACCGCCAGTTCTTCCACCGAGCTGAACCCTTCCGAAGCCAGAAGCTGGCCGACCACTTCGTCGACATCCAGCGCTTCCATGAACAGCGTGGTGCGTTCTGCGAACTCCTTCTGGCGGCGCTCGGATTCCTCAGCCTCGGTCATGATGTCGATGTCCCAGCCCGTCAGCTGGGAAGCAAGGCGCACGTTCTGGCCGCGACGGCCGATCGCCAGCGACAGCTGGTCGTCGGGAACAACAACCTCGATGCGCTCGCTCTCTTCGTCGAGCACTACCTTGACCACCTCAGCTGGTTGCAAGGCGTTGACGATGAACGTGGCGTTGTCCGGAGACCACGGAATGATATCGATCTTCTCGCCCTGAAGCTCACCCACCACAGCCTGCACGCGCGAACCGCGCATACCGACGCAGGCGCCGACCGGGTCGATGGAGCTGTCGCGGGAGACGACAGCGATTTTGGCCCGGGAGCCAGGATCGCGGGCCACCGCCTTGAGCTCAACTACGCCGTCGTAGATTTCCGGCACTTCAGACGCAAACAGCTTCGCCATGAACTGCGGGTGAGTGCGTGACAGGAAAATCTGCGGGCCACGGGTTTCACGACGCACGTCGTAAACGTAAGCCCTCACCCGGTCCCCAGGGCGAAACGCTTCGCGCGGGATCAGTTCGTCACGGCGGATAATGCCCTCGGTGCGGCCGAGGTCGATGACGACATTGCCATATTCGGCGCGCTTCACCAGGCCGTTGACGATCTCGCCAATGCGGTCCTTGAACTCTTCGTACTGACGGTCGCGCTCAGCCTCACGCACCTTCTGGACGATGACCTGCTTGGCGGACTGGGCGGCGATGCGGCCAAAATCGAAGGGCGGCAGGGTCTCGGCGATGTAGTCGCCAATCTGCGCAGCCGGATTGCGCTTGCGCGCATCGTCGACCGAAATGTGGATGGCGTCATTCTCGACGTCATCGGTCACCAGCAGGAGGCGCGACAGCCGGATCTCGCCGCTTTTCGGATTGATCTCCGCGCGGACCTCCGTTTCGCTGCCGTAGCGCGAACGGGCCGCCTTCTGGATGGCGTCTTCCATCGCAGCAAGAACGATCTGTCGATCGATAACCTTCTCGCGCGCCACCGCATCGGCGATCTGCAGCAGTTCGAGCCTGTTGGCGCTGATGGCCATGAGCCTCTCCTTCTCTACCAAGGCTGCGCGTTAGCCTGGGGCGTTGCGCAGGTCGGGCGTCTATCGGGAGCCAGCGCGGGGAAACGCCCCACCGCCGGGCTCGTTACGGTATGCGCACGCCAAAACGTAGCGAGCGTGAATGGGTATGGGGCGCCCAGCGAACCTGGGCGCCCAAACTGCGTGAGCGAGTTCAGTGATGCTTGTCCGTCGCGGCGTCGATTTGGACCTCCACGTCGTCATCAAGCGTCAGGTCGTCGTCAGCATCTTCTCCACGCAGGCTGCGCGCAGCCTTTTCGCGGCGGAGCGCTTCCTCAATCACAGCATCGGTGAGCAGAAGGCGCGCTTCAAGGATGTCCGTCAGCGCCAGACGAGCAATACGTTCTTCATCGGCGCCGGCGTCGGGGCGCTCGATCAGAACATGGCCCTCATCAACGCCACGCAAGACGCCACGATATTTCCGTCTGCCCGACACCAGCGCGTTCAGCTCAATCCGCGCGTCATAGTCTGACCAGCGGATGAAATCCGACTGGCGCACGAGCGGCCGGTCAATGCCCGGCGACGAGACTTCAAGGTGATATGCCCGGTCGATGGGGTCATCAACGTCGAGGGCCGGCGAGGCCGCCTTGCTGATGATCTCGCAATCATCGACAGTCATGGTGCCGTCGGGGCGCTCGGCCATGATCTGCACCGTGCAGCCATTGAGACCAGACACCTTGACCCGCACCAGGACAAAACCAAGGTCTTCGATCACCGGTTCAACGATGGCGGCGACGCGCGCCGCCACACCCGATTCCGTCACTACCCGCTTGTCCGACAACTCGGCCATCGTCTTTGACCTTCCTCGAGCCGGTCATGCGGCCCTCAGCCGCAAAATCTCAACCGGCTAAAACAAAAAAGAGCGGACCCCGTCAGGAGCCCACTCTCCGGCTCGACCCGTTTCCGGATCGTTCTGGAATGTTGGAATATTCCACAAATACGCTTTGCGCGCGCTAATTGCAAGGACGGGATTGGCTTCTGCGCCAGAACTTGCGCAGAAGCATCCCACGCCCATGCGGTCATGCCAAACGCGCCGCATGGGGCATGAACGGGCATATTCCGGGCGCATCAGGTCTGGCGGTCGCAAGTAATCAGACGCTCGCAGCTAACGGGGCGTCCTCGCGCCGGACGAAAGTCAGATAGCTTGGAACGCGACCTTCCCGGAAGGCCTTCTGCTCGTAACGGGTAGTGCGCCAGTCCGGCCAGGCGAGACGCCAGTCATCCGCGCGCTCCGCCGCCCAGTCGAACTGTTCCGACCCCAGTACCCGCGCCAGGGTCCATGCGGCATAATCGTCGATGTCCGTCGCAAAGCGAAAGACGCCGCCTGGCTTGAGCACGCGCGCGAGCTGCGTCACAGTTTCGGGACTGATGATGCGGCGTTTGCGTTGCCGGCGTTTCGGCCATGGGTCGGGGTAGAGTACAAAGACGCGCTCGATACTGGCGGCCGGAAGCCGGGGCAGAAGTTCGGTGGCGTCAGCGTCATGCAAAGCGATGCGCGACAGGTCGGGTTCGCCCGCCATCAGCTTGGCCATACCGTTCACGAATGGCTCGCAACCGATAAAGCCAGTATCGGGATTGAGCGCCATCTGGTGCAGGAGATGTTCGCCGCCGCCAAACCCGATCTCAAGCCACACATTCTCCACCTGGCGGGCGAATAGCTGCTGGATGTCGGGAATGGTGCCTGCGGGCGCGCGTACGCGCGGCAATACCTCATCCATGAGGCGGGCTTGCTGCTCGCGTAGCGGGTGGCCCTTTCTGCGGCCGTAGAATAAGCCCGAGCGGGGCTGTTCCGTCGTCATCAGGTCTTGCCTTCCGGAGCTGGCGCAAGTGGTAAAGTTGGACGGCGCGCGCGCCAACGGCGCAACGACAGCCGTCGATCACCGGCAGGGACAGGCGCTGCCAGTGTGCTCATGCACCAAAACAAACGCCGCCCCGTGAGGCGGCGTGAGGTCACGGCATGAAGCGTGCTGTCAGCCCGCGACAGCCTTACGGATCGCGTCAGCGAGATCGGTGCGCTCCCACGAGAACCCGCCATCTGCCTCTGGCGCGCGACCGAAGTGGCCATAAGCCGCAGTGCGGGCATAAATCGCCCGGTTTAGCGACAGATGACTGCGGATGCCGCGCGGCGACAAATCCATCACATTCAGCAAGGCCTGTTCGAGTTTGCCCTCGTCAGCCTGGCCAGTGCCATGCAGATCGACATAGAGCGACAGAGGGCGTGAGACGCCGATCGCGTAGGACAGCTGAATCGTGCAACGCTCAGCAAGGCCTGCCGCCACCACATTCTTGGCGAGATAGCGCGCGGCATAGGCCGCCGAGCGATCGACCTTGGTCGGATCCTTGCCCGAGAAGGCGCCGCCGCCGTGCGGCGCTGCGCCGCCATAGGTGTCGACGATAATCTTGCGGCCCGTCAGGCCACAGTCGCCGTCCGGACCGCCGATGACGAATTTGCCAGTCGGATTGACGTGCCACACGGTGGAGTCAGAAATCCAGCCCTCAGGCAGCGTTTCGCGGACATAAGGCTCGATGATGGCCTGAACGTCGTGCGACGTCAGACTTTCGTCCAGATGCTGGGTCGAGACCACGATCTGGGTCGCTGCAACGGGCTTGCCATTCTCGTAGCGAACGGTGACCTGGCTCTTGGCGTCCGGGCCGAGCACGCCCGATTCCCCGGACTTCCGCGCTTCGGCAAGCCGCTTCAGAATTTTGTGCGCGTAATAGATGGGCGCGGGCATCAGCTCAGGCGTCTCGCGGCAGGCATAGCCAAACATGATGCCCTGGTCGCCAGCACCCTCGTCCTTCTCGCCAGCCGCATCGACGCCGACAGCGATGTCGGCGGACTGGGCGTGCAGCAGAACTTCAATGTCAGCGTTCTCCCAATGGAAGCCGCTCTGCTCATAGCCGATGTCGCGAATGGCGAGCCGGGCCAGATGCGCCAGATATTCATGGGTCAGCGTCGCAGGCCCACGCGTTTCGCCAGCGATCACCACCCGATTGGTCGTGGCGAGCGTCTCGCAGGCGACGCGCGCCTCCGGATCTTCCGCCAGAAACGCATCGACAATGGTATCGGAAATGCGATCGCACACCTTGTCCGGATGACCCTCGGACACCGACTCACTGGTGAAAAGGTAGTTCTGACGCGACACCCGAGCCTCCAGACCAAATGGATACGCCGCTTGCGTAGGTTACTGGCTCCAGGACGTCAAGCGTCTGTCAGGGAGAGGGAATAACCTTCTCCGGTTTGCCAGTAGTGTCAGGTCCGGCAGGGGGTTGCGCTCCAGCAATGGATTCCACGAGCGCCACGATTTTGCGTCGTACGCTGGGATCCTTGATACGGACGAAGGCGCGGTTCAGTTGCAGGCCTTCTGATGTGGCGAGAAAATTGCTGACATTGTCCGCGCCCAGGCTCTCGGCAAAGCCTCCGGAGCGCTCGGCCGCTGGAGTGGCGCCGTCATAGAAGAACGAAACGGGCACCTCTAGCGCCAGGGCGATCTGATGCAGCCGGCTGGCTCCGATGCGATTTGCGCCCTTTTCATACTTTTGGATCTGCTGAAAGGTCACGCCCAGCGCGTCGCCGAGTTTTTCCTGGCTGAGCCCCGCCAACATGCGGCGCATGCGAACCCGGCTGCCGACATACTGGTCGATAGGATTGCGGGCCTTGCTCACCATCTGTCTCCGTTGGCGTCATGGACCAACATCAAGTCGTCTGGGCGCTGTCCCTGCGCCCGGGGGCAACACACACCAAGAGAAGCAGAAAATCAGAAGCAAGGCGAAAACTAAATTGCCCTTTTGGGCATAAGTCGTCGGAGAGATCGCAGATGGCAACGGCGAATCGATGTAGCCGGTCTCTCCAAGAGTTAATTTGCTGACGATTCGACCCCATGGATCAACCACGGCGGAGATGCCCGTGTTGGCGGCGCGCACCAGCGGGAGCCCGGTCTCGATCGCCCGCAGGCGCGCCTGAGCGAAATGCTGCCATGGGCCAGGCGTGTTGCCGAACCATCCGTCATTGGTGACATTCAGGATGACGCCAGACGGGCCACGGGCTGGGCCGAAGCCTGGAAAGATCGCTTCGTAGCAGATGAGGGGGCTCACATGCGGCAACCCCGGAGCCTTAAGGTCGCCGCCAGCCTCGCCTGGGGTAAAGCCGCCAGGTATCTGGACGAACTGCCGGACGCCAATGCGATCCAGCAGACTGGCGAAAGGCATGTACTCGCCGAACGGCACCAGATGCGACTTGTCATAGGCGCTGACTACCCGGCCATGGTGATCGACGACCTGCATCGAATTGTAAAAGACACTCGGCCGCCCACCTGGGGCCTTCGCTTCCGCACGGGCGGCGCCAGTCACAAGGACGGCGCTGTCCGGCAACATGTCGCCAATAGTGCGCAGGGCTTCAGGGGTGTCAGCTAGCAGGAAGGGGAAGGCCGATTCGGGCCACACCACATGGGTGACCTTCGCGGTTTGCAAAGAGGCGCCCGGCAGGCCCTGTGTCAGGCGCACGTACTGGTTGAGAATGCGCTCGCGATTGTCCCAATTAAATACTGTCGTGTCCTGGGTGATCGACGGCTGCACGATCCGCAGCTTTACGCCAGCTTCACTTGGAGCAGGCCCCTGAGGAATGCGCGCGAACCCATAGGCCGCGACGCCCGCCAGCACGGCTGCGGCGATAGCTGTCGGCAACAGTCGCGCGATTCGGCCGCCGGGCTGTTGCGCTCCTGGTGGGCACACCAGCGTCGCTGGCGCCGCGGCCAGCGCCACAGTGAGTGTGGTCAGCCCGTAGAGGCCGAGAATGGAGGCGATCTGGGCGGTCCACAGATGGTCGCCGAGCGCCATGCCATAGGCGTTCCATGGAAAGCCGGTGAAGAGCGTGCCACGCAGAAACTCGCTGAGTCCCAGAGCGCCAGCAAAAATCAGAACGCGTTGTGGCCCACTGCGCCACAGGGCGGCTGCGAGCGCAAATCCGGCTGCAGGAAACAGGGCCAGCACGGCGGGGAGGCCCAGCACGCCCAATGGCAGCGCCCAGGCGAACTGCTCCGCCTCAACCAGAAACGCCGCTCCGAGCCACCACAGCCCGGCGACGAAATAACCGAAGCCAAACCACCAGCCTGAGGCGCCCGCGGCGCGCACCTTTACATGCCAGCCGTGGCTGAGCGTGGCCGCATCTATGGCCCACACGCCGACAGTCATGGCGACGCAAAGCGCCGGGAAAAAGCTATAGGGCGGCAGAGCCAGCGCCCCCATGGCGCCGGCTGCGAACATCACGCCGCGCTGGAGCCAGCGGTTGGCGCCAGCGTACCGGCAAATGAAAGCGCGCATCAATGCTGTTCAGACGGATCAGTCGGCGGAGCAGTCAATCCGGCTTCCGTAACAGCGCGCTTTTCAGCAGCGCCAGCGCCCCGATGGATACGAATTCGCTTCAACCGGCGAGGATCAGCCTCAAGCACCTCGAACACCAGATCATGTGGTCCGGCAATACATTCGCCAGTGGTTGGGATGCGACCCGCCAAATGGGCCACCAGCCCACCCAAGGTGTCAATTTCGTCCGCTATATCGTCGACGTTGAGTTGAACGCCCAGGGCCACTGAGGTTTCTTCAAGATCAGCGCGGGCGTTGGCGTCGAAAGCGTCGTTGCCGACTGCGCCAATCATCGGACCGGATTCGAGATCGTGCTCATCCTCAATGTCGCCCACGATGAGCTCGACGACGTCTTCCATGGAGACCAGGCCATCGATCCCGCCATATTCGTCAATCACCAGCGCCATATGAATGCGGCTGGACTGCATGCGCACCAACAGATCCACAGCCGGCATAGAGGGCGGCACATACAGCACCGGTCGAACAAGACGCGTGTCTGTCAGCGGTGTGTTCAGATCGACCGAGGCGAAGCTGGGTGGGGCGGACACGTCGGGCCCGTTCTCAGACCCGGACGCCAGATAGTCGAGGAAATCGCGGATGTGCACCATGCCGCGTGGATCATCGAGCGAGCCGGCGTAAACGGGCAGGCGAGAATGTCCCGCCGAGCGAAACAGGCTCAACAACTCCGCTATACGCGCGTCTTCGCGAATGGCGATGATGTCGGCGCGCGGCACCATGGCGTCCGCGACGCGCATCTCGTTGAGTGTAAGAACGTTACGTAATAGCGCGCGTTCCGTAGCCGAGAACTCGTCTGTCGGGGCACTGTGCTCCAGCACGTCCTCGAGGTCGTCGCGAACCGATCCCGCCGCGCGGGGCCTTGCGCGAGCCAGGAAGCGATCGAGCCAGCCCTGAGCGGCGCGGCTTTGTCGTGAGCTCCGGTCGTCACTCATCGCGCTACCGCCTCCGGCGCTGAGCCGCCATCAGGCTCCGTGCCTGCGTAAGGGTCGCCGACCCCAAGGCCTGCAAGAATCTGTACCTCGAGCATCTCCATCTCGTCGGCTTCTTCATCCGTTTCGTGATCATAGCCTAGCAGATGCAGCACGCCATGCACGATCAGATGTGTGAAATGGTCAGCGACGGCTTTGCCCTCATCCCCGGCCTCGCGGATCAGCGTCTCCCATGACAGGGCGATATCGCCGAGCACCGGCGAATCAGCCAGATCGTCCGGGTCTGCTGCCGGCCACGACAGGACATTGGTAGGCTTGTCCTTGTCCCGCCAGGTGCGGTTGAGTTCGCGCAGCGTCGCGTCATCCGCCAGCAGCACCGAAAGCTCTGAGCCAGGCATCACCGCGACGTCACCCGCAGCGACAGCCGCCAGCGCCGCGCGCTCAGCCAGGCGCGTGGCGTCGGGCAATGCTGCCCAAAGTGGGCTGTCCGCGTCGACGTCGACTGAAATCGCCGCGCTCATTCTGCGTGTCCCGTGCGGCGAGGCGGCGGCGCTCCTGCGCCGCGCACGAGTTGCTCGCGGGCGTCGTCTTCATATGCGGTCACGATGCGTCGAACCAGATCGTGGCGCACGACATCGCTGTCAGCGAAGCGAACATGGCCGACACCCTCAACACCGTTGAGGATTCTTGAGGCCTGCACCAGGCCGGACTGCTGGCCGGGCGGCAAATCGATCTGCGACGGATCACCAGTCACGATCATGCGTGAGCCTTCACCCAACCGGGTGAGAAACATCTTCATCTGCATGGTGGTGCAGTTCTGCGCCTCGTCCAGCAGAACGGCGGCGCGGGTCAGCGTGCGTCCGCGCATGAAGGCGAGGGGGGCAATTTCGATCATGCCGGTGGTGAGCCCGCGCTCGACCGTGCGCGCGTCCATGAAATCGTACAGGGCGTCATAAACAGGACGCAGGTAGGGATCGATTTTCTCGCGCATGTCGCCAGGCAGAAAGCCGAGTCGCTCACCTGCTTCGACAGCTGGGCGAGACAACACAAGTCGTTCCACCACGCCCTGTTCGAGCAGCGAAACGGCGTGTCCCACGGCGAGCCAGGTCTTGCCGGTGCCTGCGGGACCCTCAGCGATGACCAGTTCATTGCCTTGCAAGGTTCGCAGATAGTCATCCTGCGCTGCATTGCGCGCGCGCACGCCGCCACGCTTTCGGGTCACGATCTGGCGGAAATTCCCTGGCGCCACGCCGCCGTCTTCGCCAGGAAACAGATTACCTTGCAGCGCGATCTCCTGAATAACCCCGTCGATGTCGCCAGGGGTGATGCCCTCGCCCTGGCGCGCCCGTTCATAGAGCGCCAGAATCACCTTGCGCGCCTTCTTGGCGGCTTCTGCGTCGCCAGTAATAACCACTCTCGCGCCACGCGCCGTGCACTGCACGTCGAGGCGGCGTTCGATATGCGCCAAATGTTGGTCAAACTGGCCGAAGACCAGGCTGGCGAGGCGGTTGTCGTCTAGCGCCAGCGTCACTTCCGTCGGGCGTTCACCTGATCGGGACGCTGGGCCGCCCCTTGCCCCCGCCTGCAGGGGAGACCATTCACGACTGGACGCAGCGCCCGGGTGGTCGACGTCATCACGCGGCATTCACGCTTCCTTGGGAGGTTAGCGGCATGGACGCGCCTTGCGGCGCGGAAAAACCTTCGGGCGGCAGCGCCGCGCCGGTTTGGGGAGCGCCGCTCGCAGCCGCTTGCCAGCCGGCGAGCCGGCCGTGCAGGCTGCCAGCGGTTGCCTCGATAATCTCTACCGGGACGCTCGTGCCCATCAGATTGGCGGGTCCATCAAAATGCACGCCCTGCAGATAAGGTGACTTGCCGGCCATCTGGCCTGGCGTCCGCCCATGGCGCTCAACCAGCACATCGATAACGCGTCCGACCATGTTCTGGTTGAAGGCGGCCCGATCACGTTCAAGCGCGGCCTGCAACTCGGCAAGGCGATCCGACTTTACCTGCTCATCGATCTGGACCGCATGGCCCGCCGCTGGCGTGCCTGGTCGTGGGCTGTACTTGAAGGAAAACGCGCTGGCGAAGCCTATGTCGTTGACCAGGCGCATGGTCTCGGCGAAATCCGCGTCCGTTTCGCCCGGAAAGCCGACGATGAAATCCGAAGACAGCGCAATGTCTGGTCGGGCGGCGCGCACCCGGTCAATGATGCGACGATACTCGTCCGCGGTATGCTTGCGATTCATCTCCGCCAGGATGCGGTCAGCGCCGGACTGAACGGGCAAATGGAGATAGGGCATGACCTGAGGGACATCGCGGTGGGCGGCGATCAGTTCATCATCCATATCGCGAGGGTGACTGGTCATGTAGCGCAGACGTTCAATGCCGTCGATGTCAGCCAAATGGCGCAGAAGTCGCCCCAGCGACCAGGTCTTTCCATCGGGGCCTTCGCCGTGCCAGGCGTTGACGTTCTGGCCCAGAAGCGTGAATTCCCGCACGCCAAGACCGAGAAGCCGACGGACCTCGCCCATTAAGGCCGCGACCGGTCGCGACGATTCGGCGCCCCGCGTGTAAGGCACGACGCAGAAGGTGCAAAACTTGTCACAGCCCTCCTGAATCGTCAGGAACGCGGAGATCGGCTGGTTCGCCTGCGGCGCCTGCCGACGCTGCGGCAACTGCCGGAATTTGTCTTCCACGGGAAAGTCGGTGTCGACGGCGTCCTGTTTGCGGCGTGCTGACAGAAGCTCCGGCAGGCGGTGGTAGCTCTGGGGGCCGACCACAACATCAACGACCGGGGCGCGGCGCATGATCTCTGCGCCTTCCGCCTGCGCCACGCAGCCAGCGACCACCACGCGGGTCTCCTTGCCCTCGCGCGCGCGCAAAGCCTTATTGGTCCGTACCCGGCCAAGTTCCGAATAGACCTTTTCAACGGCCTTTTCCCGGATGTGGCAGGTGTTCAGGATCACCAGATCAGCATCATCAATGCTGGCTGTCTCGACATATCCCTCGGTCGCCAGAACGTCCGCCATGCGCTCGGCGTCGTAGACATTCATCTGGCAACCATATGATTTGACGTGAACTTTTTTCACGTTAGCCAAACACTTTCACATTAGGGCCTGCACCGGTGCGGCTGGCCAGCCATGCCTCGCGGCCTGGGCCGATCGCCTTATAACAAGGTGGCGATGGCCTGGTTATTGTGGCGCTCCGCCAGCACAGCGCCATAATAGCGTATGTCGCCAACTATTGGCACAGGTCAAACCAGGTGATGGCGTTCTTGTCGCACAACGCCAGATCATCGCCCCAGACGCCGCTGTGCGCGCACGGCGTTTCTGGCAAATCCTTCTGCCGTTCGGGTCGCCGTCTTTCGATCGATGCCGCCATTTGCCGGAACAGGATCGCCAAAGCTTATGACAGCCTCATAAACATGACCGCGTCGTAACAAGTCCATGAGGTGCGGCGCCAGATCCATATCGCCATACCAGGCGATCTGGGGCAGATTGCGACGTCCAAGGGGCAGGCCGCTGCGTCGCACATAGGTGATGCTCATCGGTTGCAGGCGCATTGTCTGCGCTCCTGCCTGATCGCGCACCGCGCCGACAAGGGCCGAGCGAAACGGCAGAACTCTCAGCCCTTCTCCTGTTGTGCCTTCAGCGAATAATACGATGGCTTCGCGGCTCTCCAGGCGCCGCGCAACCAGATCATTCACTTCAGCGGTGGCGCTACGGCGCGAGCGATCGACGAAAACCGAGCGCTGCAACCTGGCGAAGGCGCCAAATATCGGCCAGCCGGCGACTTCCGACTTGGCGATGAAGGACAGCGGCGCCACGCTGGATATGGCTGTGATGTCCGCCCAGGAGACATGGTTGGACACCAGCAATGTGGCCTGGTTCCTGGGAGGCTGACCGATGACCCGGACGCGAATGCCGATAAGCCTGCAGACGATGCGGTGAAAATAGACCGGTAACAGCCGGTAGACGGGCCTGAAGCCACAACGCAGGGCCAGCCATTGCACCGGCGCTGCAATGACGGTCAGGGCACCCAGGGCGCCAATGATGGCGTAAGCGCGCAAATTGCCCATGGCTCAATCAGCCGGGCCGTCATCGTCCGCTTCCACCGGCGCATTATCGCCCAGCGGCACCCCGTAAAGCTCAAGTCGGTGCCGCACCAGGCGATAGCCAAGCTCACGCGCGATGATCGCTTGCAGCCGCTCGATCTCTTCAGACTGGAACTCAATGACGGCGCCGGTGCGTATATCGATCAGATGATCGTGATGCTGGCGCGCCGCACGCTCATAGCGGGCCCGGCCATCGCCGAACTCGTGCCTGGCGAGGATGCCAGCATCTTCCAGCAGGCGGACCGTACGATATACGGTCGATAGTGAAATGCGCGCATCAAGCTGCATAGCGCGGCGATGCAGTTCCTCGGCATCAGGATGGTCGTCCATCTCGCCCAGCACCTGCGCGATAATGCGCCGCTGGCCGGTCATGCGCAGACCCCGCTCCTTGCAGGCGCGCTCAATGTCAGAGGCACGCGATCGCGGTGACTGGCCTTGCTGCAGTTGCGCCACGTCAATCTCCCTGTGCCGGACCTGGTGGTCGCAACACGCAGCGCCTGAAATGCGCCCATCTGGCGGTTAAGATGGGTTTAGCGCTGACGATAACCCACAGGCAAGCCATCGGTGGGTTTTAGCGCGCTTTCCATTTGCACGTCGTCCATGCTTGAACGCCGCCTTGAACACTGGTTTGAACATCGTTTTCAGGTGCGGTGAAAAAAAGCATGCCGGTCTAGCTGCTGACCGGATCCTCGACGGCAGTTGTCTCCGCCGATCCTGTCGTCAGACCTCCATCGTTCCCAAGGCCGCACAATTCGTACGTCGTGATGCGCTCGCTGGCGCCCCGGACTGTGGCGATACCCACTTCCCGGAACGCGAAGCCTGGGCCTGCGCCATCAACCACGGCCTTGGTCACCAGAATGGATGTGCCAAACTGCTTGTTGAGCGCCTCAAGCCGAGAAGCGACGTTCACCGTATGGCCAAGCACGGTGTAGCTCAGACGATCATAGGAACCGACATGGCCGATAACGGCCTCGCCAGTGTGAATGCCGAAGCGGGTGTGCAGGGCGGGCAACCCTTCACGTTCGAACTCCTGGTTGAGGCATTGCAGCGCCTGCGCGGCGGCGAGCACGCCGCAACAGGCCAGCCTGACGTGGTCCTGCTGGGGCTCAGGCGCATTCCAGAAGGCCATAACGCTGTCTCCGATGAACTTGTCGATCGTCGCCCCATGATCCACCAGCGCCCCGCCCATCACCGCGAAATAGCGTGACGTCAGCTGCATGAGCGCCTCAGGCTCGAGCCGTTCAGCGATGCCTGTGAAATTTGCGATGTCGGTGAACACCACGGTCGTCGGCTGTCTCACGCCGCCGAGGGTGGGTTGCACGCCGTCCGCAACGATGCTGCGGACAATCTGGCTCGGCACATAGCGCATGAAGTTGTTCATGGCGCGTTCGAGGCCCGTGACGGCGCCCGACAGCTCCTGGATTTCGGTGATGCGCGTCGGCGGCGGCGGCGTTGAATCACCGTTGAACGCGACAATCTTGCTCACCCGCCGGGTCAGCGCCTTTAGCGGGCTGGTGATGCTGCGGGCAGCGAAATAGACGATGGGGAAGGCCGCAAGTAGCGCCAGCAGGCCCATCGCCAGCAAGCGCCGCGCCATGTCATTGGCAGCGCCAAGAATGGCCGATTGCGGAATGGCGATGGCGGTGACCATGCCGGTGCCAGCCAGCGCCTGCTCGAAGTGCACAAGATAGCTCTCGCCTCCGGCGCTCACCATGCGGTCGCCAGGCGATCGATCAAGTTGATAGGACTCCGCTACGGCCTTGAGCAATGGCGAGCCAAGTCCGGCGATCAGCGGCAAACCATTGGGGCCCGTAGGCGCATCGCCGCGCCGGTACTTGCGTCCAGCCGGATGGGCCGCCAACTCGCCATCCACGGTGAACAGCACCAGTTCCTGCCGCGCGTGCGCTTTCATTCGCGCCAGAACATCGTCGAGGTCAGACAGAAGCACGTCGATGCCAAACACCAGTCCAGGCAAAAGCGCCGCCCTTTGCGCGACCGTTACGCCCATTTCTGGCGTTGTGGCGAAGCGATAAGGCGCTGGCGTCACCGGCGTCCGACTTTCCATCGCCATACGATACCAGGATCTGGTCCTGACATCGTAATCAGTGGCTTCAGGCGTGAACCGACCAATGATTCCGCCGTTGCTGTCGGCGTAAACGCCAGTGCGGCGAAACTGACCGCCATCGCCATCGGGGCGGGTGACCAGAATGCGGTACTGGGCGGCGGGCGGCGCCCCCGGCAGGGGCCGTGTGATCCTCTGGCTCATGACCAGGGAGCCGTCTGGCCAGCCGGCCAGCAAGGCCAGAACGGCTGGCGTCGTCTCCTGAAGGGTGCGCTGCAGTCCCAGCAACAGCTTGCCAAGGCCCTCATCGGGCGCTGATGGAGCGGCCGTATCGGTTATGGTCTTGAGGAAAATATGCGCTGTGGCGAGCTGATCGTTGGCCTCGTCACGGATCAGCCGTGAAATGTCGCGGAAACGCTCCTGGGCTTCCCGATGGGCAAGCTGTGCCATGCTGCGGTGATTGAGCCACGACAGGCCACCGACGATCAGCACAATGATCGCCGCAAAGGTCAAGGCGACGACCATCTGCAGGCTGTATCGAGGAGATGAACTGGACCTGGCCATGCGCTGCATTTGGGTGGATGACGCTCCGTTCAGCCAGCCTGAGCAGCCAGGCCATCACGCCCCCTGTCTTATGGCTGAAGAGGTTGAAAATAAACAGGGCGTGGCGGCCTACTGATCACGGTTCAGGCTGACGCCGGGCGGGCTCACGCCATTGTTAAGCGTCAGCCTGACAAGCACGCTTCTGGCGTCATGAGGCGCGGGAATGCTGCTTTGGGCGCCGGCTGGCGGCGGCAGGCCCTGGTCGCAGCCGTCACGCGGCAGGGGCAGCGCGATGTCCGGCTCCGCGCCGTCAAAGCCCACCAGCGCCGTGTCGATCACGCAGCGATATCCAAGTAAATAGGGGAAGAACAGCTCATCCCTGTCCGCCGCCCAGGTGACCCAGGAACCTGATGTGGCCGTCAACACGTTGCGTTCCTGCGCACCCGCCAGTTCCGTTGCGTCGAATGGAAAGGCGAACGGCCCGGCCTGTAGTCCGCCTTGATCGGTATAGGTGATCTGGATGGAGGTTTTCCCAGCCCTGGCGGGTAAAGCGAAGGATGCGCTGCGCGCAGTTCCAGCGCCCTTCGATAGACTGAGGTCAGCGCGTGAGAAGCGCCCCTTGTCTCCCAAACGGTATTGCACGGCGCTGGCGTCTTCCGGCAACCCGACCTGCACACTGATATGCGCTGGCGTCAGCGTATAGGACAGAGTCGGGCGCAATTGCCGTCCGTTGAGCGACGCCTCAATGTCGCGCACACGCCTCGTGGCGCGCCGGGACCAGTCCTCAAGCGTCGCTTCCTCGAGAAAATGGCGGTGGGCCGCGTCCGGGCGGGCGGCCGCGAGGAACTGCTCAAACGCGGCCTTTTCTACCTGCAGGCGCGCGAGGGTAGGGGGCCCCGCGCCCACGTCGCCCAAAGCCAGCCCATAAGCGAACCAGGCTGGCAAGAACGCCTTGTCCTCGTCGAGTAACCGCCTCAGCCGGTTTGCGCGCTCGGCAGCTGGCGCCTGCTGGGCAAGGACCATTTTGACAGCGCTGTCCTTGACGCTGGCGGCGAGGCTGGAGATCGCGTCCCTGGCGGCCGATACGCCTTCCCGCGCCCCAACCAGGGCCGCGAGGCTAGAGGCTGGCTCGATGTAGCCGGCGCCGAGCAAAGCGGCGTCCGCATATGCCTTTCGCGCTGCCGTAGCGTCACCCGCCGCTTCGCCCTGGCGTCCGCGTTGCAACAGCGTCCGTGCAGCCGCCGCCGCGTCTGGCCTGGGCTGGCTCCCAGCTTCGGCCCGCTGTTCACCGCCAGGCGACGGCAGCGGCTCCACATTCTGCACGGCGCGTTCTGTAGCGGGCTTGCCCAGCCGCAACCCCAGCTGTGTCTCCAGCTGCTGCCGGGCAAATCTGACTGTGGGAACGGCGATTGTGATGGCAAGCGCGATCAGCGCCAGACGGTAAAGGCGTTTGCGGCGGCGCTGGCCGCGCCGCGCCGCGCTCGTTGGCAATGGCGCGGCCGCAGCCGGGGCGTTGACAACCGGGGCGTCGGAAGCACCCCGGTCGCCGTCAGAGAGGATGATGCAATGGGCCTCGACCGGGGTCGGAATGTTCTTGAGCGACAGGGCGCCAAGCGGGCGGAAGTCGGCTGAGACCTTGCCCACCACCGCATCATGCACGCCACGCGATATGCACACGCCGCCCGGACGCGAGGCGCCCTCGAGGCGCGCGGCGATATTGACGCCATCGCCTAGCAGATCGCCGTCACTTTCGACGACGTCGCCGACATGCACACCGATCCGAAACAATACCTTTCTCTCGGCTGGGACGGTCTGGTTCACCGCATCGAGAGCGTGCTGAATGGCCATCGCCGCCCGCACAGCTTCCACGGCCGAAACGAATTCGGACATCACCGAATCGCCAGCCGTGTTGAAGATCCGGCCGCCGTATCGTGTGACCTCGGCGTCGAAAATGGCGCGGCATTGGTTAAACAGCCCCAGGGCCTGCTCTTCGCCCGTGGCGAGCAGGCGTGAATAACCGGCGACATCCGCCGCCATAATAACGGCGAGGCGACGCCTGAACTGGCTGGGTTGCTCTGGCGGCGTGCGGAATGGACCGTCAGAGGCGGTCATGGCGCGCGGCCTCCGGCGCATGCGCAATGGACGTGGCGCGGCGTCGACTGGCTACTATTGCAGACGAGCAGGTCCATTTGCCCTTGCCTCACATCAATGTCCTGAGCCACCACGGCGTTGCACTTGCATCCGCTTGCGTGAACCATGATCTCCATCATCAGGGGCCGCCCCTTCAGGGCGCAGGCCGAACATGCGGAGCATCAAATTATGCGCGGAGACGGCAAATCCTATCCAGTAGCGTTCACCGAAGCTGAGTGGCGGCAGCGACTGACCCCGGAACAATATGCTGTTTTGCGCGGTCATGGCACGGAACGCCCCGGCAGCTGTGCATTGTTGCATGAAGAGCGGCAAGGAGCATTTGTCTGCGCCGGATGCGGCCAAAAATTGTTCTCATCCGCCAAAAAGTTTGACAGCGGCACCGGCTGGCCCAGTTTTGACAGTCCGGAGCCTGGCTCGATTGAGATGTCGGAGGACCGTAGCTACGGCATGGTGCGCACTGAAGTGCATTGCAGCCGCTGCGGCGGCCACCTTGGCCATGTCTTTCCCGATGGTCCGCCACCCACCGGACTGCGTTACTGCATCAATGGCGTAGCTACGACATTTGAACCTGACTGATCGGGCTGGTTATCGGCGCCGGCCGGGGTAAGCCGGGTTGTGTAATGCAAAAGGGGCGCTCCGGAGGGGCGCCCCTGAATTTTGCCGGGTATCCTTTGATCAGTCGTCCATCTTGAGGGCGGCGATGAACGCCTCCTGCGGGATTTCGACCTTGCCGAACTGCCGCATGCGCTTTTTGCCCTCTTTCTGCTTGTCCAGAAGCTTGCGCTTGCGCGAGGCGTCGCCGCCATAGCACTTGGCCGTCACGTCCTTGCGCAGCGCGCGAATGGTCTCGCGCGCGATGATCCGGCCGCCGATCGCCGCCTGGATCGGAATCTGGAACATGTGCTGGGGGATCAGTTCGCGCAGCTTTTCGCACATGGCGCGACCGCGCGCCTCGGCGCGGGTGCGATGCACCAGCATGGCCAGGGCGTCAACCGGCTCAGCGTTGACCAGCAACGACATCTTGACCAGGTCGCCTTCGCGATATTCCGAAATGGCGTAGTCAAACGAGGCGTAGCCCTTTGATACCGATTTCAGCCGGTCGTAGAAGTCGAAAACCACCTCATTGAGCGGCAGGTCGTAGACGACCATGGCGCGCTTGCCGACATAGTTCAGGTCGACCTGCTCGCCACGCCTGTCCTGGCACAATTTGATGATCGACCCGAGGTAGTCGTCCGGCGTCATGATGGTGGCGCGGATCCACGGCTCCTCGATCGAAGAGATCTTCATCACATCAGGCATGTCCGCCGGATTGTGCAAATCGATCTGCGAGCCGTCGGCCATGTTGAGCTTGTAGACCACCGACGGCGCCGTCGAGATCAGGTCGAGGTTGAACTCGCGCTCAAGCCGCTCCTGAATGATCTCCAGGTGCAGCAGGCCCAGGAAGCCGCAACGGAAGCCGAAGCCAAGCGCAGCCGATGTCTCCATCTCATAGGAGAAGCTGGCGTCATTGAGCCGAAGCTTGCCCATGGCGGCGCGCAAATTCTCGAAGTCCGCCGCATCGACCGGAAACAGGCCGCAGAACACCACCGGTTGCGCGGGTTTGAAGCCGGGCAGCGCTTCGGCGGTCAGGCGTCGTTCCTCGGTGATGGTGTCGCCGACGCGGGTGTCGGCGACTTCCTTGATCGAGCCGGTGAAAAAGCCGACCTCGCCCGGACCAAGTTGCGGCATGTCTGTCATCTTGGGACGGAACACGCCGACCTTGTCGACGCCGTAATTGGCGCCGGAGCCCATCATGCGGATGGTCATGCCCTTCTTCAGCACGCCGTCAATAATGCGCACCAGCACGACGACGCCGAGGTAGGAATCATACCAGCTGTCGACCAGCATCGCCTTCAGCGGCGCCGTCTCATCGCCCTTCGGCGGCGGCAGCTTCCTGACGATCGCCTCCAGCACATCCGGGATGCCGAGGCCGGTCTTGGCCGACACGGCGATAGCCTCGGAGGCGTCGATGCCAATAACGTCCTCAATCTGCTCCTTCACCCGGTCCGGCTCGGCGGCGGGGAGGTCGATCTTGTTGAGGACCGGCACGATCTCGTGGTTGGCGTCGAGCGCCTGATACACGTTGGCCAGCGTCTGCGCCTCGACGCCCTGCGAGGCGTCGACCACGAGGATCGAACCCTCGCAGGCCGCCAGCGAGCGCGACACCTCATAGGCGAAGTCGACGTGGCCGGGGGTGTCCATCAGGTTAAGGATATAATCCTTGCCATCCTGCGCCTTGTACTCAAGCCGCACGGTCTGGGCCTTGATGGTGATGCCACGCTCTTTCTCGATGTCCATGGAATCGAGCATCTGCTCGCCCATATCGCGCGCCGCCACCGTTCCGGTTTCCTGGATCAACCGGTCCGCCAGCGTGGATTTGCCATGGTCGATATGCGCAACGATCGAGAAGTTGCGAATGTTGTCAAAGGGATGGGTCGCCATGCTCTCTCTGGGGCGGCTGCTGCGGCGCTGACAGTTCAGCGGCAGACAAGGTGCTCAAGGCCTTGAAGGGCAATAGCAGCGTCAGGCGGCTTCGCCAAGTGTAGAGCCCGGACGGGCTAGCGAAGGGGCGGCGCGCAGGCAATTGGCAAGGCGGGGTACATAGCTGGAGCCGCGCCGAACCTGCGCCGCCAAATCATGCAAGGAGCGGTCGACCGATCAGGAAGCCAGGACCGGTCGCCGCATTCCCATCAATGATCGGCGGACCAGCTGTCGCCGTCAAACCCCGGCTTGGCGTAGGCGACGCCGCCATCGACAGTCAGGGTGACGCCCACCACATAGTCGCCGGCCCGTGACGCCAGATAGATCGCCGCGCCCGCCATATCGTCATCATCGCCAATCCGGCCTGCCGGAACACGCCTCGCCACGCCATCCGCCTCGTCGCGCGCCGCCGTGTTCATGTCAGAGCTGAACGGGCCAGGCGCAATGGCCGTCACCACGATGTTGTCGGCAATGAGTTTCGCCGCCATGCGACGGGTCAGATGGATCAGCGCAGCCTTGGACGCCGCATAGGAGTAGGTCTCCAGCGGGTTGACGAAGATGCCGTCGATCGAGGCGATGTTGATCACTTTGGCGGGGCGCGCCGCCGTCCCGGACTTGCGAAGCATTTCAGCCAGCGCCTGGGTCAGGAAAAATGGTGATTTGACGTTGAGGTTCATCACCTTGTCCCAGCCGTTCTCTGGGAAGGTGTCGAACGCGGCCGCCCAGGCGGCGCCGGCGTTGTTCACCAGAATGTCGAGCCGGTCCTCGCGCCGCGCGATCTCGGCTGCGAGGGCGCGCGCGCCTTCCACCGTCGAAATGTCGCCCGGAATGGAGATGCACTGTCCGCCGTTGGCTGACAGCTCCGCGGCCGTGGCGTCGCATGCTGCGGCCTTGCGGGCGCTGATATAGACTTTCGCGCCACTGTCGATGAAGCCTTTGGCGATCATCTTGCCGATGCCGCGCGAGCCGCCTGTGACGAGGGCGACGCGCCCCTCGAGTGAAAACAGCTTGCTCATATGTCCTCCCGCCCGTTTATTGCTGGCCGTTCGCCAGGATGTTGCTCCATGTGCACGTCTGTGGCGGCCTGATTCAAGGGCAAAGTGCCGGTCCCATGCCACGGCGTCATCCTCTGGCGTGAGACCTCGCACCGCGCCTTGCGAGGTTACTGGAGAGCGCGACAATGAGTGGTGAGGCCTCCTCCGTTCTGACAAGGCCCGCAACGGAGGCCGACGCCCCGGCCATCCTCGACATCTTTAACTACGCCGTGCTTGAGACCCTCGCGGTCTGGACGGAGACGCCGGTGACGCTGGACAACCGCCTTGCGATGATGCGCGAGCGTGCGGCCAGGGGGTACCCATTCTTCGTTGCTGAGCTGGATGGCGCTATCGCAGGCTACGCCAGCTTCGGAGACTTCCGCCATTTCGACGGCTACGCCGCGACGGTCGAGCACTCAATCTATGTGGCGCCATGCTCCCATCGCCGCGGGGTCGCGCGCGCCCTGATGCCGCCGCTGATCGACGCGGCGCGGGCCTGCGGCAAGCACGTCATGGTTGGCGCGATCACCTCCGACAATGAGGCGTCGATCCGGCTGCATGCGGCATTCGGTTTTGAGAAAACCGGCCTGATGCCGCAGGTCGGTCGCAAGTTCGGCCGCTGGATCGATCTGCTGTGGATGCAGAAGATCCTCGACGACCGCCCTTAGGCCATCGCCGGGCGCGATGTGCTCGCTATTGCGGTGATGATGAGACGGCGCAAGACCACGCCAACGATGGGGCGCTCACCGCCCCCTGTACAGCTGCGACACCACGCGCGCGGTGTAATCCACCATCGGTATGATGCGCGAATAATTGAGCCGCGTCGGCCCAATCACCCCCACTACCCCAACGATGCGGTCTTCGGCGTCGCGAAATGGCGCAGCGATGGTTGACGAGCCGGAGAGCGAAAACAGCTGATTCTCCGAGCCGATATAGATGCGAACGCCTTCGCCCTGTTCGGCCCGCGCCAGCAGATCAATGACATCTTTCTGGGTCTCGAGGTCGGCGAACAGCAGACGCATCCGCTCCAGATCGGCGCCAACCGTCACATCTTCGAGCAGGTTGGCCTGGCCACGCACGATGAGCTGGCGTGATTCGGTGGAGCCGCCGACGGCGATGGCGAGGCCTGCCTCCACGAGCCGCGCTGTGAGCGTGTCGAGTTCCTGCTCGATCGCCAGCCGCTGGTTGGCGACGTCATTGACCAGATCGTCAAGCGTGCGTCCTGAAATCCGGGCGTTCAGAAAGTTGGCCGCTTCAACCAGCGCCGACGACGGCAAGCCGTCGGGCAGGTCAAGCAGGCGATTCTCCACATTGCCATCGTCGCTGACGAGAACGACGAGACCACGCTGCGGCCCGAGGCGCACAAACTCGATCTGTCGCAACCGGGCGTTGCTTTTGGTTGTCAGCACCACCCCTGCGCCGCGCGACAGGCCGGATAGCACCTGCGTGGCTTGCGACAGCACGGTTTCCAGCGAGCTATCGTTGGAGGCGGCGCGCATTTCCTGCTCGATCCGCTTGCGCTCCTCGTCAGCGACATGACCCACCTCAAGCATGGCGTCGACAAAAAAGCGCAGGCCGCTCTCCGTTGGCAGACGGCCGGCAGACGTATGGGGCGCATAGATCAGCCCGGCATGCTCCAGATCGGACATCACATTGCGAATCGAGGCAGGCGACAGGTGCATTGGAATGATGCGCGACAGGTTGCGCGATCCGACCGGTTCGCCAGTGGCGAGATAGCTCTCGACAATCTGGCGAAATATTTCGCGAGACCTGTCGTTCAGGGTCGTGTGCGCTGCGCTGTCCTGAAACGCTCCCACCGTCCAATCGCTCCCGACTGATTGCGCTGTGCTGCACCACGGGCCCAGCGCGCGAGCCCGTCCACAAATGTAGTGGGGTATGCCGGACTTCTCCAGTGCCGCCCGACCAGCAGTTGCGCATGATATGCCGGGCTTGCCCCTTACAGGGGCGTCGCTGCGCGGCTATAGAAAGCCTGTGCTTTAACTCCCCACCGACAGGAATGCGCCATGCGGCCATCTAAACGCGCCCCCGATGAGTTGCGACAGGTCACGCTGGAACGCGGCGTGGCGCGCTACGCAGAAGGCTCCTGCATCGTCCGCTTCGGCGAAACCCATGTGTTTTGCACGGCCTCGCTCGAGGACCGCGCTCCCGGCTGGCTGCGCGGCCAGGGACGGGGGTGGGTGACCGCTGAATACTCGATGCTGCCGCGCGCCACCGCCCAGCGAACCCGCCGCGAGGTCAATTCCGGCAAGCCTTCGGGTCGGACGCAGGAGATCCAGCGGCTAATCGGTCGCTCCTTGCGCGCCGTCGTTGATCTGCCTGCGCTCGGCGAGCGGCAGATCTCCATCGATTGTGACGTCATCCAGGCGGACGGCGGCACCCGTACGGCGGCGATCACCGGCGCCTGGGTGGCGCTGCACGATTGCATTGATTGGATGCGCGCGCGTTCGATCATCAACACCCATCCGCTGAAAGACCATGTGGCGGCGGTGTCCTGCGGTATCCACCAGGGTGCTCCGGTGCTTGATCTGGACTACGCAGAAGATTCAGCCGCCGAAACGGACGCCAATTTTGTTCTCACGGGTTCTGGCGGCATCGTTGAGATTCAGGGGACGGCGGAAGGCAAGCCGTTCACCGATGAAGAGCTGCTCGAACTCCTGCGCCTTGCGCGCCTCGGCGCTAACCAGCTTGTGGCGATCCAGAAGCAGGCGATCGGCAAATGAACGCAGATATGGCCAATGCGCGACCATTGACGGGTCGGGTGGTGATCGCGACGCACAACGCTGGCAAGCTGGTCGAAATGCGGGAGCTGCTGGCGGCCTGGGGCGTCGAGGCGGTTTCAGCCGGCGAGCTTGGTCTGCCCGAGCCTGAAGAAACCGGAACCACATTCGCAGAGAACGCCGCGATCAAGGCCCACGCGGCCGCCTCAGCGTCCGGGCTGCCGGCGTTGGCTGACGATTCGGGCATTTGCGTCGAGGCGCTGGATGGCGCCCCCGGCATCTTCTCTGCCCGTTGGGGTGGGCCGGAGAAGGATTTCGCCGCCGCCATGGCGCGCATCAACCATGAGCTGACCGCCCGAGGCCTCGGTCCTGACAGTCGGCGCCGTGGCCATTTCGTCTCAGCGCTGGTCGTCGCCTGGCCAGACGGGGAGCAGGCGCTGTTCGAAGGCCGGGTGTTTGGCGATCTGGTGTGGCCGCCACGCGGCGAGCGCGGCTTCGGCTATGACCCAATCTTCCGCCCTGACGGGCATCAGGCGACCTTTGGCGAGATGGACTCGGACGCCAAGCATGGCGTCGACTGGAACGCTGTGGCGCACGGTGAGCCCGGCGGATTATCCCACCGGGCCCGCGCTTTTGTGACCCTCGCGCGCGCCTTGTTGCAGCGCTGAGACGGCAGGTCTGACGCAAGAAAGCCCGGGCGCGGGCCCGGGCTTTCGCATGAGGTCGGCAAGGATGGCTGTCGCCGTCACATGTTGGTGGGCGATACGGCGCGCCGCTTGCGCATGTAGGCGTCAAACTCCTCACGATCCTTGGCGCGCTTCAGTTCCTCGACAAAGGCGTGGAACTCGCGCGCCTCATCGTCAAGACGCCGGCGCTCGGCCTCCAGGCGCTCAAGCTCGCTGCGGCGATAGGCGTCGAAATGGCTGTTGCCTGTCGAACCGCCAGCCGTCGACGCGGCGCGGGTCTCGGAGGCGCCCTGACTACCCGAGAACGGAAAGCCGCGGAAACGGGTGAAATTGCGCTCCATGAAAGCGACGAATTCGTTCGGCACGGGATACCCCATCAGCTTCCAGACGATGTAAGCGACCGCAAGCGGCCAGAACCAGATAAACGCAAAGACAATACCGACGATTTCCAGCGCGCGCCTTGGGGGACGGCAGGTTTTACCCCCGGTCCGCGCGCCCTCCCACGAGGTTGAGGCGGTGTTGGACATGGTCATCTCCACAATCAGAACCAGATTATCAGATTGTGCGCGCTGAACCGGGATTCAAGACGCTTCTTCATGTTAATTATTGTCATACAATCCTGAAAACCTTGCGTCATAAACGGGGTGACTGCGCCAAACCTGAGCGGAGCCATACGGCGACGACATAGGCGGGCTGTCTGAAACCTGTGACGCCGATCGAAACAGCGCTATAACGCGCCCATATTCCGCTCCTGGGGACGCCAGCCTGGCGCCCGGACATGACGCGGACCAGGATGCTCCCGTGACCAACGCCACCATGCAAGCCGACCAGCCAATTGCCGAAAAGCTTCTCGATGCTGCCAGCGATGTTGATGTCGCCGGGCCCGCGTCGCGTCACGTCACAGTGCCAGTGATGGTGGGAGACGTGCAGGTGGGTGGCGGCGCGCCGATCGTGGTGCAATCGATGACCAACACCGACACGGCGGATATCGACGCCACCGTGCGGCAGGTTGCGTCCCTGGCCAACGCCGGCTCGGAGCTGGTGCGCATTACTGTCGACCGCGACGAAGCCGCCGCCGCCGTGCCCCGCATCCGTGACCGGCTGGCGCGCATTGGCGTCACGGTCCCGTTGGTCGGCGACTTCCACTACATTGGTCATAAATTGCTGGCCGATCATCCGGCATGCGCCGAGGCGCTGGCCAAATATCGCATCAATCCCGGCAATGTCGGCTTCAGGGACAAGCGCGACAGGCAATTCGGCGCGATCATCGACATGGCCCTGAAGCACGACAAACCCGTGCGCATCGGCGCCAATTGGGGGTCGCTCGATCAGGAGCTTCTCACGGCGCTGATGGATGAGAACGCCGCCGCCGCGAGGCCGCGCGACGCCCGCGCCATCACCCGCGAGGCCATGGTGCAGTCAGCCTTGCGTTCCGCCGTGCGCGCCGAGGAGATGGGGCTGGGTCGTGACCGGATTATTCTCTCCGCCAAGGTGTCGGCGGTCCAGGATCTGATCGCGGTCTATCGTGAACTGGCGCGACGCTCCGACTATGCCATCCACCTCGGGCTGACCGAGGCCGGCATGGGCAGCAAGGGCATCGTCGCCTCATCGGCGGCGATCGGCATCCTGCTCCAGGAAGGCATCGGCGACACCATCCGCTTTTCGCTGACTCCCGAACCCGGCGGCGACCGCACTGTCGAGGTGCGCACGGCTCAGGAATTGCTGCAGACCATGGGGTTCCGCACCTTCGTACCGCTGGTCGCGGCCTGTCCGGGTTGCGGGCGCACTACGTCCACCGTGTTCCAGGAGCTGGCGCGCGATATCCAGGACTGGATCGTCACCTCCATGCCGGCGTGGCGCGAGCGCTATCCGGGCGTCGAGAACCTGAACGTCGCCGTGATGGGGTGCATCGTCAACGGGCCGGGCGAGTCCAAGCATGCGGACATCGGCATTTCCTTGCCGGGGACGGGCGAAAGCCCGGCGGCGCCGGTCTTTGTCGACGGCGCCAAGGCGACAACCCTTCGCGGGCCGACAATTGCCAGCGACTTCCGTGTGATGGTTGAGGACTATATCGAGCGCCGGTTTGGCGCAGGCGCCCAGCGGCGCGATGGCTGACGCCGCAGCCAGATGGCTGCCGCCCCCCGGCGCGGCGCGACCGGCGCCTGCCACGTGCGTGGGGTCAGATATCCAAACAAAAACACCCGGCGGCATATAGCCTCCGGGTGGTCTATTTATGCATGGTCGGACAGAAATGCTCCGCCGGGAGCGCCTCTGGTCATTTGGCCATCGGCGGTGATGATCTGTGCGACGTCGGCAAAAGCCACGGCCAGTTCAGGCCTGTCCGGACTGCCCTTCCGCCGAGGCCTTCGGCCCCCCCTTGGATACGCCAACGAGAGCAGGGCGCAGCACGCGATCAGCGATGGTGTAACCAACCTGCAGCACCTGCACCACCGTGCCGTTGGGCACGGAGGCATCGGGCGCCTCAAACATGGCCTGATGCAGATTGGGGTCAAAGCGCTCGCCGAGCGGCGCCACCATCTTCACGCCGTGGCGTTCCAGGGTCTTCAGCATGTCGCGCTGGGTGAGCTCAATGCCCTCGATCAGGCTGCGCGCCTTCTCATCCATCGCCGCCCGATCCGCCTCTGGGGCTGCGTCAAGCGCACGGCTGAGGTTGTCGACCACCGAAAGCATGTCGCGGGCGAAATTGGTCGAGCCATAGGCCTTGGCGTCCGCCACCTCCTTCTGGGTGCGGCGACGCATGTTCTCGACATCGGCGAGCGCGCGCAGCGCCCGGTCTTTCAGTTCGGCGTTCTCGGCGGCCAGGGCTGCGATCACATCGGCCGGGTCACGCTGCGCTTCGGCGTCGGAAACAGCTTCGGCATGGGCTTCGGCGCTTTCCGGGGCCGCAGAGGAGGCGTTGACGTCCTCAAGATCGTTTGGCTTCTGGTTCATGTCACTCTGATCGTTAAAAGAGGTGTTGAAGGCCATATCAGATGACCGCAGCCCAAAATCAAGGACCTCAAATCCGGACGACTGTCTTGCGACCGCCTGTCGCGCCGCCCTGCGCGGTGTTCGCCAGCACCTCGGTCAGTTGCTTGCGGATGGCGTTCTGCCGTGACGGGGCAACGACTTTGGCGTTGGTGAGGTCGGTGACATAAAATGTGTCGACGGCCCGCTCCCCGAATGTGACGATATGAGCCGATGAGATGTTGAGATTGAGCGTGCCGATCGCCGTCGTCAGATCATAGAGCAGGCCTGGCCGGTCGAGGCCGGACACTTCCAGCACCGTTTCGCGGTTCGACAGGCTGTTATCGATCACCACCTCAGGGTCGACCTTGAACGGCCGGGAGCGGCTGCGTGAACCGCGCGCCGCCACCAGGTCGGCGATTTTCACTTCGCCCTTCAGCGCCTTCACCATGGCCTCGCCGATCCGTTCGCCCCGGCGCAACTCATCCTCATCCTCGGTGAACTCCCGGGAAATAAACATGGTGTCGAGCGCAATGCCATCAGCGGTGGTGAAGATCTGCGCGTCGACAATGTTACCGCCTGAAGCCGCGCAGGCGCCTGTGATGATGGCGAGCAGGCGCGGATGGTCAGGCGCCATCACCGTCAGTTCGGTGACGCCCTTGAACTGGTCGGTGACCACCATCGAGGCGGTGGTGAGCCCAGCGGCCTCTGACCGGCGAATGAACTCGGCGTGGCGCGCCTTGCGCTCCGGATTCACCTTGAGCCAATAGGCTGGATAGTGGCGCGCCGCATAGGCGGCGAAGGTCGCGTCGTCCCAGTCGGAAAGCTGGGCGCGCAGCGCCTCCTGGGCGTTGCGAATGCGCTCGCTGCGCGCGGTGTCGCCATGGCCGCCCGTGATGTAGCTTTCGGTCTCGAAATATAGTGAGCGGATCAGTTCGCCCTTCCAGCCATTCCACACTCCCGGACCGACCGCCTTGATGTCCGCGACGGTGAGGATCATCAGCATCTTCAGCCGTTCCATGGTCTGCACCACGGAGCCGAAGCCGTTGATGGTCACCGGGTCGGCGAGATCGCGGCTCTGCGCCGTCATCGACATCAACAGATGATGTTCGATCAGCCAGGCGACGAGTTCGGTCTCGGCACGGCTCAGGCCGAGCCGCGGGCACAGGCGGCGGGCGACTTTTGCCCCGGCGGTTGAATGATCTTCGGGGCGGCCTTTGGCGATGTCATGCAGGAACACCGCCACATAGAGCGCGCGCCGGTTCTGCACGGTATGAATGATGCGATTGGCGACGGGGTGCTCGTCCTTCATGTGGCCGGCGTCGATCTCCGACAGAACGCCGACGGCGCGGAGCAAATGCTCATCCACCGTGTAATGATGGTACATGTTGAACTGCATCATCGCGACGATGCGGCCAAATTCCGGGATAAAGCGGCCCAGAACGCCCGTCTCATTCATCACCCGCAGCACGGCCTCAGGCGAGTTGGGGGAAGTCAGAATTTCCAGGAACAGCCGGTTGGCCTCGGCGTCTTCCCGGATCTCCTTGGTCATCAGCTTGAGCGAGCGGGTGACGAGGCGGCTGGCGTTGGGATGCAGCGCCAGATTGTGATGCTGCGCCAGCCAGAACAGCCGCACCAGATTGACCGGGTCGTTGCGGAAGACGTCGTCGGTGCGCACGGTGATGCGATCGGTGTCGATGACGAAATCCGGCGATTTCAGGCTGGCGGGGCGCTTCAGGCGGGTGATGAAGCGGTTCAGCATCGGGCGCTTTTTGGCGTGTTGCGCCTCCATGGCGGCGCAGACAATGGCCGTGAGGTCGCCCACCTCCTTGGCGATCAGGAAGTAGCGCTTCATGAAGCGCTCAACCCCGCTCAACCCGCCATGGTCGGTATAGCCCAGCGCCGCCGCCACCTGGGGCTGCAGGTCGAACGACAGGCGCTCTTCCGCCCGGCCGGTGATGAAATGCATGTGGCAGCGCACGCGCCACAGGAACTCCTCGCACTCGGCGAAGCGGGCATATTCCTGGCGCAGGAACAGGCCGGCCCGCACCAGCTCGCGGGCGTCGCGCACGTGGTAAACATATTTGCCGATCCAGAACAGCGTGTTGAGGTCGCGCAGACCGCCCTTGCCCTCCTTGATGTTCGGCTCAACCACATAGCGCGACACGGCGCCGGCCTGGCGCAACCGGGCGTCCCGCTCGCTCAGCTTGCCTTCGACGAACTCCGTGGCCGTGCCCTGCACCACCTCGGCGTCGTAGCGACGCTCCATCTCCTCGAACAGCGCCGCGTCACCGCAGAGCAGCCGAGCCTCCAGCACGGAGGTGCGGATGGTGAGATCACCGCGACTTTCGCGAATGCTCTCGTCGATCGAGCGGGTGGCGTGCCCAACCTTGAGCTTCAGATCCCACAGGAAGTACAGCACCGCCTCGACGATGCTCTCGCTCCATGGCGTCGATTTCCACGGCGTCAGAAACAGCAGGTCGACATCGGAGCCAGGCGCCATGGCGCCGCGTCCATAGCCGCCCGTGGCGATGATCGACAGGCGCTCGCTGGTCGACGGGTTGCTGACCGGGAACACATGCTGGGTGTAGACCGTGTGCAGGGCCGTGACGATGCTGTCGGTCAGCCGTGACAGCCGGCGGGCGCACAACAGGCCGTCCCGCTCTTCAAGCAGGCGGGCATGCGCCTCGGCGCGACCCTCGGCCAGCGCGTCCTTGATCAGCGCCAGCATCGCCTTGCGCAGCCCATTGTGGTCCGGGCCATAGTGCTGCGCCAGCGCCATCACGGCTGCGGACAGATCACTTTGCGTTTTTGGCGTGGCGACGTCGGCGACTTCAGACCCGAGGCTCAACTGGCGTTCTCCGTTGTGGGCGCGCACCACCCGTCAGCACGGCGCCTGGCGCTGCATGGCGGGCGATCAGGACCTGCGCGCCTCGATCGCATTCCACATCGCAGAAGCAAGATCCGGGCCGCCAATGCGACGGATGGCGCGGATGCCCGTAGGCGAGGTGACGTTGATCTCGGTCAGATTGCCATTGATGACGTCGATGCCCACGAAGATCAGACCGCGCTTCGCCAGCTCCGGGCCGATCACCTCACAGATCTCCCGCTCCCGCTCAGTCAGTTCGGTGGCGTTGGCCGCGCCGCCGCGCACCATATTGGAGCGGATGTCATTGGGCGCCGGTACGCGATTAACCGCGCCAAGCGCCTTGCCCTCGACCAGAATGATGCGCTTGTCGCCCTCGGTCACTTCCGGAACGAAGCGCTGGATGACCCAGGGTTCCTTGAAGGTCACGGAGAACAGGTCGAACATCGAGCCGAAGTTCGGGTCCTCCGGCAGAACGCGCAGCACGGCCGCGCCACCATGGCCGTGCAGCGGCTTCATGACGATGGCGCCGTATTCCTTGCGGAAATCCTCGATCTCCGCCTTGTTGCGGCTGATCAGCGTGGGCGGCATCAGCTGCGGGAACTGCGTCACGAAGATTTTCTCAGGCGCGTTGCGCACCTGGGCGGGATCATTGACCACCAGCACCTTTGGGTGAACGCGCTCCAGCAGATGCGTCGCCGTGATATAGGCCAGGTCGAATGGCGGATCCTGGCGCATCAGCACCACATCCATCTGCTCAACCGGGATGCGCTCGGGGTCGCCAAGGGTGACATGGTCACCAGCGACGTCGCGCACCTGCAGCGCCTGCATTGGCGCGCTGACGACGCCATTGCGCATCGAGAGGCTGTCCGGCGTGTAATAAAACAGGCGATGACCACGGGCCTGCGCCTCGAGCAGCATGGCGAAGGTGGAATCGCCTGCGATATTGATGCGCTCAATCGGGTCCATCTGGACCGCAACATTCAGGACCATGTCGGCCTCTCGTGACTGCGTTGCCGGTTGCGCCGATGTGGCGCCTGAGAAAGTTATGGCGGTCCGCACGGCTGCGCGCAATGAGCATGGGACGCAGCGCGCACATGCCTGCCGCCACCGTCATGATCAGCCGCGCAATGGCAGGCTTGCAACATTGGGGATGTGTCGCGGCAGCCGGAATGAGCCATCCAGAAATGCGCGCAGCGACGCGTCGCTGACGAAGATGGCGTCAAACCGGATAGTGCGCTGTGCAAGGCTGGGGTGACGGGCCAGCCAGATGGCGGTGGCGTGGGCGATGCGCCGCAGCTTGTCCTGGCTGATGGCGGCGAGCACCTCATCCATCTGCCGCCGGGCCTTGACCTCGACGATGGCGATGGTGCCGCCACGCGCAGCGATCAGGTCAATTTCACCCGAACCGGCGCGAAAGCGCCGGTCCAGAATGCGATAACCCTTGGCCCGCAACAGCCACGCCGCCAACGCTTCTGTACGCTGACCGGTGAGGGCGCTGTCATTGCGCCGGCGCGGCCCAGTGGAGGAGCGGCGGGCCGGCGCGGGCGCCATCAATCAGTCTCGCTGGCCCGCGCCAGAAGCAGGGCCCTGGCATATACTTCCTTGCGCGGCAGGCCGGTCTGGGCGGTGACCAGCGCCACCGCCTCCTTCATCGAATGATCACCGAGCAGGGCGCGCAGGCGATCATCAATCGTCGCACTGGCGTCCAGCGCCGCCTGCGCCCGATCCGGTCCTCCAATCACCACGACGATCTCGCCGCGCGGCGGGCCGTCCTCGGCATAGCGGCGGGCCAACTCACCCAGCGTTCCCCGCCGCACATTCTCGAACATCTTGGTGAGCTCGCGCGCCACGGCGGCTGGCCGGGCGCCGAGCACCTCGGCGGCGTCCGCAAGCATGTCGCCGACCCGCTGCGGCGATTCAAAGAACGCCAGCGTCGCCGGGATGGCCGCCAGCTCAAGCAAACGATGTTTGCGTGCCGCCGATTTTGTCGGCAGGAAGCCGCCGAAAAAAAAGGCATCCATGGGCAGCCCGGACAAGACCAGGCCGGTCAGGACCGCTGAGGCGCCGGGCACTGCCGTGACATTGAAGCCCCGCTCCAGCGCTTCATCGACCAGCTTGTGTCCGGGGTCGGAGACCAGCGGCGTTCCTGCGTCGGACACCAGCGCCAGCGCCTTGCCCTCTTCAAGCCGCGCCATGATCTTTGGCCGCATCTGGGCGGCGTTGTGCTCGTGATAGTTCAGCAGCGGCGTGGTGATGCCGTAATGGGCGAGCAGCACACGGGTGACGCGGGTGTCCTCGGCCAGGATGGCGTCGGCGGCGGCCAGCGTCGACAGGGCGCGAAACGAAATGTCCTTGAGATTGCCAATTGGCGTGGCGACCAGATGCAGGCCTGGGGCGATCCGCTCGGCCTCGGCGGCGAGGCCGAAGGCGGTGAACCGGGCGGGCGACTGCTCGCGTGTAGCGCCTGTTCTGGAAGACGATCTGGCCGAATCTGTCATGTGCTCTCCGGCGCCCGCAGGCACTGCCCAGAAAAGTAAAGAGGTGCTGCATCGCGAGGGGCCTGGTCAGGCACGGCTGCGCCGCTATCGCCTGCAGCAGGCAGCACCGGGCGCGACAAAGGCCCGCCGCCAGTCATAGCACGGCGATCACGCGCTTTCCCATCCGACGGATGCGCCACATCGATCGGTGCGTATAACCCTGCTGACTCACGCGCGCTGACAAAGGTCTGACCACGCTCCCGGCGCGATGATGGGGGCAGGCTACCGCGCCAGCTGGCTGATGACGGCGTTGAGCAGGGGAAAGCCCTTGTCGGTGATCGCGAGGCGATCACCGTTCAGCCTGACGAGGCCATCTTCAAGCAGATAGCCCAGCTGCCGCTCGTCCAGCGTCCTGCCAGATAGCGCCTTGTAGCGCGCAGGCAAAATGCCTTCCCGCAGCCGCAAGCCCATGACCAGATATTCATCGCCCTGGGCGATTGGGTCGAGCAGCTCGTTCTCGGTGAGGCCATGGCCTTGCGCCTCCACCATATCGAGCCATTTCTCGGGCGACAGCTCTGTCGACATGGCGAGGCGTCCCTCAGGCCCAAACAGGCGACCATGGGCGCCTGGGCCGACGCCAGCGTATTCGCCATAGCGCCAGTACACCTGGTTGTGGCGGCTTTCGGCGCCTGGGCGGGCATGATTGGAGACCTCGTAGGCTGGCATGCCATGCCGGTCGCAAACCTCCTGGGTCACATCCCACAGCGCCCGGGCCAGCTCCTCGTCTGGCGTCGTCAGTTTGCCGGCGCGGTACAGACGATCAAACCAGGTGCCTGGCTCAATGGTTAGCTGATACAGCGACAGATGCTCCACGGCATGCGAGATCGCCTCTTCCAGCTCCTGCCGCCACTGCTCCGCCGTCTGTTCCGGCCTGGCGTAGATCAGGTCGAACGAATAGCGCGCGAAGATGCTGGCCGCCACACGCACCGCCGCCAGCGCCTCCTCGGCGCTATGGAGGCGGCCGAGCCGCTTGAGATCGGGATTGTTGAGCGCCTGCACGCCAAGCGACACCCGGTTGACCCCGGCGGCGCGATAATCCCGGAACCGCCCGGCCTCGACGCTGGTGGGGTTTGCTTCGAGCGTAATCTCGGCATCCGGCGCCACGCTCCAGCATTCTGCGATGGCGTCGATGATCGCCGCCACGGTCGCGCCCTGCATGAGTGAAGGGGTGCCGCCGCCGAAGAATATGCTGGTCACCCGTCGCCCGGGCGCGATAGCGGCGCGATGCGCCAGCTCGGTCCTGAACGCCCCAACAAAGCGCGCTTCATCGACCGGCGCGCGCCGGACATGGCTGTTAAAATCGCAATACGGACATTTCGACGCGCAGAAGGGCCAGTGCACATAAACGCCAAATCCAGCGTCAAAGGGCGGAAGCCGCCCTGCGTGAGCGGCGCCAGTGGCCGAAACGGACTGAGAAAGCATGATCATGGTGTCCAGCGGCTGTCGTCACGCGCCGCGCGTGAGCCAAATAACCGGGCGACAGGAGCAAACCAGCTGATTGCCCGGCGGCCCTCCCGGCGCATCGACTTAAATCTGACAGCGAAGCTGTCCGTAGCGCCTGACCAGAGTTGGAAAAAATCCCGACGATCCCTTCCAGCGCCAAAACATGAAGGGCCGCGTTGTGCCTTGCTGCTCGTTCGCGGTCAAATGTGGCGCAATCAGTTCGGCTCAAGCGCTGGTGCCCTGCGCTTCCGGCCCCTGACAATGGGCGCAAACGCCGTCAATCTCGACGATCTTGGCCGCAGGCCGGAAGCGGGACGATTTCAGCACGCCATTGATGGCGGCATTGATTCCGGACGATTCAATCTCGTCGACGCCACCGCATGCCGAGCAGATCAGAAACACCGTCACATCATCCGCCGCGTGCTGATGCGGGCAGGCGATGAAGGCGTTGCGCGTCACCAGCCGATGGACGAAGCCTTGCTCGGTCAAAAACTCGAGCACGCGATAGACGCTGATTGGCGCGATACGCTTCGACGTACGGTCGGCGAGGATTTCAGCCAGATCGTAAGCGCCCAACGGACGGTGCGTCTCATACAGCGCCGCCAGCACCGAGCGTCGCAGCTCCGTCAGCCTGACGCCGCGTTCGAGGCAAAGCCGCTCCGCATCCGCCAGGGCGCGGGGCGCCTGCTCCGCGCGCTCGGCGGCATGGGCGCAGTCACCATGGGCATGCCCGGCATCGGGGCCATGGCTATGGTGTGAGTGCTCACCATGGCCGTGCGACCCGTATCCCTGCGACGCCTGAGAAGGCGCAGGGCTGTGGTCCGTGTCGCTGTGGCCGCGTCCCATTGTCATGGTCCCATCAGTTCGAGCCTGCCCAAGGGCGTTTTACCCAAGCGCGTCCTAGCCAAGGGCTTTCTTCCCAAGGGCGTCCTGCCCCTAGGCCCAAAGTCCCGCCTACACGGTACCACAGAACCCGAGCGCGCGTCCGTGTGGCGCCAGCGCGCCGCGAGACGCGACATCGCTGGTCACCGCCAAATGGCAGCCAACCGCTCGCCAGTGCCACCCTTTGAGCGGTAATCGAACTTGGCCTGTGGCTGATACAATGGGGAGCCGCCCGATGCCACGCAACCGCCGGCTGCCCGGCGACAGCTCGAGCAGCTGTGGCGTTGCTCCATGTCAGGCCCGCTTCAGCCGCCACACGCAGGTGCGCTTCACCTCGCTGTCTTCCAGCTCACGCGTCACCGGCACTTCATACAGAGCGATCTGTTCAAGGCGCTGCTTTGGCAAATAGGAGCGGCCCGGATCACCGATCAGCACATCCGCCCCCCGGTTCGCCAAGGCTTCAAGCCAGGCGATGACCCGGGCGGCCAGATCACGTTCGTAGCAGATGTCGCCCGCCAGGATGACGTCCCAGCCCTCATCGACCCAGTCATGTTCCGACCAGCCGCCGCCGCTGTACCGGCCAAGCAGATTGTCGGTCCGCACGCGCAGGTCCACCTTGTTGAGGGCGGCGTTGATGGCGATGGCGCTGGCGGAGAACGGATCGATATCCACTGCTTCCACCATGACAGCTCCCGCCCGCGCGGCGGCGACGCCGACAAGGCCTGAGCCAGAGGCGAAATCGAGCACGTTCTTGCCGCGCACCAGTTCGGGATGGTCGAGGACATGCCGCGCCAGCGCCTGACCACCCGCCCAGGCAAAGGCCCAGAACGGCGGCGGCAAACCGATCTCGCCAAGCTCTTCTTCAGTCTTGCGCCACAGCTCCGTCGCCTCAGTCGCCAGATGGAGCGAGATCTCCGGCGCATGCGGAACTGGCGTAACCTCGGTGTGGGTCCTGATGAACGCCTCACGGTCCTCGATCAGGCGGGCGGCGGTGGTGGCGTTCAAAAGGCGGCTCCGGGTTTCTGCGCCAGCAATCCGGCGTACATAGCCTTCACCGCATCCATCACATGGCGTTCGGTGAAACCAGACAGCAGACGCGCGCGAGCGTTCTCGCCGCATTGAAGGGTGAAAGCACGGTCATCGGCAAGCCGCGTCAGTGCGTGGGCAATTGCCCTTGCATCGTCAGGCGGCGCGATAAAGCCGTCCACGCCATCGCGAACAAACAGGCGGCAGCCCGGGACATCGGTGGTGACAATGCCCCGACCACAGGCTGCGGCCTCCAGCAAGGTGCGTGGCAGGCCTTCGCCACCGCGCGAGGGCAGCAGCGCCACATGATGGTCGCGCCATACGCCAGCGATATCACTGGTGCGGCCATGCCATGTCACACCCGGGAGGGCGCTCCACTGGCGCAGGGTCTCCTCCGGAATCGCTTTGGGGTTGGATGGATCGGGCGCGCCATACAGCGACAGCGTCACGTCGGCCCCCTGGTTTCGGGCCATCTGCACCGCCGCCACCGCGAGATCCACGCCCTTTGACCATAGCATGCGCGCGACCATGGCGACGCGCAGCGCGGCCCCTTCAGGTTGCGGCGTCGGCGTGAATTCATCTGGATCGACGCCTGCGCCGCCGACCAGCACGACGCGCGGGTCATTGGGCGACAGCCGCAATCCCACGGCGTCGTCAGGGTTTTCAAACAGATAGCGGGTCGTGGCGTTTTCGAGTGGTCCGCGCAACAGCGCGCGGATCGCTCGCGCGGCGGTCATGCCCAGCGCATCCTGGCGCGCCCCGAGAAAGCCAAGGCCGGTGAGGGCATAGACGCGTCGGGCAATGCCGGTTGATCGCGCCGCAAGGCCGCCAAGCAGGATCGGTCTGAGGGCGATCATATGTAGGATATCGGGCTGAACCTGGCGCAGGATGGCGCGGAGGCGGGCGATATTTGCCAGGACGGCCAGCGGATTGAGACTCTTTCGCTCGGCCTCAAGGGCGATGACCCGCGCCCCGGTCGCCTCGATCATTTGTTGATGCGCGCGCACCCGCGTGATCACCACCACATCCATGCCCATCTCGCGCGCCGCGCGCGCCATGGGCAGGAAGTGTGAGCAGAAGAACCAGTCCTCGGTGATCAGGAAGGCGATGGTCGGCGAAGGGACGTCGGCGATCGTGCCTGGCGCGGCCGGCAGGCGACTGACGGCGCCCTGCGAGGGAGTATCTTGCAAGATCGTGCTCTCTGTGGCCGTCCGTGATGCCCGCAGGGCTGCCGCCGTGGCTTCCCGACGAGCCCGGGGTGAGGCCTGCGCTCAGAACGCCTTGAAGGTGATCAGCGTTCGCGTATCAGCGATGCCCGCGATGGGCTGAACCTTCTCGGCGACGAAATGGCCGATATCGACCTCACGATCGACGTGAAACTTGGCGATAATATCAAAGTCGCCGGCGATGGAATAAATCTCGGATGCAATCTCCCGATCAGCCAGGGCGCTGGCCACAGCGTAGGTCTGGCCCAGCTTGCATTTGATCTGAACGAAGAAGGTCTGCATGGCGTTGGCTCGCATCTTTACGGTGGCGCCTGGAACCCGCCGCCCCGCGCCACATGCCGCGAGGGCAGGCTGGCGCGACAGTCATATGACGTCAGGTCTGCGGCCCTGTGTCTGGCCGTCGCGGTCGCCGGGTGGACCATGCTCCGCAGAAGTCATGGCGCGCCCAGCTCGAACAGGCGCGCCAGTCCGACGGCCCGGCGCGCCACGCTGTGTTAACACAGCGGGCGCACTGGCGGCAAAGAGCGCCGCGCGGGCCTGACCAGGAGGGGCAAGCCGCAGGGGCGGCGGCGCCCCACTCTTGCCCTAAGGCCGGTGTCACAGGCGATCGAGCGCGTCCGTCAGGTCAGCGATCAGGTCGTCGTGGTGCTCAAGGCCAACCGACAGCCTGAGCAGGCCATCCGACACGCCCATGGCCGCGCGCGTGGCGTCATCAAAGCGCTGGTGCGTCGTGGTGGCGGGGTGGGTGATCAGGCTCTTGGCGTCGCCGAGATTGTTGGAGATCTTGACCAGCGACAGCGCGTTCATGAAGCGGAACGCGCCCTGCTTGCCGCCCTCAACCTCCAGCGCCAGCAGGGTCGACCCCGCGCGCATTTGCCTGGCGATGAGGTCTGCCTGCGGATGGTCGGCGCGCCCGGGATACACCAGACGCGTCACCTTGGGGTGCGTCGCCAGGGCGTCAGCTACCGCGGCGGCGTTGGCGGTCTGCTGGCGCACCCGCACCGCAAGCGTCTCAAGACCCTTCAGCATGACCCAGGCGTTAAACGGCGACATCGCCGGTCCGGTCTGGCGCAGGAAGTTGAAGATGTGGGCGTTGATGAATTCGTGGCTGCCGAGGATGACGCCGCCCAGGCAGCGGCCCTGGCCATCAATGTGCTTGGTGGTGGAATAGATGACGCAATCGGCGCCCAACTCAAGCGGGCTCTGCCAGATCGGCGTGGCGAACACATTGTCGACCATCAGCGTGGCGCCGACAGCGTGGACGATCTCCGCGACACCGGCGATATCGACGATCGAGAGCGTAGGGTTGGCCGGGCTCTCAATCAGCGCTGTGCGGGTGTTGGGGCGCACTGCCGCCCGCCACTGGTCGAGGTCTTCGCCATCCACCAGCGAAACCGCCACGCCATAGCGGGGCAGCAGCTCATCGGTGAGCCAGCGCGACGAGCCGAACAACGCCTTGGCTGCAATCACATGATCGCCAGCGCTGACCTGGGCGAGCAGGGCTGCGGTCACCGCCGCCATGCCGGATGCGGTGGCGCGCGCAGCTTCGGCGCCTTCCAGGGCAGCCATGCGCTGCTCAAACATTTCCACGGTCGGGTTGGAAAAGCGGGAGTAAAGGAACCCTGGCAATTCGCCCTTGAAGCGCGCCTCGCACTCTTCAGCTGACTGGTAAACATGCCCCTGGGTCAGGAACATCGCCTCGGAGGTCTCGCCAAACTGCGAGCGCAAGGTTCCCGCGTGCACCAGACGGGATTCAGGGCGGAGGGGGCGGTTGATAGCCACAATAGTCTCCCGACAGCTTGGCCCCGCAGGGCCCTTGATCCAGCGCAGACGCTGGCATCGCTCCGTCGGAGCCAGGGTGGGAGCGTGTGACACGCTCCGCGCCGCGACCCGGGCGGACATGAAAAAACCCGGCCTGACAAAAGCCGGGTCGATCAAAAACCGTCCACGGCCCTTTAGCGAATTATTTAACGTGGCTGCAAGCCGGCCGGCCAAATCACCACGATGTACCCGTGGCTTACGCCTGACAGGCGTAAGCGTCAAGCAGCTTTGGCGCCTTGGCGCTGTCATCCTGACAGGCGACAGGCGTTGGCGCGCGAGGCCTCTAATAGGCCGGCGCGGTGATAACGCCACGTTCGGTGGCGACGACCCAGATCGAGCCGCGCCGGTCGATGCTGATAATGCGGCCGAGACCGGCGACATTCTGGCCCCGCCGCACTTCAACCACGCCAGCACTACGGCCTTCGAGCACGGCGACGCCCCCCGACACATTATGCAATACCCAACCGCGCACCAGCGCCGCCGGCGCCGTCAGCGGGGGCTCCGGGATCGGCGCTGGCGGTCGGAGCGCCTGTGTTGCAACGCCGTTGTCGCCATGGGCTGTCGCGGCCGGAGGCGCCGGCAACCGCGCCGGCCCGTCACGATCGATCGCCGATGGCGCAGACGGATCCACAGGCCGTGTCGCCAGGGCTGCAATGCGCTGCTCGAGCGCCTCAATGCGCCGGTTGAGCGCGACGACAGTGTCTGGATGACTATTGCTGGCCGTCGCCGATGGCTGCGCTGACCGGGCCTTATCAGCGCTTTCCAGCGCGGTGATCCGGTCTTCAACGGACTTGACGCGTGCGGCTACGCGGTCTGACGGCTGATCGGCGCCGCCGGACTTCTGCTCAAGGGCGGTGATGCGCGCGGCGAGGTCCGCCGCCGCACGCTCAGCCGCAGTAGACCGGGACGATGTAGCGGCGCGCTCTTTCTCGATCTCCTCAAGCGCCGTCGCGATCTTGCCGTCGCCCGCCGGCTGCGGCGCGGCGGGCTGCCCGGGCGCCGCCAGCCAGCTGATCAGCAGCGCCATTGCGGCGCCGCCAAGTGCGCCGAGCGCAAGTGGTTTGACGGTAGATGGCGAAGCGCCTGCACTTGCCGGAGCGGACGCGGCTGCGTCGCCCCCGCGCTGGCCCGGCTTCCAGTCTGATTGTGGCTGCGATGGTCTGTAAGGTTCGGTTCGGGCGCTCGTGTCAGCACCGGGCTCCGTGGCGGTTGCGGCGGCGGACGGCGCTGCGCCAGCGCCGATCCGGTCCCGCGCGTCGACCATAGGCGATGGCGCCTGGTTCTTTGTCGTAACAGCAGATGTGTCGCTCCCACCGGCTGCCGCTGAAACGACATCTGCCGCGCGTGAGCCTGAAGGGGGCGTCGCGGAGTCTGAGGTCACAGGTTTTCCGCCATGGCGGGGACTGGTCGCGCCAGCCTTGCCTGCGCCAGCGGCGGTCGGGAGCGTGGGGTCCGTTGGCGCCTTCGGGTCAGTCGTCAGCCCGGCTTGAGCTTTGGGCGGAGCGGCGGCCACGGCTGGCTTTGCGGCCTTGGTCTCCGATGCGGGCGAGGCGCCGGCGGCTTTGCCTGCGCTGGCGGAGGGCTCCGCCGGGGCCTTCGGTTCCAGCTTGCTGTTGTCCGCCACTCTATTCTCCCTTGCCCTTGCAGCAGCGTGAGCCGCTTCGCCCATCCATCCTGGCGCGCCACGGCGGCTGTCCGATGGCAAGCTCAAACTGCGGATCGTCAAAACCGTGATTTTTTGGCCGATTGAGGGCAGGGTTGCTATCGCGCAACCTTAATACGCGGCCAGATCACTTACGGGCCAGGACGCACTCACGATTGTCCGAAATTTACAACCGACCAGAACGTCGAATTGTGGCGAACGGCGGAATAATAACATGCTGTTGATCAATTGGTCGAAGCTGTGTCCGATTCAAGGCGGGCTGCCTTGACAAGTCGCTGTAAAGCAAGGTCATTAGGGTTCTACCAAGCGGTTGATCTATGCGCTGACGTCAACCCTGGTCGGATCAGCTGGATGGGCTATGCCCGTAGAGGAGGCGAAAAATGGCTGAAATGGTCAGAAAATGCGCCCTGGTCAGTCGATTCGCGTGCGCGGCGGCGCTGGCTGTCGGGGTGACAGGTTTGGCTTCCGCAGCGGAACCAGGCGCCAGCGCCCAGACAGGCAAGTTCTCCGACAATATTGTCCGGATCGGCGTGCTGAACGACCAGTCCGGCGTCTACGCCGACTTTGGCGGCAAGGGCTCGGTCGCTGCGGCGCGTCTGGCCATTGAGGATGTGGGCGGCAAGGTGCTGGGCGTGCCCGTGCAGCTGGTCGACGCCGACCATCAAAACAAGGCCGACATCGCCTCCAGCATTGCCCGCCAGTGGTATGACGCCGACAAGGTCGACGCGATCGTCGAGCTGACCTCGTCCTCGGCTGCGCTGGCGGTGCAGCAGCTGACGCGCGAGAAGAAGCGCATCAATATCGTTACGGGCGCCGCCACGTCGGAGCTGACCGGCAAGCAGTGCTCCCCTTACGGCTTTCACTGGGCGTTCGACACCTACGCCATGGCCAAGGGCGTCGGCGGCGCGCTGGTTGATCAGGGCGGCAAGGACTGGTTCTTCCTCACCGCCGACTACGCATTCGGCCATTCTCTTGAGGAGCAGACGGCAAAATTCGTGACGTCCAAGGGCGGCAAGGTGCTGGGGCAGGTGCGTCACCCGCTTAACACCTCGGATTTCTCGTCATTCCTGCTTCAGGCGCAAAGCTCCGGCGCCAAGGTCATCGGCCTCGCCAATGCGGGGATGGACACGTCGAACGCCATCAAGGCGGCGGCGGAATTCGGCATCGTCCAGGGCGGACAGCGCCTGGCGTCGCTGCTCGTCACTCTGTCTGAGGTGCACGGCCTCGGCCTGCCAGCCGCCAACGGTCTGGTTCTGTCTGAGGGCTTCTACTGGGACCTTGATGACAAGGCGCGCGCGTTTGGCGAGCGCTACATGAAGGCCACAGGCCGCATGCCCAACATGATCCAGGCTGGCACCTATTCGGCTGTCCGCCAGTACCTCAAGGCCATCGAGGCGGCAGGCACGGACAATGCCGATGCTGTCGCCGCCAAATTGCGAGAATTGCCGGTTGAGGATGCATTCAGCCGCAACGGCAAGGTGCTGCCTAACGGCCGCATGGTGCACGACATGTACCTGTTCGAGGTGAAGAAGCCTGCCGAAAGCACCAAACCATTCGACTATTACAAACTCCTGGCGACCATTCCGGGCGATCAGGCTTTCATGACCGTCAAGGAGAGCGGCTGCCCGCTGGCGAACTGAGATGACATCACACACACACCATCATAACGGCGGCTCCGCTTCCGGGGGGGCTGCCGGCGGCATTGTCCTGTCCGCCAAGGGGCTTACCAAAGAGTTCAAGGGCTTCGTTGCGGTCAAGGACGTCGATCTTGCGGTGCGCGAGGGGTCGATCCATGCGTTGATCGGCCCTAACGGCGCGGGCAAGACCACGTGCTTCAACCTGCTCACCAAGTTTCTGCAACCGACGCGCGGCGTCATCACCTATCGCGGGCGCGACATCACCGGCCTTGCGCCGGCGGAGATTTCCCGCCTCGGCGTCGTGCGCTCGTTCCAGATTTCAGCGGTGTTCCCCAGCCTTTCCGTGCTGGAGAACGTGCGCATCGCCCTGCAGCGGCCCGGCAACCTCGCCACCCAGTTCTGGAAGCCGGACAGCAGCCTTTCGGTGCTGAATGACCGCGCCTATGAGCTGGTGAAATCGGTTGGCCTTGAAAGCTTCATCGGTCACACCGCCGGCGAGCTGCCCTATGGACGCAAGCGCGCGCTTGAGCTCGCCGCCACGCTGGCGCTCGAGCCCGACGTGATGCTGCTCGACGAGCCCATGGCGGGCATGGCCCATGAGGACATTGGCCATATCGCCGACCTGATCCGCCAGGCGGCCCAGGGGCGCACGGTCGTCATGGTCGAGCACAATCTCCATGTGGTCGAAGACCTCTGCGATGCGGTCACCGTGTTGCAGCGTGGCGAGATCCTCGCTGAGGGCGACTATCAGACCGTCAGCCAGGACCCGCGCGTCCGCGAAGCTTACATGGGGTCCGAGCATGACTGAGCCATTGCTTGAGGTGAAAGGCCTTCAGGCCTGGTATGGCGAAAGCCATGTGCTGCACGGCGTTGACCTGAAGGTGCATCGCGGCGAGACCGTCACGCTGCTTGGCCGCAACGGCGCCGGCAAGACGACGACGCTGAAGTCGATCATGGGCGTGCTGCGCAAGCGCCAGGGCTCGATAACCCTGCAGGGCAAGGACCTCATGGCCATGCCGCTGCACGACGTGGCCTATGCCGGCCTGGGTTTCGTGCCGGAAGAGCGCGGTATCTTCTCGGGTCTCAATGTGCATGAAAACCTGATGCTGCCGCCCAAGGTGGCGGATGGCGGCTTTTCGCTCGACGAGATCTACCAGCTGTTCCCAAACCTCGCCGAGCGCCGCTACAGCCAGGGCACCAAGCTCTCCGGCGGCGAGCAGCAGATGCTGGCGATCGCGCGCATCCTGCGCACGGGGGCCAATATCCTGTTGCTGGACGAGCCGACCGAAGGCCTCGCGCCGGTGATCGTGCAGCGGATCGGCGACGTCATTCGCGCCCTCAAGGAAAAGGGCATGACCATCCTCCTCGTCGAGCAGAACTTCCGTTTCGCCCGCAAGGTGGCCGACCGCTTCTATGTGATGGAAGACGGCCACATGATCGATTCATTCCGTGCGGATGAACTCGAGGGCCGGATGGAAAGCCTCAACGAAACTCTCGGTCTGTAAGGCGCCCCGCTCATGGTAACCGTCTTTGGAATTTCATTGCCGGCCCTGATGGGGCAGCTCCTCATCGGACTGATCAACGGCTCTTTCTACGCCATGCTGAGCCTTGGCCTCGCGGTCATTTTCGGCATGCTTCGCGTCATTAACTTCGCGCACGGCGCGCAGTACATGCTGGGCGCATTCTTCGCCTGGTTCCTGCTGCGCTATGCTGGCATCGGCTTCTGGCCGGCGCTAGTGCTCGCCCCGCTTGGCGTCGCGCTCGTCGGCGTGGTCATCGAGAAACTGCTGCTGTCGCGCATCTACCAGCTCGACCATCTGTATGGCCTGCTGCTGACCTTTGGTCTGGCGCTGGTGATCGAAGGCCTGTTCCGCCACTGGTATGGCACTTCGGGTCAGCCCTATTCGATCCCCTCCACCTTCCAGGGCGCGTTCAATCTCGGCTTCATGATCCTGCCGAAGTACCGCGCATTCGTGATCGTGGCGTCGATCGTCGTCTGTCTGGCGACCTGGCTGCTGATCGAGAAGACCAAATTCGGCGCCTATCTGCGCGCCGCGACCGAGAACCCGACCCTCGTGCAGGCCTTCGGCGTCAACGTTCCGCGCCTGCTGACCCTGACCTACGCCATTGGCGCCGGTCTCGCTGGCCTTGCCGGCGTGCTCGCTGCCCCGGTGTACCAGGTCAGCCCGCTGATGGGTCAGAACATCGTCATTATCGTCTTCGCGGTGGTGGTGATCGGCGGCATGGGCTCGATCATGGGCGCCGTCGTCACCGGCTATATGCTGGGTCTGGTCGAGGGCCTGACCAAGGTGTTCTATCCGGAAGCGTCGAGCACGGTCATCTTCGTCATCATGGTGCTGGTGCTGCTGCTGCGCCCGGCTGGCCTGTTCGGGAAGGAATAATCAATGGCTACGAAAGCCGTTTCACCGAACGCTGCAGATGTGGCTATCGGTAACAAGACCTCGTCGCGCACGGTGGCGCTGCTGATCATCGGCCTGCTGCTGATCCTCGTCGCGCCCTTCCTGATTTATCCCGTCTTCGTCATGAAGGTGTTGTGCTTCGCCCTGTTCGCGGCGGCGTTCAACCTGTTGCTTGGCTATGTCGGCCTCCTGTCGTTCGGTCATGCCGCCTTCTTCGGCGGCGCGGCCTACATCAGCGCTTATTCGATCAAGGCCTGGGGCTTCCCGCCCGAGCTGGCGATCCTCGGCGGCACGGCGTTCGCCGCCGCCATGGGCCTGGTGTTCGGCTATGTCGCCATCAAGCGTCAGGGCATCTACTTCGCCATGATCACCATGGCGCTGGCGCAGATGTTCTTCTTCTTCTGCCTGCAGGCGCCGTTCACCGGCGGCGAAGACGGCATCCAGGGCGTGCCGCGCGGCAAGCTGTTCGGTTTCATCGACCTCTCCAGCTCGCTGAACATGTACTATTTCGTCGCCGCGGTGTTCGTCATCGGCTTTTTCATCATCTGGCGCGTGGTGCATTCGCCCTTCGGCTCGATCCTGAAGGCCATTCGCGAGAACGAACAGCGCGCCATTTCGCTGGGGTATCGCGTCTCGCGCTACAAGCTAGGCGCCTTCGTCATCTCGGCGGCGCTGGCTGGCCTCGCCGGCGCCACCAAGGCGATCGTGTTCCAGCTGGCTTCGCTGACCGACGTCGGCTTCCAGATGTCGGGCGAAGTGGTGCTGATGACCCTGCTCGGCGGCATTGGCACGCTGATGGGTCCCATCGTCGGGGCCGTGCTGGTGGTCAGCCTCGAGAACTACCTCGCGACCTCGTCGCTCCCGGTTCCGGTGGTGATCGGCTCGATCTTCGTCATCTGCGTGCTGCTATTCCGTCGCGGCATCGTCGGCGAGTTCAACGCCTTCATGGACCGCAAGCGCGGCTGAACACGCTGCGCCAGCACGACACGACAGGGAGGCCCGGGCACATCAGCCCGGGCCTTTTTTGATGCGTCGCTGCGTATTCAATAGGTCAGAGGCAGCCGCAAATGGCCAGGCGGGCGGCGGACTGGACCCGGCAAAGGCGGCCCCTCGCGAAGCAGGCTGCCAAAGGCTGCGCCCCCGGGTTGCGCAGGGCTCCTGGGGCGGGCGCCAAAGGCGATTGGGGGTCATGCGCAAGCACAGCTACACGCCGAGATAGACCTGCCTGATGTAGTCATCGCCCTGCATCTCGGTCGCGCTGCCCTCGCGCACGGCGCGACCGTGCTCGAGAACATAGGCGCGATCGACGATCGCTAGGGTCGAGGCCGCGTCCTGCTCGACAACCAGGATCGCCGCGCCGCGCCGCCGGATCTCGGCGATGGCGTCAAAGATCTGCATCTTCAACTTGTGGGCGATGCCGACAGAAGGCTCATCCAGCAGCAACAAGCGCGGCCGGCCCATCAGCGCCCGGCCAATCGCCACCATCTGCTGCTCGCCGCCGGACAGGGTGCTGGCCTGCTGGCTGCGCCGGTCGCGCAACACTGGAAATAGCCCGTAGATCATGTCCAGATCCGCGCGGATGCCGTCGCGATCGCTCCGCAGATAGGCGCCCAGTTCGAGATTCTTCAGCACGGTCAGTTCGGGAAACAGCCGACGCCCCTCGGGACAATGGCAGACGCCGCGTCCCACCAGCTGGTGCGCCGGCACGCCGGCAATGTCAGCGCCATCAAAGCGAATGCGCCCCCCAAACGGCAGCATGCCAGAGATGGCCCGTAGCAGCGTCGTCTTGCCGGCGCCATTGGGGCCAAGCACACCGACCAGCTCTCCGGCCGCCACCTTCAGGGAGATGGACTCAACGGCCAGCGCCTTGCCATAGCGAACCTGAAGGCCCGCAACTTCAAGCAGCGTCACCTTCACCCTCCCTGCGTCCGATATAGGCCTCCACCACACGTGGATCGCGCACGATGGCGGCGGGGTCTCCGACGGCGATGACCTCGCCGAAGTCGAGGGCGATGATCCTGGATGTCAGGGCCATGAACTCCCGCAATTTGTGTTCGATAATCAGGATGGTCAGTCCCTCATCCCGGTGCAGTCGCCGGATAAGCTCTGACAGCGGTGTGATCTCGCTGGAACCCAGGCCCGCAAATGGCTCGTCGAGCAGCAGCAATTGCGGTTCTGTCGCCAGCGCCCGTGCGATTTCCAGCCGCCGCAGATCGCCATAGGGCAGCACCTCAACCGGGCCGTAGGCCTTATCTCGCAATCCGACCTGGTCGAGGATGGCCAGCGCCCGCTCCTCGCCATGGGCCTTGTGGCGCACGCGCGGCGCCTGGCTGGCGACCAGCAGGTTTTCGATGACGCTCATGCCCAGAAACGGTCGGGTGAGCTGAAAGGTCCGTGCGAGGCCCCGGTTGACGACGCGCCACGGGGCGAGGCCCCTGATCGAGGCCCCTTCCAGCAACACATCGCCGCTGTCGGGCGGAATGAAGCCGGTGATCAGGTTGAACAGCGTGGTCTTGCCGGCGCCATTGGGGCCAAGGATGCCGACGATTTCGCCCTGATCAACGCTGAAACTGACGTCCTTGACCGCCACCAGGCCGCCAAAGCGTTTGCGCAGCTGGCGCGCTTCAAGAAGTGGGGCGCTCATCTCCGGCCTCCTGTGAGACGGCGCCACAGCGGCGCCACGAGCCCGCCGGGCAGGAAAAACAGGATAAGGATCAGGACGATTGTATAGACCCAGAGCCGGTATTCGCCGAAGCCGCGCAGCATCTCCGTCAGCAGCGTCAGCAGGATGGCGCCCAGCGCCGGCCCCCAGATCGAGCCCATGCCGCCGACATAGACCATGATGATCACCGTGATGGATGTCACCACCGAGAACAGCGGCGGACTGACCTGCAGCTGGTAGTGGGCGTAGAGCGCCCCGCCGAGGCCGGCGAAACCGGCGCTGACCATCAGCGAGGTGATCTTGTAGAAGGTGACGTTGATGCCGGAAGCCTGACAGGACGCCTCGTCGCCTCTGATCGCCCGGAGCAGCAGGCCCCAGTTGGAGCGGGCGGCGATGGTCAGCAACGCCACCGTGACGACGAGAATGGCCAGCACAAACCAGTAGTAATGCAGGGGATCGTGGATCAGTGGCTCCAACCCGTAAATGCCCTCTTCGCCCCCGGTGTATTCCCAGAAAATCAGCATCAGCCGCTGCATGATCGCGGCGGTGGACAGCATGGCGAGGGCAAAATACGGCCCGCGCAGCCGCAGGGTCGGGAAGCCGACCAGCACCGCGAACGCCGCCGCCACAACCACGGACAACGGCAGGCTGTACCACGGGTTAGCCAGCCAGATGCTGCTGAGAAAGCCGGCGGTGTAAGCTCCGGCGCCAATGAACAGCGCGTGGCCGAAATTCTCCCGCCCGGTGAGCCCGGACATGAAATCCCAGCTGCTCGCCCAGATGGCGTAAATCAGGCAGACGGTGAGAACGCCAGTGAGATAATTGGACCCAGCCAGCACGGGGGCGATGGCGAGGATGGCGATGACCGCGGCGGCGCCGGCGAGATCAACAGGGCGCGCCTTCATGTCAGAACGCCGCCCTGCGGCCAAAAATGCCGGCCGGTCTTAGCACCAGCGTCAACACCACCGCGACCAGGGACACCAGTTCGGTCCAGGCTGTGGAAATGAGATAGGCCACGATGGTCTCCGAATAGCCGAGCATGAGCGCTGCAACGATGCTGCCGGGGATCGAGCCAAGCCCGCCGACAATGACGATGGCGAAAGCCTTGACCATGGGCAGAAGCCCCATGGTCGGCTGCACGGTGAGAAACGGCGCCACCAGGATGCCGGCCAGCGCCGCCGTGCCAGCGGAGATCGCCATGACCAGTGAGAAGATGCGATCGGTGGGAATGCCCATGTAACGGGCGGCTTCCGCATCCTGCGAGATGGCGAGGATGGCGGCGCCCAGCCGGGTGCGCTGAATGAACAGCCACAGGCTGGTCAGCACCACCACGCCCACGCCCAGCGCCAGCAGGCGCTGGCCGGAGATGTCGACCCCGAACAGGCTCACCTTGTCGGCGACGAAAGACGGCACGTTGCGATACTCTGAGCCGAAGATCAGGAATAGCGCCTGCTCGACGGCCAGCGACACGGCGAGCGTGATCATCAGAACCGCCAGTTGCGAGCTGCGCAAAGGACGCACCAGGAAGCGCTCCATGGCGACGCCGAACAACGCCACGAACATCACCGAGATCACGGCGGCGGGCAGCAGCGGCACGCTGAGCACGGACGTCAGAAAGAAGGCGGAATAGGCGCCGAGGGCGTAGAATGAGCCATGCGCCAGATTGAGGATACGGGCGACGCCAAAGATCAGCGTAAAGCCGACCGCCAGCATGGCGTAGATGGCGCTGGTCACCGCGCCGTAAATGAGTATCTGGAGCATGAACACCCCTTGGTGGCGGCGCAAGGATGCGGGAGACAGCCTGCCTGCGGTTCGCCGGGCGGCGCGTTGGGCGACTGGTGGAATGCGGCGTTCCGCATGGTCGCGCCGGCTGGTGTCGCTGCGTCGGCGGAGCAGCATGGTCGGGGGGGCGGGCGCCTGGCGATGCCCCCTGGCGATGACCCCTGGCCTCACCGCGCCAGGCGAACCCGCGACTCCGGCCGGCGTGGGCGCACAGGTCATTACGACCTGATCAGGGCCCGCGCCGTCGGGCGATGCCGGCTATTTCTTGAGCCAGGGCGGCGGGATCATCTCGCCATTGGCCAGCGCTTTCGGCCAGACGATCACCCGCTCGCCTTTGTCGCGCCATTGGGCGAACAGCATGTTGATGAAGCCTGGACCGGCCTTTACGTCGTGGTTCTCATCGAACTCGACCTTGCCCGCCACGCCGGTGTAGCTGGTCTTTTCCAGCTCCTTGATTACGTCCTCAGGTTTGACGCTGTTGGCGCGCTTCACGGCCTCGGCGTAAATGTGAACCGCATCATAGCCGCCGACGCCGGTGTAGACGGGCGCTGTGCCTGCGCGCTTCACAAACTCATCCCAGAATTTGATGGTTTTTGGCGTGATGTCGGCCCGCACCGTGAAATTGGCCACGGTCTCGGACAGGGCCTTGCCGCTGACGCGGGAATAGAAATCCTGATCCTGCCCCTTCACATCGATGCCGCCGATCGGAAACGGCGCCTGGGCGTCATGCCATTGCTTGACGAACACGTCTGATGAGGCATGGGACAGGACGATGATCAGATATTGCGCGCCGCTGTTCTTCACCTTGGCCAGCAGCGGCGAGAAGTCTGACGTCGTGGTGTCGAAGAACTCCGTCAACGTCACCTCGGCGCCAGCGTCGATGGCCCCTTTCTTGAGAATTGGCGCGAGATCCTGCACCCATTTGGCGTTCTCGCCGACGATGGCGATCTTCGACAGCCCCATCTCACCTTTCAGCTTGCCGCTGATGAAGTCCACGAGGCCACGGGCCTGGTGGCCAGCGTGCACCGGAAAGGAGCGAAAGATATATTTGTAATTGTCGTAATCGCTCTTTACCCGGGCGGTGATCGCCGGCGAGGCCGCGCCAATGCCCATGTAGATAGTCTTGGACCGGGCAAGGTGAGGGAGCTGGGCGAGGGTGACGCCGCTGGTGTAGCCGCCAATCAGCACATCGACCTTTTCATCCGCTGTCAGTTTCTTGATGGCGGCGATGCCCTGCTCCGGATTCTCGGTCTCATCGGCGACCACCATCTCCAGCTTGCGGCCAAGCAGCCCACCGCCGGCGTTGATCTCGTCAATAGCCATTTGCACGCCCGTCTGGGCGTCGCGGCCAATCTGCAGCTGGATTGCGGTGGGAACGCCGATGCGGATCGGCTTGCTGTCCTGGGCGAGCCCTGGCGCCGCGAGGCCCACTGCCAGAGCTGTGGACATAACAGCGGACATGATTGTCCGGCGGGTGACATTCGGCATCAGGCGTCCTCCCAAACCATAACTGTTATATGTTATATCATAATGATGTGCATGGGCCTGCCAGGCTGTCAAGCTTGCTTACGGCGATGGCCGGACAGCACCAGTGCCCTGGTGCAGCCTTCGATTGGGCTGGGTCAACCACGACGCGCCAGCGCAATCGTCGCTTTGCTCCGATGCAAGGAGCCGCACCTTTCAATCACGCCCTCGGCTGCTCAAATGTCGCCCAAGCCAATCGGGCGACACGGACTGTCGCCAGCCATGAAAGGACTGAGCCATGGCCAACCACGGTATTCACCACGTCACCGCCATCGCAGGGGACGCCGCGCGCAACCGCCGGTTTTACGTGGATGTGTTGGGGCTCCGCCTGGTCAAGCGCACGGTCAATTTCGACGATCCTGCGAACTGGCATCTGTACTTTGGCGACCGCTCCGGCGCGCCTGGCACATTGATGACCTTCTTCCCCTGGGCCAATGCCACTGCTGGTCGGGCCGGCATCGGCGATGCGTTGCGCACCACGTTCCGGGCGCCGCAGGGGTCCATCGGCTATTGGGCGCATCGCCTGCTTGAAAAAGGCGTCGCCCACGAAACCGTCAGCCGCAGGTTTGGCGAAACCGTTCTCGACTTCCAGGATCCCGATGGGGCCCTGCTGTCGTTGGTGGCGACAGGCGAGCCTGTGGGGGACGCGGACGCCGAGGGCGCTGTCGATGAAGGTGGCGGCGTGCCAGCCAGCAACGCCATCTCGGGCATTGACGGCGTCACCCTTCTGCTGCGTGAGGCCGGTCCGACCGCCCGCATCCTCACCGATGTCCTCGGCTTCCACGAGGCCGGGCGCGAGGGCGCGGTGACGCGATATGTGGTGGGCGAGGGCGCCGGCCGTTCGGTGGTTGATCTGCATGAAGCCGGCAACTTCATGGGCGGCCACCAGGGGCGCGGCAGCGTGCACCACATCGCCTTCCGGTCCGCCGATGACGCGGCGCAGGCAGAACTGGCGCGCAAGCTCATCGACGAGCACGGCCTGCGGCCCACCGCGCAGCGTGACCGGCAGTATTTCCGCTCGATCTACTTCCGTGAGCCTGGCGGCGTGCTGTTCGAAATCGCAACCGACGAGCCAGGCTTCACGGTAGATGAACCGCTGGAAACCCTGGGCGAAGCGCTGAAGCTGCCGCAGCAGTTCGAACCGCACCGTGACGCCATCCAGGCGGCGCTGCCGAGCCTTGGCGACAGCTGATCCGCGTTAGCGTCTGGCGCCCACCAGCGCCAGACGCGCCGCGGCGGCCTCGCCGGCGTTTCACGGCGCTGGTTGAAGCTGGCGCTACGGAACCGCGTGACATGCCGCGTCACGAGAAAGGAGGCCGCCATGGCCCAGGTCAACACAGCCGCCCAGGCTGGAGATTTCATCCATATTGTCGTGCCCGGCGCCGCAGACCTCAGACCGTTGCTGCTGCTGCACGGCACCGGCGGAGACGAACGGGACCTGATCCCGCTGGCGCAGCAGCTGGCCCCTGGCGCGCCGCTGCTGTCGGTGCGCGGCAAGGTGCTGGAGGGCGGCGCGCCGCGTTTCTTTCGTCGCTTCGCCGAAGGCCGGCTTGACGAGGCGGACCTGCGCCGGCAGGCGGCTGACCTCGCTGGTTTCGTCCAGCGCGCCTGCGCCGCCAACCACCTCCCGGCCCCCGTAGCCCTGGGCTTTTCCAATGGGGCCAATATCGCGGCGGCGCTGCTGATGCGTCACAGCGGCGTGCTGGCGGGCGGCCTGCTGCTGCGCGCCATGGCGCCCTTCGCCGGTCCGGTGTTCACGCCTGATGAGGCCCGCCCCGCGCCAGTCGAGGCAAGCGCCCTGGTGATCTCCGGGGCCATGGATCCGATCGTGCCCGCCACCTCCCGCGATAAACTCGTCGCCGATCTGTCAGCTGCAGGCGTTTCCACGCGGACCGAGACGGTTCTCGCCGCGCACGGCCTCACCAACGCCGATCTCGACCTCGCCAGACCATGGCTGGCGCAACAATTGCGCGCCGTCTGACGCCATCAGGCGGATGAAGCACGGTCCATGTAGAGAGGCCGGACCGTGCTTCACGCCGACTGGGCGGCGCCAGCCGACGTGCATTGGGCGTAACCGGGCTTGTCCCATGTCTGACGCACAGCACACTGCACTTGTCCAAAAGGCCGTGCCGTCGGAGGCCTTACATCGACGGCGCCGGAGGCAGCCGGGCAATGCCGCCGCGCCGGAAGGCCATGGGCGTCTGTGCCCAGGGCACAATGCCATCGCCCGTGGCGGCATAGATCAGCGCCACCGCGACAATGGCGTCGACATCGCGCTCCAGCGTCAGATCGCCGGTGAGCAACGCCCATTTTCCCGTGGCCTGTAGCGCGATGGTGCATGGCCGGTTGCACACGGCGAAGCACTGGACGGCGCGGACTGCGACAGCCGAACCAGCAAGCCGCTGCTGCAGTGCGGCCACGAGGTCGCGACCAGGCTCGCGATAACCGGGCGGGGCATTGCAGCGCATCCTGCACGTCACGCATACGGAGAGCGTCGCTTGCGGCGCCGCAATGGGAGCGTCTTCAGTCATGGCGTAGCTTTGCGCCAGTCGCAGCCATTGCTCAAGTGAATGGCAGGTCCGGCGCGCCGCCGGCTGCGACAAGTGACTTGAGCCGGCGCGGCGCTCCCCTATCATCCCGTCACAAACAGATAAAGGGATGAGGAAATGCCCCATTTCGGCGATTTTCAGAATGAAATCTATTTCGGCGGGTTGATGGGCCAGGTTCCCAAACTGCCCATGTGTTTCGCCGACCTAGAAGCGCGCGCCGCCAGCGCCATGCCGCCGTCAGTGCTGTCCTATGTCGCCGGCGGCTGTGGCGACGAGCGCACCCAGGACCACAATGCCACGGCATTCAACCACTGGGGCATTATTCCGCGCATGTTTGTCGGCGCTGCAAAGCGCGATCTGTCGGTGGAACTGTGCGGCATGAGGCTGCCGTCGCCACTGTTCCTGTCGCCCGTCGGCGTCATCGGCATTTGCGGCCAGGATGGTCATGGCGACATCGCCACGGCCAAAGCGGCGGCCCAGATGGGCGTGCCGATGGTCGCCTCGACGCTGATGCAGGATCCCATGGAGCAGGTGGCGCAGGCGTTTGGCGACACGCCGAACTTCTTCCAGCTCTACACGCCGACCAATCGCGATCTGGCCGCCAGCCTTGTTTCCCGTGCCGAAGCCGCCGGGTTCAAGGGCATTGTGGTGACGCTTGACACCTGGGTCACCGGCTGGCGTCCGCGCGATCTCACCACCTCGAACTTCCCGCAATTGCGCGGCGCCTGCCTCGCCAATTATTTCTCCGATCCGGTGTTCCAGTCCTTGCTCGACAGGCCGGTGAACGAAGATCCGCGCGCGGCGATCGGCATGTTCGGCCGCGTGTTTGGTAATCCGCTCACCTGGGATGATCTGCCCTGGCTGCGCTCGCTCACCCGCTTGCCCCTGATCTTCAAGGGCATCTGCCATCCCGATGACGCCCGGCGCGCCATCGACGGCGGCGCCGACGCCATCTACTGCTCCAACCACGGCGGACGCCAGGCCAATGGCGGCGTCGCCGCCATCGACATGCTGCCCGGCGTGGTCAAGGCGGCGGGCTCAACGCCAGTGCTGTTCGATTCTGGCGTGCGCAGCGGCTCCGATGTGGTCAAGGCGCTGGCGCTTGGCGCGACCGCTGTCGGCATCGGCCGGCCCTACGCCTATGGCCTGGCCATCGGCGGCGTCGAAGGCGTCGCCCATGTCATCCGCTGCATTCTCGCGGAGGCGGATCTGCTGATGGCGGTCAATGGCTTCCCTACCATCGCCGATCTGCGCGGCGTCGCCATTCCCGCCACTCCCGCTGGCTGGCGCTGATACCAGCACCCGACGAGCATTTCAGGTCGCGGATGCCGCAACATATTCGCGGCCTGGTTTGAAGCGCGGCCCGCACTGTCGCGCGCGCAGGCTGGATCAAGGCCTTGCGCGGCGCGACGACCAGACCATGGACAGGGCGGGCACTCCCTCAGAGCTGCGCGCCGCCTGCAGATTGGCCATCGGCCGCGCCAGGCGGCGGCGCCGTCAGAATGGCCATGCAGGCCATGATCACATCGTCGACCGCCAGCGGATCGCGCCACATATGACCTGGCGGCGGCCCGCCGGCGAGGGCGCTTTCGCGTAGCGACAGCATGGCGCCCAGCGAGGCCTCGATGAACACGAGCCGCCGGTTGCGCAGCCGGTCGTCCATGCCTGGCGTCAACCGACGTAACAAATCGAGGCAGCGCAAATAGCCCGAGTTCAGATCGCCGGCCAGCGACGCCATGAACAGGCGACGGTGGGTGAGCGAGAGCAGGGTGATGAACCGCGTGTAGCTGCCACGTTCGCCATGGGGACCGCCATTGGGCACGAAGGACGGCAGCACCAGCGCCCGCATCGCGTCGTAGAGCTCTGCCCCCCCGGCCTGCTCCAGCTGGTCCAGCATGTGGTTGCGGGCGTCGTTGATGGCGCGCGCGCCGTCCGCGACAATCTCTTTCACCAGATTGTCCTTGGAGCCGAAATAATAGGTCAGGGCGCCATGGTTCTTCTGGCCCGACGCCGCGACGATCTCGCGGACCGTCACCCCGTCCACGCCACGCAGGGCGAAGAGCTCACAGGCCGCGTGCTTGATGGTGTCGCGCGCGCTTTCGGACGCCTCTTCAACATGTTCCGCCACCTTGACGACACCTCCTGTCAGGTTTAGGTCATTTGGATAAACCATTTGGCGCCGGATGTCCCGTTCGCCAATAGACCAATAAGCAGAGCCGGGCGCCCAGCCTGGCGCTACGGGGGCACGCACATGAGCGGTTTCGATTTTTCCGGCCGTAACGTCCTGGTTGTGGGCGGCTCAAGCGGCATTGGCAATGGCGTCGCGCAGCAGTTCCGGGCGCATGGCGCCAATGTCCACGTCTGGGGCACGCGCGCCGCGGCAAGTGACTACACTGCAGAGGATGGCTCGGATCTCTCCGGCCTCGGCTACAGCAAGGTCGACGTGTCGAGCGCAGAGGAAGTCGCCGCCGCCACCCTGCCTTTTGCCTCGCTCGACGTGCTGGTGCTGTGCCAGGGCATCGTCGTCTACAAGCGCGGCGAGTTCGAGCGCGACGGCTGGGACAAGGTGATGGCCGTCAACATCGACAGCGTCATGGATTGCTCGCGCAAATTCCGCCAGACGCTCAGCGAAACCCGTGGCAGCATCATCGTGGTCAGCTCGATTTCCGGCCAGCGCGCCAATATCGGCAATCCGGCTTACGCGGCCTCCAAGGCGGCCGCCATCAGCCTGACCAAGACCCTGGGCGCCGCCTGGGCGGGCGAGGGCATCCGGGTCAACGGCATTGCGCCGGGCCTGGTCGACACCAAGCTGACCCGCGTCACCACCCAGAACCCGAAGCGTCTCGAAGGCGCGCTGGCCAAGATCCCGGTCGGCCGCATGGGCACACCGGAAGACATGGCCGGCGCCGCGCTGTTCCTCGCATCGCCCTATGCCTCCTACGTCTGCGGTCAGACGCTGGTCGTCGATGGCGGACTGACGCTTTACTGAGCCGGCTCAACAAAATCTGAGCAAGCCCTGATCGCCTGACCGATCAGGACGACGACCGAAGCAAAATGGCGCAAGCGCAAGGGCTTGCGCCAGGCCGCCGCCCATGACGGGCGCAGCCGACAAGACCCTGCTGGTGGGCTGACATGTTGCCTGTACGCAAGAATAATTACGAAGAAACCTGCGCCGCGTTCCAGTTCGATATCCCTGCCGTCTACAATATGGCGGAAGACGTGTGCGACCGGCACGCCCGCGCCACGCCGGATAATGTCGCGCTGATTCACGAACTCGGCGACGGGCAGGTCCAGACCTGGACCTTCAGCGCCGTCCAGCGCGCCGCCAACCGCGTCGCCAACATGCTGGCCCATTTTGGCGTAGGCCAGGGCGACCGGGTGATGGTGCTGCTCGGCCAGGACCCGGCGACCGCCGTCAGCCATGTCGCCTGCTGGAAGCTGGGCGCGATTTCGATCCCGACCTCGGTGCTGTTTGGCGCCGACGCCATCGAATATCGTCTCAACGACGCCAGCGTAAAAATCGTCATCACCAACCGGGCCAATTACGCAAAGGTCGTGGAGGCGCGCCTCAACGCGCCATCAGTCACCCAGGTCTTTGTCATCGACGGCGCCGAGCCAGGCGCGGAGCCGTTCTGGGATACGGCGCAGAAGGCGTCGGACAGCTTCGACACCCGCCCGCTCACCCCCGATACGCCCGCCTTCATCAGCTACACCTCCGGCACCACTGGCCTGCCAAAAGGCACCCTGCACGCCCACCGGGTGGTGCGCGGTCACATGCCGGGCATCTCCTATATGCTCGACTTCATGCCGCAGCAGGGCGACGTGATCTGGTCGCCGGCTGACTGGTCGTGGCTGGCGGGGCTGATGAACATCCTCATGTGCGGCTGGTGCGCCGGCATCCCGGTGCTGACCTGGCGCGCGCCAGGCTTCGATCCAGGCGAGGCGCTGCGCCTGATGGGGCGTCACAAGGTGCGGGTCGCCATGCTCACGCCCACCATGCTGAAGCTGATCCGCCAGGCCAATTCCCCGCACCTTGAGGATGTGAACCTGCGCGCGGTGGTGTCCGGCACCGAATCGGTGGGCCGCGATCTGCTCGACTGGGCGACCGCGGCATTGCGCATCCAGGTCAATGAAGGCTTCGGCCAGACCGAGTGCAACGTCTGCATCGGCAACAGCTGGCAGGTGCTGGCGCCGCGCCTCGGCTCCCTGGGCAAGGCGGTGCCAGGCATGACGGCGGCCATCGTTGATGACGCCGGACAGGTGTTGCCGGCTGGCGAGACCGGCAATATCGCCCTGCGTCGGGGTCATCCGGTGATGTTCCTCAAATACTGGAACCGCCCCGAGGCCACCGCTGAGAAATACGCAGGCGACTGGCTGCTGACCGGCGACATGGGCGCCATGGATGAGGATGGCTATTTCTGGTACCAGGGCCGCGGCGATGACGTCATCACCTCGTCGGGCTACCGTATCGGCCCCGGCGAGATCGAGGACGCGCTCACCCGCCATCCGGCGGTGGTGATGGCGGCGGCGGTCGGCGTGCCAGATCCTGTGCGCACCGAGGCGATCAAGGCCTTCATCGTGCTGGCCGAGGGCTTCCAGCCGTCGGACGCGCTGGCGGAGGAGATTCGCGAGACGGTGAAATCACGTCTGGCGAAGCATGAATATCCGCGCGCCATCGAATTCATCACCCAGATGCCGATGACCACCACCGGCAAGATCATGCGCCGTGAATTGCGCGAGATGGAAAAGCAGAAGCTGGCGCGGGGCTGAAAAGCTCTGCAGCTGGAACAAACTGGCGTCGCGCAGTAAGGCAGGTTTTCGCCTCAACCCGCGTCGCCGCCTGGCCAGTCGTCAGGAAGGATGCCAACGGGAGGGCAGCGATGGAACACGGCGTTGATTTGGCGGCTCTGGCCGCGTGGATGCAGACCCAGGGGCTTGGCTCGGGGCCCATCACCGATGTCAAAAGCCTGGCGGGCGGCACGCAAAACATCCTGCTTCGCTTCAACCGCGATGGTCGCGGCTATGTGCTGCGTCGCCCGCCGCTGCACCTGCGCGGCAACTCCAACAAGACCATGCAGCGCGAGGCGCGCATGCTCGCCGCCCTCGCCGACACCGACGTGCCGCATCCGCGCTTCATCGCCTCCTGCGACGATGACAGCGTCCTCGGCGCGTTTTTCTATCTGATGCAGCCCATCGACGGCTTCAACGCGGTCACCGGCCTGCCGCCCTATCACGCCGGCTCGGAAGAGGTGCGCCGCCGCATGGGCTTCTCCATGGTCGAGGCCGTGGCGAAGCTTGGCGCCCAGGATTACATCGCGCTCGGCCTCGCCGATTTCGGCAAGGTCGACAATTATCTTGAGCGCCAGGTCGATCGCTGGCGCTCACAGCTCGACAGCTACAAGGAAAACGAAGGCTGGCCGGGCCCGGATTGTCTGCCGGGCGTCGCCCGCGTCGCCGACTGGCTGGCGACCAACATCCCGCCAGATTTCCAGCCAGGCATCATCCATGGCGATTTCCACCTCGCCAACGTCATGTTCCACAATGACAGCCCGGAGCTGGCGGCGATCATTGACTGGGAGCTGACCACCATCGGTGATCCGCTGCTCGATCTCGGCTGGTTGATGGCCACCTGGTCCGAGACCGACACGCCGCGGCCAGACGATGTGGCGGTGACGCCATGGAAGGGTTTTCCGACCATTCCCGAGCTGATCGAGCATTATGGCAAGCACAGCAAGCGCGATCTGACCCACATCAAATGGTATGGCGTGCTCGCCTGCTACAAGCTTGGCATCATCATCGAGGGCACCCACGCCCGCGCCTGCGCCGGCAAGGCCCCCGTCGCCACCGGCGACAAGCTCCACACCCACGCCGTCAGCCTGTTCGAACGCGCCCTGCGCTGGATCGACTGAGCAACTCAAGGGCAACACGGGCGGCAAATACCGCCGCCCGGAAACCTGGGCAAACACGGAGGCGACGTTCGCCAGCAGCGTGACCGTCGCGCCTACAGCCCACGCTCGCTGCAACCTCTCCGGCATGCCCGTGCTCGTCACGGGCATCCACGCTCTTGCCTCATCCCTCGCGCGAACTGCGCCTGGGCCTGCCGCAAGCCCAGAAGACGCAGGCGTATCCGCTAACCAGCGAACTCCCGCCGCAGCGCCGCGCCATGCTCATCCACTTCCGGCACCCGCCGCGCCACAGGCGAGACGCCGTCGTGCAAGGCGCCAGGCCCGAGCAGCGTCACCGCGCCCTGGGCGGTCTCCACCTCGATAAAGCGCGCCTGGGCATGGCTGGCCAGATCATCAAGTCCATTGATGCGCCCCCAGGCGATGCGCGCAGATTCAAGCCGCTCCGACACGGCCTCCCGGCTCAATCCGCCGAACACCGCCAGAATCTCTGCGTCCAGCGCCGGCCGGTTGGCGACGCGGGCGGTATTGTCGCAAAAGCGCGGATCGTCCGCGAGCTCAGGACGTCCCAGCACGGCCTCGCACAGCGTGCGCCACTCCCGCTCGTTCTGGATCGAGAACAGGATTTCCCGGTCGCCCGCGCAGGCATAGGCGCCATAGGGCGCGATGGTCGGGTGGTTCAGCCCCATGCGCTTGACCTCGGCGCCGCCCAGCACATGCTGCAGATAGGGCACGTTCATCCAGTCGGCGAGGGCGTGGAACAGTGAGACGGCGATGTGACGTCCAATCCCGGTGCGCGCCCGGCCAATGAGCGCCTGAAGGATCGCCTGATGCGCCGTCATGCCGGCGGCGATATCACACACCGAAACGCCGACGCGCCCGGAGCCCTCCGGCGTGCCAGTGATGCCGGCCAGTCCGGTTTCGCCCTGCACCAGCAGATCATAGGCCTTGAGGTGCTGTAGCGGCCCCTCTTCGCCATAGCCGGATATCGAACAGGTGATCAGCGCCGGATTGGCGGCGCGCAACCCTGCCATGTCGAGCCCCAGCGCTGACAGCACCCCCGGCGCTGCATTCTGGATAAACACGTCGGCTTTCAGCGCCATGCGGCGGATCATGGCGATGTCGCCTGCGTCGCGCAGATCGACCGCGATGGATTCCTTGCCCCGGTTCAGCCAGACGAAATAGCTGCTTTGCCCGTGCACATGCCGGTCGTAGCGGCGGGCGAAATCGCCTTCGGCGCGCTCGATCTTGATCACCCTGGCCCCGGCGTCAGCGAGCCGGCTGGAGGCGTAAGGCGCAGCCACCGCCTGTTCCACCGAAACCACCAGCAGCCCGTCCAGGTCGCCGCGCCATCCGGAAGCTGTTGCGCCATCTGTGTTCATGCCACCTCTCCCTGCTGCGCCCGGGCAGCCTGCGTCGCATCTGGCACGGGCACGGGCGCAGGTCAAAACTCTGACTGGCCCGGTGTTTGCGCCATCATCCGCTGCTGCGCCACGCGCCGGCCACATGCTGACGCAAAGGCGGCCCGACCTGTTGTGCACAAAGGGCCGCCATTGTCACAATTCAGCGCAGCCAATATGCTTATACATGGCCTGGAGACAGGCTTGCGCCGGCTGGGGCGTGGTTAGGCCTGTGATGCGATGATGAGGCGCGTCTTCCCATGAGAAGTCACAGGCCTGGCCCGTTGCCCCCCACGGCGAATCCACTGATCACGCGTTTTGCGCCGCTATTGTCAGCCGCCATGCTGTACCCGGCGCGTCGTGCAGGAAATGGGGCGCTGAAACTGATTCCCGGGCATGTGACGTTGCCAGACGAGGTCGCAGACCTGGGCGGTATCGCCCCGGTGCTCGGACGCATTGGCGCGCTTGAAGTTCGTCTCGCCACCACCCGCAAGCAGATCAAGCAGGCGCAACGCCTGCGCTACCGGGTGTTCTTCGAGGAGATGTCCGCCGCACCCAATCCGGCCGCGCGACTTGTGCGTCGCGACATGGATGCGTTCGACGCCATTTGCGACCATCTTTTGGTGCTCGACTATGGCGACGCCGACCCTGCGGCAGGCGCCAACGCCAGGCCGACAGTCGTCGGCACCTATCGCCTGCTGCGGCAGGAAGTCGCCGAGCGCCACTCCGGCTTCTACACGGCGAGCGAGTTTGACATCGCCCCATTGCTGGCGCGGCACAAGGGTTTGCGTTTTCTGGAGCTCGGCCGCTCCTGCGTGCTGAAGGAATATCGCACCAAGCGCACGGTGGAGCTTCTGTGGCAGGGCATCTGGAATTATGTGCGCCACCATCGCATCGACGCGATGTTTGGCTGCGCCAGCTTCGACGGGATTGATCCTGATCGCCTCGCCTTGCCGCTCAGCTTCCTGCACCATTTCGCCGCCGCGCCAGACGACTGGAACGTGACGCCGCTGCCGTCGCGCATGGTCTCGATGAACCGTATGGCCAAGGAAGAGGTCGAGCCCCGCAAGGCGATGCATGCCCTGCCGCCGCTGATCAAGGGCTATCTGCGGCTCGGCGCCAGCTTCGGCGCAGGCGCCGTGGTCGACCGGCAGTTCGGCACCACAGACGTGCTGGTGCTGCTGCCAGTGTCCGTGATTAGCCAGCGCTACATCAATCACTTCACTGGCGCGGGCGAGGCCTGATCGGCGGTGCGGCGGCGTCCGGTCATCGGGCCCCGAAAAGGCAAGCCGTCTGACAGCCAGGGCAGGGCGGATCAGCGTCCCTCGCCGGCTTGCGCCAGAGCGGTGAGCCCCTCGCGATAGCTGGGATAGCGCAGTTTCACACCCAGCTCTTCACGCATCCGCCGGTTGCTGACGCGCTTGTTCTCGCCCCAGAAGCTGAGCGCCATGGGCGAGAAATTGGCGTCAGCAAAAGGGATTGCTGGCGGCGGAGCGACGCCCAGCAACGCCGCTGCAAATTCAATCGGCAATTCCGGCGCACAGGGCTCGCTGTCGGTGACGTTCCATGCCCGCTGTTCGACCTGCGCGCGCGCAAAGGCGGCGTCCATCGCCTGGGCGATGTCGGCGGTGTGAATGCGATTGAACACCTGGCCCGCGCGGATCACCCGGTGGGCGGTCCCCTGACGCAGCTTCACCAGCTGATTGCGGCCCGGCCCATAAATGCCCGACAGACGCAGCACATGCACCGCCTTGTTGGCGGCGGCGCCCAGCGTCAGCCATTGCTGCTCCACCTCGATGCGCTGGCGATTGCGCGCGCTGCCCGGCCGCAGCGCCGCATCCTCGTCGATCACGGCGCCCTGATGGTCGCCATAGACGCCGATGGTCGACAGATAGACGATGCTGCGCAGCTTCGGCGCCATCGCCAGGGCGTCTGCGAAATGGCGCAACACCGGGTCGCCGGCCCCGTCTGGCGCTGCGGAGATCAGCACATGGGTGGCGGTGGTCAGGCGCTCGCCGAGCGCGGTGACGGCGCGCGCATCTGGCTGCTCGCTGTCGAAGGCGTAGATGTCAACGCCGGCTATCTGCGCCGGCTGGCGGCGGGTCGCCGTGACGCGATCAAAGCGTCCGCCATATTCCGCCACATAGGCCGAGGCTGAAAAGCCCAGCCCGAACACCACCAGCTCCGCCATGTCCGCCGTTCTCCATTCGAACGTGACCATAGCGCTGGCGCCGCCGCCGCTCAAATGCCTCCCCGTTCGTGGTTAGCCATCATACCAGGCCGCAACGTTGCTGACCGATCTGCGACCAGCAATGCGCAGAAGCCTCCCGGGTAAGACCATTAGCCGTCGCGTCATGCTTGTCGGGTGATGATATCTGTCGCTGTATCATCCAGCGCCAGGCGCCATTCAGCCCGCACCGCAGCATCATCCTCTGCCGCAAAGTCTGGCGCCAGCGCACGCAGCATGGCCGGCGCCAGCTGCGCGAGCGCCCACACCGCCGCGCCGCGCACCAGCGGGGCCGCGTCTCGGAGCAGTCCCGCGACCTGGCCGCTGAGCTGCGCATCCCCCGAGTTACCGGCGGCGATCAGCACATTACGCATGAACCGGTCGCGCCCGGTGCGCTTGACCGGCGTGCCGGCGAAGCGCGCGCGAAAGGCGGCGTCATCGAGCGCCAGCAACTCGGCCAAGGGCGGCAGATGGTGCCGTGGATCGACAGCCAGCCGCGCATCCCGCCCGGCTTTGGCGAATTTGTTCCACGGGCAGACGGCGAGGCAGTCGTCGCAGCCAAAAATCCGGTTGCCGATCGCCGGGCGCAACTCAGGCGGCACCGGCCCGTCATGCTCAATGGTGAGATAGGATATGCAGCGGCGCGAATCGAGCTGGAACGGCGCCGGAAACGCCTGGGTCGGACAGATGTCGAGGCAGGCGCGGCACGAGCCGCAGCTCTGGCGGCCCGGCGTATCGGGCGGCAGGTCCGCACTGGTGAGAATCACCCCGAGAAACAACCAGTTGCCAAGCTCGCGCGACAACAGAACAGTGTGCTTACCCTGCCAGCCGAGCCCTGCGCGCGCCGCCAGTGGCTTCTCCATCAGCGGCGCGGTGTCGACGAACACCTTGACGTCGGCGCCGCCACGCGTCGCGAGGAAAGCGGCGACCTGCTTCAGGCGGCCCTTGATGACCTCGTGATAGTCGCGGCGCTGGGCGTAAACCGAGATCAGGCCGCGTCGCCGCTCCAATAGCCCGTCAAGCGGGTTGTGATCCGGGCCATAGTTCAGGCCGAGCACCAGCGCCGAGCGCGCCTCTGGCCACATGCCTTGCGGGCCCACCCGCCGCTCGATGCGGTCGGCCATCCAGGTCATGCCGCCCTGATAGCCGGCGGCCAGCCATTGTTGCAGGTGCGCGCCAGTCTGCGGCACGGCGTCCGCAGGCGCGACGCCAGCCACGTCAAAGCCTTCCGCCCGCGCCCGCGCAATCACCGCCTGCTTGAGCGCATCGCCCGCAAGAATGGGTGCTTTGGCCTTGCGCCTGGTGAGGTTCGCGTCGACGGGGCGGGGGGGCTGCGTTTTCCGGTCAGGGACGACGTCAGACGGCATGTCAGGCGCTCCCTTGCTGTCATCTGCGCGGTGGCGTCCGCGCGCTGCCCAAGGCGTATCCAGCCTCTTATACCAGGATGCGAAGATGCTGACGTATCCGCATCCTGAAATGCTCAGGCGCCGCACGGGCTTGGCCAGAACGCGATGAGTCACGCTCATCGGGTTCTGGTTTTACACCCGGGCGTAGCCTGAAGCAGGCGCCATGCCAGGCACCATATCCTGCAGCAGCGTCTGAAACGACGGTCGCGCCTTGATCCGCGCGTACCAGGCGCTCGCCGCCTCGTCCTCGCTCCACGGCACGTCGCCGAGATAGTCGACGCAGGACAGATGCGCCGCCGCCGCCAGATCGGCGCAGGTGACGCGATCACCGGCGAGCCAGGGCTTGTCGCGCAGCAGATAGCCGATATAGCGCAAATGATAGCGCACATTGTTGCGCGCGGCGCGCACGCCGTTCATGTCCGGCGGCCCGCCGCCGAGTTCGCTGGCCATGAAGCGCTTGTAGATCTTCTCCGTGCACAGATAGGTCGTGACCTCCGAGAAGAATTTCTCATTGAACCAGGCGGTCAGGCGGCGAACCTCTGCGCGCGCCGCAATCCCACCAGGCAGCAAACGCTGGTCGGGATGCTTCTCGCCCAGCAATTCATCGAGATATTCGCTGATGACCGCCGCGCCGCTGAGGGTGAGCGGCGTCAGATTGCGCGGCGTGTCATCCGTATCGCGACCATCCGGGTGCAACGTGCCTGTGACCTGCAGCACCGGCGTCTCCCCGGCCGGATTGAGCATCAGAAACGCATTCCGGCGTTCCCAGGGCCTCACTTCCACCAGCTCTGGCTGATGGCCGTATTCGCCCAGCAACAGGCGGACAAAACGGGAGTGCGGGCAGAAGGCGTGATGGTGCAGGGTGGCCATCAGGGGCGGTTCCACTCCGGCGTCTTGCGACGTCCGGTCCAGATTGTGACGGGGAAGGCGCCCATATACCCAGGCTGCTTGACCAGGACAACCAGCGTCCCGGATCGTGGTCTGGCGGTTCCAGCGTCTTGCGGGGCCATTAACAGTCCATTCAACGCTTCAGGCGTAACTGCCTTGGGCCTTTCAGCCCCATAACAGGGGCATGATAACGGGGGGCGCTGGCCGCCAGGTTAACGGGCGGCGCGATTCAACCGGTATCGCCACGGAATGTGGCGACCATCCGGCGCGATGGGACAATTGGCGCCTGGAGCAATGGTGATGGATGGCATTGAAGCGCTAAAGGCGGCCGTGCTCGGGCTGGTCGAGGGCCTGACGGAATTTCTCCCGGTGTCATCGACCGGGCATCTGCTGTTGCTCGGTCATTTCCTTGGCTTTGAATCCAAGGGTCACACCTTCGAGGTGCTGATCCAGCTCGGCGCCATCCTCGCCATCCTGTCCGTCTACGCTGGCCGCATCGTCTTCCTGCTGCGCACCCTGCCCACGCGGCCAGAGACCCGGCGATTTATCCTCGGCGTGTTGCTTGGCTTCCTGCCGGCGGCCCTGCTTGGCGTTCTGCTGCATGGCTTCATCAAGTCCGTGCTGTTCAACCCGTGGATCGTCTGCATCTCGCTGATCGTCGGCGGCTTCATCCTGCTGGTGGTCGACAACCTCAGGCTGGAGGTGCGACAGGACGACGCCGAAAGCTTCCCGTTGAAGATGTATCTCGCCATTGGCGCGGCCCAGTGCCTGGCGATGATCCCCGGCGTGTCGCGCTCCGGCGCCACCATCGTCAGCGCCATGCTGATGGGCTCGTCCAAGCGCGCCGCCGCCGAGTTCTCGTTCTGGCTGGCCATGCCGACCATGGCCGGCGCCTTCACCTGGGATTTGATCAAGAACTACAAGCACCTGACCTTCCACGACGGCTCCCTGATCGTCATCGGCTTCGTCATGGCCTTCGCATCGGGCCTGTTCGTGGTGCGCAGCCTGCTCGATTATGTCTCGAAGCGCGGCTTCTCCCTGTTCGCCTATTGGCGCCTCGTCGTTGGCGCAGCCGGCCTCGCCGGCCTGATTGTCTTCGGCTGAGCCCGCGTTACGACTCGAACGGGATGGCGACCTTCGGCGCGTTGGGCGCCGGGGTCTTCGGTTCGAAGCGGCACAGATCGGCGATCAGGCAACGCCAACACTCCGGCTTGCGCGCCTTGCACACATAGCGGCCGTGCAGGATCAGCCAATGGTGGGCGTGGAGCAGATATTGCTCCGGTATGATCTTCATAAGCCCCAGCTCCACCGCGAGCGGCGTCTTGCCAGGCGCCAGCGGCAGGCGGTTGGAGATGCGGAACAGATGGGTGTCGACAGCGATGGTCGGCACGCCGAAGAAGATGTTCAGCACCACATTCGCCGTCTTGCGGCCAACGCCTGGCAATTCCTCCAACAGCGCCCGATCAGCCGGCACCTCGCCGCCGTGCCTGTCGACCAGGATCTGCGACATCGCCATGACATTACGCGCCTTGGCGCGAAACAGCCCGATGGTCTTGATGTGGTCACGGACGACATCCTCGCCCAGCGCCAGCATCTTCTGCGGCGTGTCGGCGATGGCGAACAGGGCTCGGGTCGCCTTGTTAACGCCGACGTCGGTGGCCTGGGCCGACAGCGCCACCGCCACCAGCAAGGTGTAGGCGTTGACATATTCCAGCTCGCCCTCCGGTTCGGGATTGGCGGCCTGAAAACGCGCGAACACCGCATTGATTTCCGCCTTGGACAGCGGGCGTGGCCCTGCAGGCTTTTTACGCGGGGAGGCGGATTTGCTGATGGTCATGGCCCGGTTATGATCAAAGCGGTCGTGACAGGCAATGCGCGAGCTGGCCGATTGGCAATGCGCGGCCCCCTGGCGCGGCCCCTTGGCGCGGCCCCCTGGCGCGGCGGCCAGGCGCGACAGGGCGCGTTGGCGCAGGCTGAATGAGCGCCTTCGTCATCGTCGCCGGTGGCCTGCGGCAGCTGGGCGCGCCGCGCACGGACGCCTGCCTTTCCCCTTGCTGTGAAAGCGCAAACTCAGCCATCGTCGGGACGCGTTGCCATGACGCATGGGTCCGGCGAGAACGAAGCTCCACTTTCTGGTAAATGCTCCAGCGTCGCGAAACGGGGGCGCCCCGTGGCAAATGAAACGATGATCACCGCTCACGCTTCCACGCAGCCGCACGGTCCAGCCTCTGGCCCCGTGCACGAGTTCCGCGCGCTCATCACCCCGCATCGCTCGCTGGGCCCGCGTGGCTTCAGGCTGGTGATGGCCCTGGTGCTGGTCAGCAGCGTCGTGGGCAGCCTGCCTTTCGTGTTCATCGGCGCCTGGCCAGTGGCTGGCTTCTTTGGCCTCGATCTTCTCGCGCTATTTGTCGCCTTCCGGCTGAGCTATTATCGGGCCAGGGCGTTCGAAGAGATCGTGGTCGATAACGCCAGCCTGTTTTTGCGCAAGGTGTCGCACACTGGCGAGCAGGCCGAGTGGCGCCTCAACCCTCTGTGGACCACGCTGCTGCGCGAACACGATGAGGAGTTCGGTCTGTTGCGGCTTAGCCTCGCCTCCCGCGGCGCCGTGATCCCGGTCGCCGAGGCGCTGTCGGCAGAAGAGCGCGAGGGCTTCGCTGCAGCGCTCGCCGGCGCGCTCAGCGCGGCGCGCCGCGGCGAACTGCGGCCCTGGCCATGAGCCCGGCGCGCGCGTAGTTGGCTGCGCGGCGCCCGCCTTTACTGGCCAGCCAACCGCCTGATGATCAGGCTGCCGCACCGCGCATCCGTCTTCGCTAACGCGCGCTTCATGCGCAAGGTCGTCTGACCTTATGCGGTCGCGAAAGGATGTGTGCGCGACATCTTGCGCATCGCGCCACGCGCCGCCAGTTGAAGACGCGATACGCGTGAGGCGTCACACCGCTATGCACGTCAACCGTGTCGGCCACACATTGGGCGGAGGCAATATGCGACGCAGGGCTGTGCCTGCAAGCAGGAGGCATGCGCTTGCGTGACGCCAGCTTGCCCTGGGGCAGGTAGCCATGACGCAAATGCAGCATCCGATCGGCTTGCGAGGCCAGTGGCGCGCTCCTATATAGCCGCAAGAGCACGGGAACACCGTCTGGGTTTCCAGCCGTCATGCCGAAATGGATGACGGACTGGGCCATGGCCGGGTCGCTTCGGGGCCTGGCGGTCTGCTTTAAGAGTGAGGGATCAATCATGGGTAAGGTCATCGGTATCGACCTCGGCACCACCAATTCCTGCGTCGCTGTCATGGACGGCTCGACGCCGAAAGTTATCGAGAACGCGGAAGGCGCGCGCACCACGCCGTCGATCGTTGCGTTCACTGACGATGGCGAGCGCCTCGTCGGCCAGCCGGCCAAGCGCCAGGCTGTCACCAATCCGGAAGACACCTTCTTCGCCATCAAGCGCCTCATCGGCCGCTCGTTCGATGATCCGATGACCCAGAAGGACATCGGCCTCGTCCCTTACAAGATCGTCAAGGGCAAGAACGGCGACGCGTGGGTTGAATCCGACGGCAAGGACTATTCACCGTCGCAGATTTCCGCCTTCACCCTGCAGAAGATGAAGGAAACCGCAGAGGCGTTCCTTGGTCAGCCTGTTGACCAGGCCGTCATCACGGTTCCGGCCTACTTCAACGACGCCCAGCGTCAGGCCACCAAGGACGCCGGCAAGATCGCCGGCCTCGAAGTGCTGCGCATCATCAACGAGCCGACCGCCGCGGCGCTGGCCTATGGCCTCGACAAGAAGGCTGCTGGCACCATCGCCGTGTACGACCTTGGCGGCGGCACCTTCGACGTCTCGATCCTCGAGATTGGCGACGGCGTCTTCGAGGTGAAGTCGACCAATGGCGACACCTTCCTGGGCGGCGAAGACTTCGACATGCGTCTGGTCGAGTACCTCGCGGACGAGTTCAAGAAGGAGCAGGGCGTCGACCTGAAGAAGGACAAACTCGCCCTGCAGCGACTGAAGGAAGCTGCTGAGAAGGCCAAGATCGAGCTGTCGTCGGCGGCGCAGACCGAGATCAACCTGCCGTACATCACGGCGGATGCATCTGGTCCGAAGCACCTGGCGCTCAAGCTGTCGCGCGCCAAGTTCGAGAGCCTTGTTGACGATCTGATCCAGCGCACCGTCGAGCCGTGCCGCAAGGCGCTGAAGGACGCAGGTCTTTCGGCTGGCCAGATCGACGAAGTGGTTCTGGTCGGCGGCATGACCCGCATGCCCAAGGTCCAGGAAGTCGTGAAGCAGTTCTTCGGCAAGGAGCCCCACAAGGGCGTCAACCCGGACGAAGTGGTCGCCATCGGCGCCGCTGTCCAGGCTGGCGTGCTGCAGGGCGACGTCAAGGACGTGCTGCTGCTCGACGTGACCCCGCTGTCGCTGGGCATTGAGACCCTTGGCGGCGTGTTCACCCGTCTGATCGACCGCAACACCACGATCCCGACCAAGAAGAGCCAGGTGTTCTCGACGGCTGAAGACAACCAGACCGCCGTGACCATCCGCGTCTTCCAGGGCGAGCGTGAGATGGCCGCCGACAACAAGGCGCTGGGCCAGTTCGATCTGGTCGGCATCCCGTCGGCGCCGCGCGGCGTGCCGCAGGTCGAGGTGACCTTCGACATCGACGCCAATGGCATCGTCAATGTGTCGGCCCGCGACAAGGCGACCGGCAAGGAGCAGGCGATCCGCATCCAGGCGTCGGGCGGTCTGTCAGATGCTGACATCGAAAAGATGGTCAGGGACGCCGAGGCCAACGCTGAGGAAGACAAGAAGCGTCGCGCGCTGGTTGAGGCGAAGAACCAGGGTGAAGCCCTGATCAATTCGACCGAGAAGTCTGTGGCCGAATATGGCGACAAGGTTTCGGCCACCGACAAGGCTGGCATTGAAACCGCCGTCGCTGCACTCAAGACGGCGTTGGAAGGTGACGACGTCGCCGCCATCGAGGCGCGCACCAATGAGCTGATGCAGGCGTCGATGAAGCTTGGCCAGGCCATGTATGAGGCCCAGCAGGCCTCTGAGGCCGATGGCGCTGACGCTGGCGCGAAGAAGAAAGACGACGACGTCATCGACGCCGATTTCCAGGAAGTCGACGACAACAAGAAGAACGGCTAAGCCGTGATGGTGACGGGGCCGCGTTATCGCGGCCCCGTCGCTGTTCGGGGCAGTTGTTGCGGCCAAAGCACGCCGCGCGTCGCACGGCCCCCTGCGTCTTTACCAGCGTGCCTGGCGTCGCTATCTCAGACCCCAGCCGCATGATTTCTGCGCGCCCCATGCCGGGCGTCGCAGCGATCGAACACAATTGCTCAAAACGACAACGCCTGGAGCAACATCCGACGACGCGCCCGGGCGCGGCAGGTCGCCTTACGCGCCAGTCAACGCGCCCATATCGCGTCACGTCACAGGATTCAGGTCTGGAAATTGCCCGATGGCCAAGCGCTGCTATTACGAAGTCCTTGAGGTCGAGCGAACCGCGACCGATGGCGAACTCAAGGTCGCCTTTCGCAAACTGGCGATGAAATGGCACCCGGACAAGAATCAGGGCGACGCCGCCGCCGAGGTGCGATTCAAGGAAATCGCAGAAGCTTACGAGGTCCTCAAGGATCCCCAGAAACGCGGCGCTTATGACCGTTACGGTCATGCTGCGTTCGAGCAGGGCGGCGCCGGCGGTGGGCCGGGCTTCGGCGCTGATTTCTCCGATTTCATGACCGACATCTTCGACAATTTCTTCGGGGACAGTCGGGGCCGGGCCGGCGGCCGTCAGGGCCGAAATCGCGGCGCTGACGTGCGCTATGACCTCGAGATCACGCTTGAGGAAGCCTTCGCCGGCAAGACCGCCTCGATCCGCGTGCCTACGGCCATTCGTTGCGACACTTGCGAAGGTACAGGCGCCAAATCCGGCTCGCGGCCGAAGACCTGCGCCACCTGCGGCGGCGTCGGCCAGGTCCGCGCCACCCAGGGCTTTTTCGCCATCCAACGCACCTGCCCAACCTGCGGCGGACGTGGCGAGGTCATCGAAAATCCGTGTGACGTCTGCCACGGCGCCGGGCGCGTCACCAAGGAGCGCACCCTGTCGGTCAATGTGCCGGCTGGCGTCGAGGATGGCACCCGCATCCGCCTGTCGGGCGAGGGCGAAGCCGGCTCGAACGGCGGCCCGCCTGGCGACCTCTATATCTTCCTGTCGATCCAGCCGCACGCCATCTTCCAGCGCGACGGCGCTGATCTGTTCTGCCGCGCGCCGGTGTCGATGACCCTGGCGGCGTTGGGCGGTGAGTTCGATGCGCCGACCCTGGACGGACAGCCGGCCAAGGTGGCGATCCCGGAAGGGGCGCAGACCGGTCGCCAGCTCCGCCTCAAGGGCAAGGGCATGCCGGTGCTGCGCAGCCGCAGCGTCGGCGATCTTTACATCCAGGTTGTGGTCGAGACGCCGCAGAACCTGTCGAAGCGCCAGCGCGAGCTGCTGCAGGAATTTGAGCGCGAGTCCTCTGGCGAAACCCATCCGGAGAGCGCCGGCTTCCTGTCGCGCGTCAAGGAACTGTTCGGCGGCCTCGGCGGCTGAGCACAGCCGAAGCCGCCGGGCGACTGGCGCTGCGGCGCGTGGCTTGCCAGCGCCTTGCACATTGCCTCGCGGCGGTGAGGCGTGCGCTTCACCCAGCCGCTGTCATCAGTCTTGTGACAGCCGGGGTCTTTGCGTCGGCCCGCAACGGGTGTAACCAGATCGGGCCGCTGCAATGATTGTTGCAGCGTCGGCCTCTACCCGGATGGAAGGACCTCCATGTCAACTGGCGATCACCGATTGCTCATGCATGCGAGCGACCACAGCAGCCGTCCATCGGCCATCTGCTTCGCTGGAGCCCGTTGATCTTGGCCCGTGAACGCACTTTCGGGAAATCCCCGGTTCGCATCGATGACGAGGCGCGCTTCCTGCGCTCCTGGGTCGAGAAGCCGCTGGTGACGGGCGCCGTCACCCCCTCAGGCAAGATGCTGGCCCGCACCATGGCCAGCTATCTTGATCCGTCTGCGCCTGGTCAGGTGGTCGAACTTGGCCCTGGCACAGGTCCGGTGACCGAAGCCATCCTGCGGCGCGGCGTCAGTGAAGATCGTCTGATCCTCGTTGAATACAATGAGGACTTTTGCCGTCTGCTGGCGCGCCGCTTTCCCGCCGCCATGGTGTTGCAGGGCGACGCCTACAAGTTCCCGCAGCTGTTGAAAGACGCGCTCAACGGTCCCGCCGCAGCCACCGTCTCCAGCCTGCCGCTGTTCACCAAACCCCTGCCGCAGCGCATGGCCTTGCTCAATGACGCCTTCGGCGTCATGGCTCCGGGCGCGCCCTTTATCCAGTTCACCTATTCGCCGGTGTCGCCGATCCCGAAGTCGCAGGACTACACCTCCGAGCCGTCGGGTCGGGTGTGGTGGAACCTGCCGCCCGCGCGGGTCTGGGCCTATCGCAAGGCCGGTCCGGAAGGGGCGCGCGCCGCTGGGCGTCGCTGACGCCAAAAAGCCGCTGGCGGTCGCGCCGCACACTTGAGCGCGGCGCCGCATCCATGCGATGAGGCGTCATGACTTCGCACCGCGCTCCTTCCACGCCCCGCTCCGCCATCCCTGCCCGCGACCGCCTGATCGTGGCGCTGGATTTTCCCGACGTCGCAGCGGCGCGCGCCATGGTCCACCGCCTCGGCGACACGGCGTCGTTCTACAAGGTGGGCATGGAGCTGATTTATGGCGGCGGCCTGCCTTTTGTCGGCGAGCTCGCTGACATGGGCAAGCAGGTGTTCGTCGACCTGAAATTGCACGACATTTCCAACACGGTGGAAAAGGCCACGGCGCGCATCGCCAGCCTTGGCGGCCGGTTTCTCACGGTGCACGCCTACCCGCAGACCATGAAGGCGGCGGCGCGCGGGCGCGGCGACAGCGCCCTGCAAATTCTCGGCGTCACCGTCATGACCTCTTATGACGACGCGGAGCTGCTGGAGGCGGGCTACGCCCAGGGCGTGCGCCCCACCGTGGCGCTGCGCGCCGCTCAGGCCCGCGCCGCCGGCATTGATGGGCTGATCCTCTCGGCAGAAGAAGTGGCCGATATCCGCCCTGTTGCGGGCGACGACATGCTGCTGGTCACCCCGGGCATCCGCCCGGCCGGCGCAGCGCTGGGCGACCAGAAGCGCGCCGTGACGCCTGGGCAGGCCATCGCCAATGGCTCCGATTATCTTGTGGTGGGGCGCCCGGTGACGGAAGCGGCCGATCCCCAGGCTGTGGCGGCGGCGATCATCGACGATATTGGCGCGGCGCTGGCCCGCAGCTGAGCACGCGCGCAAAGGCGCTGAACGAAAGGGCGATGTGATGGCCAAGGGTTACTGGATCGGGCGGGTCGATGTCTCGGACGCTGACGCCTACAAGGCTTATGTGGCGGCCAATGGCGCTGCCTTCGCCAAATTTGGCGGTCGATTCCTGGTGCGCGGCGGTGATTTTGACATCGCCGAAGGCGGCGCTCGCGCCCGTAATGTAGTGATTGAATTCCCCAGCCGCCAGGCGGCGCTCGATTGCTGGAATTCGCCGGAGTACCAGAGCGCCAAGGCGCTGCGCGACGGCCATGCGGTCGCCGACATGGTGGTCATCGAAGGTTATGACGGCCCACAACCGGGCGAATGAGTTTTCAGGGATTTTGGTCATGAGCGACATGAAGCTGGTTATCGCCGGCGCCGCCGGTCGCATGGGGCGCATGCTGATCGCCACGGTGCATGAGACGCCTGGCGCCGTGCTGCACGCCGCCGCCGACCGGCCAGGGTCGGACGCCATCGGCGCGGATGCAGGCGTGCTGGCGGGCGTCGGCGCGCTCGGCGTCACGGTCAGCGACGACATTGCGGCGGCGCTCGCCGGCGCAGATGCGGTGATCGATTTCACCGCGCCGGTGGCGACGGTGGCGCTGGCCCGGCTGGCGGCGGAGCACAGGGTGGCGCATGTCATCGGCACCACCGGCATGTCGGAGACAGACCTCGCCGCCCTGGCTGACGCGGCGCAGCGCACGGTGATCATCCGCTCCGGCAATATGAGCCTTGGCGTCAACCTGCTGGCGGCGCTGGTGCGCCAGGCGGCGGCGGCGCTCGGCGAGGACTTCGACATCGAAGTGCTGGAGATGCACCATCGCCACAAGGTGGATGCGCCATCCGGCACGGCGTTGCTGCTCGGTGAGGCGGCGGCTCAGGGCAGGTCCATCGATCTGGCCCAGCGCTCGGTGCGCGTGCGTGACGGTCACACCGGCCCACGCACCGCTGGCGACATCGGCTTCGCCACCCTGCGCGGCGGCTCGGTGGTTGGCGACCACAGCGTGATTTTCGCTGGACCGCATGAGCGCATCACCCTGTCACACCACGCCGAGGATCGCGGCATCTTTTCGCGCGGCGCCCTGCGCGCGGCGCTGTGGAGCCGCGGCCAGGCCCCGGGCCTGTATTCCATGGCAGACGTACTGGGCGTGGGCTAAGACCTCGCTGGCCAACGCCTTCGCCCCCCGCATTCAGACAGACGGCGCCGCGCCTCGCGGCCAGCGCGCCGCAACCGGAGTAAGCTATGACCGAGCGTCTTCTTGTTCTCGCCCGTCACGGCCAGAGCGACTGGAACCTCAAGAACCTGTTCACCGGCTGGAAAGACCCGGACCTGACCGAACTCGGCGTCGCCGAAGCCAAGGCCGCCGGCGACCGGCTGAAGGCCAAGGGCCTGTCGTTCGATCGTTGCTACACGTCGGGCCTGACCCGCGCCCAGAAGACCGCCGGTCTCATCCTCGGCCAGCTCGGCCAGTCGGACCTGCCGACCACTCGCGACATCGCCCTGAATGAGCGCGACTATGGCGAGCTGTCTGGCCTGAACAAGGACGACGCCCGCGCGCGCTGGGGCGAGGAGCAGGTGCATGTCTGGCGCCGTTCTTACGACGTGCCGCCGCCCGGCGGTGAGAGCCTCAAGGACACCGCCGCGCGCGTGCTGCCCTATTACATCCGTGAGATTCTGCCCGCCGTGATGCGCGGCGAGCGCATTCTGGTCGCGGCGCACGGCAATTCGCTGCGCGCGCTGATCATGGTGCTGGATGGCCTGAACACCGACACCATCGCTGGTCTGGAGCTGGCCACCGGCGTGCCGCTGGTCTACCGCCTCAACGCCGACACCACGGTGGCGTCGAAGGAAATCCTCGCCGCCTGAGGCGATGTTCGGCCGCAGGCATCGTCAAACTGGGCCTGCAGCGCGCCACACATACAGAAGGGCCAGGCATCGCACCTGGCCCTTTATTGTTTGCAGACGATCCGGCGGTTCGCCGCGCCGCCTCAGGAGCGCCGCGCACCCACAAAATACGCCGCTTCGCGCAGCACCTCAGCTTCAGGCCCATAGGCGTCGAGCGCCGTGATCGCCTCATCGATCAAATCATCACAGGCGGCGCGGGCGCCGTCGATGCCTAGCAAAGTGACCAGCGTGCCCTTGCCCTTGTCCGCATCCTTGCCGGTGCGCTTGCCCATGGTGGCTGCGTCAGCCTCGTGATCGAGAATGTCATCGGCGATCTGGAAGGCGCCGCCCACCGCCTTGCCATAACGTGCCAGACGCTGCTGCGTCGCGGCGTCGGCGCCCGCGACAAGGCCACCGGCTTCGACAGCGAACTGCAGCAGGGCGCCAGTCTTCAGCGCCTGCAGACGCATGATCTCTGCGGCTGACAGGCCCTGTGCGCCCCAGCGCCCCTCGGCGCCCAGATCGAGCATCTGGCCGCCGACCATGCCCGCCATGCCGCCTGCCCTCGCAAGTCCGAGCACCAGGGCTGCGCGCGTCGCCGGATCGGGATGGGCGCGGTCGCCGGCCAACACCTCAAAGGCGAGGGTCAGCAAGGCGTCGCCCGCCAGAATCGCCGTGGCCTCGTCATAGGCCTTGTGCACGGTCGGCTGGCCGCGACGCAGGTCGTCATCATCCATGGACGGCAGATCATCGTGCACCAGCGAGTAGCAATGCAGCAGCTCGGTCGCCGCCGCCGCCGGCGCGGCGCTTTCTGCGGATGCGCCGCATAACACCGCCGCCTCGATGGTCAGGAATGGCCGCAGCCGCTTGCCGCCGCCCAGCGCCGCATGCTGCATCGCGGCGCGCAGACGCGGATGGGCGGCGCCGTGGCTTGCGATGATATCCGCGAGCACGCGCTCCATCATCGCAGCGCGCCCGGCGAGGCGATCGTGGAACGGACTGGCGCTTGAACTGGTTGCCGACACGGGGGGAACTCCATTGCAGACCACTGGCTTGCCGGACCCCGGTTATGGGGTCAAGCCCAGGCACATACCAGAACCCGATGAGCGTGACTCATCGGGTTCTGGCCAAGCCCGTGCGGCGCTTGAGCATTGCAGGATGCGGATGCGTCAGCATCTTCGCAGCCTGGTATCATCGTCGATGCCGTTGCGGCGCCGGGTTAAGGACGCCAGCCATTTACGCAAGACAATGGCGCAATGGCCGGCGTAACCTCGGCCCCAAGTCGGCTGCAAGTCGCTCGCAGGCCGCTCGTAAGTCGGACGGCGCCGGCGGATCCGCCATAGTTCCCGCAGGCGAGCGGCCTCCTTTGCCGGAACGTGGCGCCGTGCTGGGCCAAGGCCGCGCAAAGCGGCTGCGGGGGGCACCCGGGGTGCGCTGGCGGTGACTTCGGGCGCACATGCGCCACGCTGCAGGCGATCGCAAAAACTTAAGGCGCCGATGAGCTTCTTTCAGAAGCCATCAGGCTGATGGACAGGAGGCGCGGCAGCTTGTGGCGGCCAGAAAACAGGGCGAACCAGCTAAACGTAGCAGCGCGGGACGCAGCGCCCGTGCACAGCCGCGCGTGGCGGCGACGCAAGGCGACGACGCACGCAGCGACACGGACGGCGGCGCAAGCCCCATGAGCCATCCACGACGACGCTCTTTGCTGCGCCGTGCGGTCGGAGCCGTGATGCTGGTGCTCGCCATTCTTGTAGCCGTGCCTGTAGGGCTGATTTTTCTCTACGCCGTGGCGCCGCCGGTCTCCAATCTGATGCTGGCGCGCTGGTTCACTGGCGAACCGGTCAACCGCATCTGGACGCCGCTGGAACGGATCGCGCCGTCATTGCCCCTGGCGGTCGCCGCCTCTGAGGATTCCCGCTTCTGTCAGCATGGCGGCGTCGATTGGGTGGAGATGCGTAACGCGCTGAAAACCCTGGACGAAGATGGCCTGCCGACGCGCGGCGCCTCGACGCTGACCATGCAGACGGTAAAGAACCTGCTGCTGTGGTCTGGTCGCTCGCCGCTACGCAAGGCGCTGGAGGCGCCATTGGCCATGGCGGCGGATCTGGTCTGGTCGAAACGCCGCACCATGGAGCTCTACCTCAACGTCGCCGAATGGGGGGATGGGGTGTTTGGCGCCGAGGCGGCGGCGCGGCGCTATTTCAACAAAAGCGCCAGCCAGCTCACGCCGCAGGAATCAGCGCGCCTCGCCGCCGTGCTGCCCAATCCCCTCATCTACAACGCCGGCAAGCCATCGCGTTATGTGGCGACGCGGACTGGCCGGATCGCCGCGCGGGCGCGACAGCAGACCCTGCCATGTCTGTGACGGCGGTCGCGTGGCCGCCTGCGACTTGACGTGACGCGCGCCGCACGGCAAATGAATCGCGCGCTCAGGGGCGAGGGGCTGGTCAAGGGCGCGTGAAGCCTGTATAAGCCCGCATCCCCATTGAAACGGGTTCTGATCGCGGTCGCAGTAACGGCGCCGCACGGGCCGACGTTACTGTAACGCTTCGAGAGATTCACATGGCCGTTCCAAAACGCAAGACTTCGCCGATGAAGCGCGGCTTCCGCCGCTCCGCCGACGCCCTCGCTGCCCCGACCTATGTCGAGGACAAGGACTCTGGCGAACTGCGCCGTCCGCACCACATCGACCTGAAGACCGGCATGTACCGTGGTCGCCAGGTTCTGAAGGCCCGCTCGGACGCCTGATCCGGCGCGCGCGCCGCAAGCCTCTCCGTCCCTGGGGAGGCCGACATGTCAGCCCCGCCCGCTCCGCGTGCGGGGTTTTTCTTTGCGTGCCGCGCGGCATGCGGCGCGCCGGCGTTGCGCCGCCTGCCGGGCCAGGGAATGCGGCGGCATGATGGTCTGAGGCTAGATTCAGCCTCTCAGCAGATTGTGAAGCCGCCGGCCCAGGGGACAGCGGTGACAATATGTGGTTTTTTCCAGGCCTTTACGGGCTGTTAGCACTGCGCTGGCCAACATGCGGATCTTGCATGACCAACTGGGGGCGGCGATCCCCCTGACGGCGCGACGCTTCACCGTCTGGCGCCCTGGTCCTGCGAAGGGATCAGGTGATGCGCGGCATATTCGGAAAAATCAGCCATACCTTGCAGCTGAGGCGACCCGAGCCACATGGCGATGGGGGAGGCGCGGCGGCTGCGGCCAGCGCCGCCACCGTTGGACGCCCGGTTTCGCCCATGCCGGAAGAGCGGGCGCTCGATCCGCGCCAGGGCCTCGCCGCCTGCCACATGACCACGTGGGAATGGGACCTCGCCACTGATGAGCTGATCTGGGGCCCGGCGACGCGGGCGCTCGCGGCGCGGCGGCAACCATCCAGCGGCAAGGCATGGAGCGCGCTGATTGTGCCGGGGTCGGGCGAAAGCCGCAGCGCGGTGATCGACGGCGCTGACGGCGTCGACCATGGCGAGGGCGCGCCGTTTCGTTGCCGCTATGTCATTAACAATGGTCGTGGCCTGACGCTGATCGAAGAGCGTGGCCGCTGGTTTGCCGGCGCCGATGGCCGCCCGCTCCGCGCCGAGGGCGTGATGCGGGCCTCGCCGATCGACGGCCGGCAGCCGCAGCCTGAACTGTTGACCCGCCGGCTGGAGCCGTCGCGCGATATCGTGCTGCGCACCCTCGCCGCCATGCTGCATGATCCGGCGCGTGGCTTGCGATCGGTCTCGGTGGCGCATTGCCTGCTGTCGCCGCAGCAGCCTGGCGTCACCGTCTCGTCGCCTGAGGTGATGGACGCCGCAGCGCTGGCCATTTCGCGCCGCTTGCGCCGCACCGACGTGGTGGCGGCGCTCGACCCCGGCCAGTTCGCCATCATTCTCAATGGCTGCGACGACAGCCAGGGCCGACAGGCCGCCATCGCTGTCGCGCGCAGTATCGAGGGCAGCTGTGAGCACGTGGTCGCCCATATCGGCCTTGTCACCGCCTCCGGGGGGGAGGTTGGCGCTGGCGCCATGCTGGAGCGCGCCCAGCAGGCGGCGCGCATCGCGGCTGATGGCAGCCAGATGCTCGCAGTGCTCGCGCCACAGGCGCGGCCTCGCGCCAAAGCGCGCCAGCCAGCCGTCGCTCCCAATCTGATTTCTCTGCTCAACGGACGTGGCGTGAGCTTGCGCCGTCGCGCCATGGTGGAGCTCGGCGGCGCCGGACTGCGCCTGGAAGAGGCGCTGCCGATCGCCGGCTGCGCCACGGGCGCCGGCGGACAGGCCGGCGCAATGATGGGTCCTGGCGTTCTGGTTCCGGCGGCCGGGCAGGCCGGCCTGTCCCTGTTGCTTGACCAGCGCATGCTGGAGCAGGCGGTCCGGTTACTCGCCCAGGACGCAACGGCCCACATCATGCTGCGCGTCGCGGCCACCACCTTGATGAGCGCGGAATGGCGCGGAGCCGTTGCGGCGTGGCTGGCGGCCAATCCTGGCGTCGGGCGGCGGCTGTCGATCACCCTTGATGAGAGCGCCTTCCGGCCGTCGCCTTCTGGCGCAGAACCCGCGCATACGCCGTCGCACGTCCTCGCGGCGGAGCAAGATGCGGTCTCCGGGGTGAACCATGACCCCGCTGGCCCACATGCGGCCGCCATCGCAGGGCGCCGCGCCACCGTCCTTGATCCGCGCGCCGTCGCCCAGCATTTCGCAGTGATGAAGGCTCTCGGCCTCAGCGTTGGCGTCGCCGGTTATGGCGTCGGCTGGCTTAGCATTGAGGATCTGTCGGCCATGGCTGTTGACCTCGTGTGCATCAACGGCCTGTTCGTCAATGAAAGCCAGTCACTGGTCGGGCCAGACCGTTTCATGGTGCGCGCGTTGATGGACGGCGTCCGTGAAATCGGCGCCGCGGCCTTTGCGCCGTCGCCATGACGCCGCTCTGACGCCGCCTGACGCACGACAGCTCCCGAAATGCGCGCTTGCGCCAGTAAGTTTGATCGGCTGCCCAAGGCCAGCGCATGCATGTGCCGCCCCGCGCCGAACCACGCGCGGCTGATCACAGGCGTAGGTCTGACGAGCAGGCGTGGACGAGCGCGCGGGAAAGAGCGAAGCCCGCGCTCAACCCTTCCGGATCCTGACCCGGCGCGCCTTCGCAACGCCGCGCCGATGGTGGCGCACACGAGCGGCCCATGCCGGCGCGCTGCAGGCAGCGCCTCAGGGCGAAGCTGTGTGCGAATGTGGGAAAGTGTCGCCCCCGTCACAAAGCCCCTTGATCCCTCCCGGAGCGTCGTGTACCTAGCGCCCACACCACAGGTTTGCACCTCGTGTTTTGCGGAGAGGTGGCAGAGTGGTCGAATGCACCGCACTCGAAATGCGGCATAGGGGCAACCCTATCGGGAGTTCGAATCTCCCCCTCTCCGCCATCCATATCCAGCCCTGACATTCTGATCTGCACACTGGCTTGTCTCGCGCTTGCCAGTCGATCAACCCGCGCCGCCCTTGCCGCGCGCCGCGCTTGCCGCGCGCCGCCTTTGCCGCGCGCCGCTGGCGCCGCCGTCGGGCGCATGGACATTGTCGCCGACGTTTGGGCCAAATGGCTCGCTCTGCGCATTCAATCAGATCGCCGGAACCTCCGTCATGCCCGTGCTTGTCACGGGCATCCACGCGTTGTCGGCGCTGGGCTGACTGGTTACGCACAATCAGCGCGGCAAGGGGAGCAGCCGCAACAATAGCCCAGCGGGCTGGCGGCTAGCGCCGTAAGGCCTGGCCTGAGCCAAGGGGCCATTAGACAGAACGTGCGTCCGGTGAGATTCTGGGTAACCCCGGAGATGCGCGACCGATCCGCTTTTACGATGCGGAAAATCCTCGTGTCGCTGACGACCTGGCCAGAGCGAGATCGGTTCGCTCTTTGGCGCAACCCCTTGTCTCCGCGAGCATTTCGATGAGCCCCTCAGCCATCACCCGTTCCGGCGTCGCCGACAGCCCGCCGCCCCCCTAGCTCAGATAACGCCTGAACCACGCGATCGTGCGCTCCCAGGCGAGCTTCGCCGCCGCCTCGTCGTAGCGCGGCGTTGAATCATTGTGGAAGCCGTGATTGGTCCCTGGGTAGATATGGGCCTCATACACGGCGCCATTGGCCTTGAGCGCCGCCTCATAGGCGGGCCAGGTGGCGTTGACGTTGGCGTCCTTCTCGGCGAAGTGCAGCAGCAGCGGCGCCTTGATGCGCGGAACGTCTTCGGGGCGGGCCTGGCGACCATAGAACGGGACCGCGGCCGCCAGCTCCGGAAAGGCCACCGCCGCCGCATTCGCCACGCCGCCGCCGTAGCAGAAGCCGGTGACGCCGACCTTGCCGTTGACGCGCTGGTCGGCGCGCAAGAAGGTGATGGCGGCGAAGAAATCATTCATCAGCCGGGTCGGGTCGACCTTCTGCTGCAGCTCGCGCCCTTTCTCGTCATTGCCAGGATAGCCGCCGACTGAGGTGAGGCCGTCTGGCGCAAGAACAATGAAACCGGCTTTGGCCACGCGGCGCGCCACATCCTCGATATAGGGGTTGAGCCCACGGTTCTCGTGCACGACGACGACGCCAGGCGCACGCCCTTCCACCTTTGCCGGACGCACCAGATAGGCGCGCACCTCACCGTGTCCCTCGGGCGAGGGGTAGGTGATGTATTCGGCGATAATGTCCGGGTCGGTGAACGCAACCTGCTGCGCCTGCGCATAGTTCGGGCTGAGGCTGGAGAGCAACGCCGCTGCGGTCATGCCGCCAATGGCGAATTTCCCCGCCTGCTCAAGAAAGTCGCGCTTGCTGATGCGTCCATGCGCATAAAAGTCGTAGAGTTCGAGCAGTTCTGCTGGAAAGTCCTTGGCGGTCAGGCGTGTCATGGCGGCCTCCCTGGCGCTGGGCGTTCAGGGTTGCAACTGTAATGGCAAGTCATGCGCCGCCGCTACTCTGTCAACGCAACTTTCGCATCTGCGGCGGCACAGGGTCCCGCTGGTCGCCACACGATTTTGTCCTGGCCGTCGGGGACAAATTCAAGGTCACGCTGCGGCGGATGCCGCTGGCGTCGACGCCCGCCGCGCCACTGGCCGGGCCAGGCCAAAATGCGCCCGCAGCGTCGCGCCGTCATAGCCATGCCGGAAGATGCCCTTGCGGCGCAGCAGCGGCACGACCTCGTCGACGAAGACGTCGAGGCCATCCGGCGTCACATCCGGCATCAGATTGAAGCCATCGGCTGCCCCTGCGCGGAACCAGGCCTCGATGTCATCCGCAATCTGTTGCGGCGTGCCAACGATCAGCCGATGGCCAATGCCGCCGCCGATATGGCGCAACAGCGCGCGCACGCTCAGCTTTTTCTCATGCGACAGGGCGATCAGCGCGCGGGCGAATGTCTGCGAGCCATCCGCCTCAATCTGGAGATCCGCCGGCAAGGGCAGGTCGAGGTCGAGGACCTCCGGCGCGACGCCAAGCATTCTGGCGACCCGGTATTTCGCCGCGTCATCGGGCACCAGCGACCAGAGCCAGTCCTCACGGGCCCGCGCCTCGGCTTCGGTGGCGCCGATCACGGTGGCCAGCCCGGGCAGGATGACAATGTCGTCCCCTGTGCGGCCATAATGGGCGGCGCGGGCGCGGATGTCGTCGGCGAAGGCCTTGCCCTCGGCGATGGTGTTGGCCAGCGAGAACACCGCCTCGGCGTGCTGCGCCGCCAGTTCGCGGCCATCAGCGGAGCCGCCGGCCTGCACGATCACTGGATGGCCCTGAGGCGAACGCGGCACGTTCAGCGGACCGCGCACCGTGTAGAACTGGCCACGGAAATTCAGCTCGTGAATGCGGCTCTCATCGGCGAACACGCCGCTTTGCTGGTCGCCGATAAAGGCGTCGTCGTCCCAGCTGTGCCACAGGCCCTTGACCACTTCGGTGAATTCGGCCGCCCGCTGGTAGCGCAGGGCATGGCCGGACACGGTGTCGAAGCCGAAATTCTGCGACGCCTGCGGGTCGGCGGTGGTCACCACATTCAGGCCGATGCGGCCCTTGCTGACCAAGTCGAGGCTGGCGAAGCGCCGGGCGATATTGAACGGCTCATTGTAGGAGGTGGAGGCGGTGGCGATCAGCCCGATATGGCTGGTGGCCCGCGCCACTGCGGCCAGCACCACCGTGGGCTCCAGCGCGTAAAACGGGCGATAGGCCGGGCGCTCGGTGATCGCCGGCACGTCGGCCAGGAAAATGGCGTCAAAGGCGCCGCGCTCGGCAGATTGCGCCACGCGCACATAATGGTCGACATCGATAAAGGCGCTCGCGCCCTGGGGCGTCACCCGCCAGGCCGAGTTGAAGAAGCCAGCGGTGAGAATATTGACGTTAAGATGCAGCTGACGTTCGCCCATGGCCTGGGTCTCCCGCATGCGTGTGCGACAGGGCAGGCGCGCAGCGCGAGGCGCGCGCCCGAAGATGCTGACGCGGGCCTTGCCGCGCCCATGCCGGCTCAGAAAAAGCCGAGGCGCGGCAATGGCTCGCCGCTGAGCCGCCAGGCGCCGAGAGCCTGGGCCTTCAGCGTGGTCGGATTGTGCGACGCCAGCGTCCGGGCGTTGCGCCAGTGGCGGTCGAGGTTGCGCACCCGCTGGGTGGCGGAGGCGCCGCCGACGTCAAACAGCTTCGTCGCCCCGCGCAGGGCCAGCTCATCCACGATCAGCTTGGCGCGGGATGACTGCACGGCGAAGGCATGGGCGAGCTCCTCATCGTCGTCGCCCCGGCTGCGTGCGCCGGCCAGTTCATCATGGGCGTCGGCGGCGGCGAGGATCACCGTTTCCGCAGTCCAGGCGTCGGCGTCGAGCTGGCCGATGATCTGCTGCAGCAGCGGATCATCCTGCGGCCTGTCGGCGCTGGAATAATAGAAATTGCGGTCGCGCCGGCTCAGCACCAGCTCGCGGGCGTCCTCGGCGACATTGCGCAGAATGCCGGCGACGATGGCGGTGACGAGCAATTGCGCCAGCGAATTGCTGTAAGCCAGTCCAAAGCCAGCGCCGGGTTCGTCGGGCAACACCTCATCCGCCTCAATGCGCACATTGTGCAAAATGGTCGAGCCCGAGCCGGTGAGGCGCTGGCCGGCGCCGTCCCAGTCGTCCACCAGCTCCACGCCTGTGCGGTCAGACGGCAGCAACACCGACAGATTGCGGCCATCCGGTCCAGTAGCGCGCACCAGCAGAATGTCGCTGTACAGCGCGCCGGTGCTGTAAAACTTGCGACCGTTCAGGCGGAAGCCGTCGCCGTCTGGCGTCAGCGCCGTGGCGTAGGTGCTGACGCCGCCGCCGACCTTGCCCGCGCCCTGCTCGGTCATGGCGAGGCCGACAATCGCCCCCGCTGCAATCTGCGGCAAATATTTCACCGCCGCATCGCTGGCGCCGCGCGGCAGGGTGAAGCGATCGACGAAAGACAGATGGTTGCGCAGGATATGCGCCACATTCGGGTCAGCGGCGGCAAGCGCGATCACCACCTCAAACAGCTCGCGACTGCTGGCGCCGTGGCCGCCGATGGCCTGGGGCAGGCGCAGCGCGCCGATCCGGCTGGACCTGATCCTGTCGATCATATCGAACGGCAGGATGCGCTCACTGTCGCGCTGGGCTGCGCCAGCGCGGATGTCAGCAAACAGCGCGCGGAAATCTGGTCTGGCGCTGTTGAGCGCGTGCACCGTATTGACTGCAATGGACATGGCGGGTCCCCGAAAAACTGTAAGGCGGAGGCAAGGCAAGGCACGGCAAGGCGCGCCGCTCTGGACGGGGAGGCGCGACGGTCGGCGTCACGCGGCGGCGTCAGCGTCACGACGCTTGCGGGCGGCGAGGGCGTTGGGCGGGCGCACGAGGCCGAGATGCTCGCGCAGGGTGCTGCCGGCATACTCGGTGCGGAACAGTCCGCGACGGCGCAGCTCTGGCAACGCCAGCGTGATGAAATCCACCAGCCCGCCAGGCAGGGTCGGCGCCATCAGGTTGAATCCATCGGCGCCAAAATTGACGAAGCGTTCTTCGAGCTGGTCCGCGATATCGACGCCTGTGCCCACCAGCTGCCAGTGGCCGCGCGCCCCGGCGATGCGCTCATAGAGCTGGCGGATGCTGAGGTTTTCGCGCCGAGCCAATTCCGCCACCAGGGCCTGGCGGCTCTGGCTGGCGAGGGTCGGCGGCAATTCCGGCAGTGGCCCATCGGGATCGTGACCGCGCAGGTCGACGCCCAGTTGCACCCGCAGCAGCTCAAAGCCAACGTCCGGCTGCACCAGAGCCTGCAACTGGTCGAACTTGTCCTGGGCCTCCTGCCGGGTCCGCCCGATCACCGGGAACACCCCTGGCATGATCTTCAGTTCATCTGGCTGGCGGCCGTAGCGGGCGAGGCGGCTCTTCACGTCTGCATAAAACGCCTGGGCCTCCTGCAGCGTCTGCTGGGCGGTGAAGATCACCTCGGCGGTGCGCGCCGCCAGCTCCTTGCCGGGCTCGGACGAGCCGGCCTGGACGATCACTGGATGGCCCTGCGGTGGGCGCGGCGTGTTGAGCGGCCCCTTGACGCGGAAGTGGGCGCCCTGGTGGTCGAGCACATGCATCTGCTCGAGCTCGACATACACACCGCTATCGCGGTCGCGCACAAAGGCGCCGTCCTCAAAGCTGTCCCACAGCCCACGCGCCACGTCGACGAATTCCTCAGCCCGCGCATAGCGCTGCGCGTGCGCTATGGGCGCGCTGTGGCCGAAATTGAGCGCGGCCTCCGGGTCATTGGAGGTGACGAGGTTCCAGCCGGCGCGTCCGCCGCTCAGATGATCGAGCGACGCGAACTGCCGCGCCAGATTGTATGGGTCGCTGAAACTGGTTGAGGCGGTGCCGATCAGCCCGATGCGGCTGGTGGCGGCGGCGAGCGCCGACAGCAGCGTCAGCGGCTCGAAGGGCGAGGCGCCAGTGTGCGCCTTGCGGGCGGCGCCTTCCGGATGCAGCAGCCTGACGTCGACGCTGTCGGCGAGAAACACGGCGTCAAATTTGGCCTCCTCGGCGAGCCGGGCGAAACGCACCAGGTCGGCGAGAGTGTCATCGCGGGAGGCCTGCGGATGCCGCCACGCCGCGATGTGATGGCCTGACAGATAATGAAATGCCCCGAGCCGCAATTGCTCCTTGCGCGCCATCGCCCCAGTCTCCCGACCTTGCCACACCGCCCGCTGCTGGCGGGTTGGAGGGAGTGTGGTCGGCGGTTGGCGTTGCGATCAACCCCTTGCAAACTATTTGAAAAATACCCGCTGTCTGCGTGGGCGCAGTCGCCAGATTTTGCTGGCGACGGCCCTCGCGACAAAAAATTCAGACAGGGAGCGGGAGTTGCAGAGGCGTTGCAGATGACCTGGCGGGGTGCGCAGACGTCCAAAGGGTCGCGCGAGACGGGTTGGCGCGTGACCCCGCACAACCGCCGTTCCAGCCCGTTAGCGTTGGGGCGAGCGCCTGTGCGCCTACGTTCGCCCCATGCACACTGGCGGCAGCGCGGGGGCGCTCAACGCTGCATGGCGAACACCACGATCAGGGCCGCAGCCATGATCGCCCAGCCGATGGGCGTTGCAAACATGATCGAGCCAATGGATTTGATTGCGCTCATTTTCTGATCCCCGGAAGCATTATTGCTTGAGGCGATACAACCGGATTCGCGCCATTGCTGATGTGCGGTTTGGCACCAGACGCCTTGGCGGAAACCGATAAATTAGAGGGGGATTATTGGCCGGCAGGTTGTTTATTTATTGTTAAAAATCAATTGTTTAAAGCGCGACTTCGGACCGGCATGTGTCTTTCTGGACAAGCTTTTTTTCAAAGGCGTTTTGCCACGGTTTCCATTAACTGCGCCCGTTCAGGCGGCGCCGCGTCCGCAATGTCGGACGTGGGGGCGGCGCGGCGCATCGCCAGCCGCCCCCAAACCACTTAGCTCAGCACCAGCAGCAGATCGCGGGCCTCAATACTGTCGCGCACCACCACCAGAATATCGCTGACGACGCCAGCGCGCGGCGCGTTCAGCGTCGTCTCCATCTTCATCGCCTCCAGCGTCAGCAGCGGCGCGCCAGCCTCCACCTTCTGGCCCTTGCGCACGGCGATGGACGACACGGCGCCGGCCATCGGCGCGGCGACATGGCTGGCGTCGCCATCATCGGCCTTGCGCCGCGCCGTGGCGACCACGCGACTGCGGTCGGCGACCCGGATCACCCGCGGCTGGCCGTTGAGCTCGAAGAACAGCTTCACATGGCCATCGGGTTCAGGCTCGCCGATCGCCTGCAGCAGGATGATCAGGGACTTGCCTGGCTCAATCTCCGCGACAATCTCATCGCCAGGCTTCATGCCGTTGAAGAACACCGGCGTCGGCAGCGCCGCCAGCGGGCCATAAGCGTCCGCCATCTTCGCATAGTCGGTGAACACCTTGGGATACATCAGCCACGACGCCAGCTCCTGGTCGTCGATCTGCCGCCCGACATCGGCTTCGGCCCTGGCCTTCGCCGCCGCAAGATCCGCCGCGCCGAGCAGCGAGGCTGGCCGCACGGTGATCGGCTGCTGACCGCGTAGCGCCTTCTTCTGCAGCGCCTCTGGCCAGCCGCCGACGGGCTGCCCGAGATCGCCCTTGAGCATCTCCACCACCGAGCCGGGGAAGGCGATATCGCGCTCAGGGTCGAGCACATCCTCCGGCGTCAGCCCCTGGGCCACCATCATCAGCGCCATGTCGCCGACGACCTTGGAGGAGGGCGTCACCTTGACGATATCGCCAAACAGATCATTGGCCTCGCGATAGGCGCGGGCCACCTCGTGCCAGCGGCTCTCGAGGCCGAGCGAGCGCGCCTGCTCCTTCAGATTGGTGAATTGCCCGCCGGGCATCTCATGCAGATACACCTCGGACGCACCCGAGCGCAGGTCGCTCTCGAACGGCGCATACATGGCGCGCACGCCTTCCCAGTAGAAGCTGATGCGGCGGATGGCGTCGGCGTCGAGCCCGGCGTCGCGCTCCGTGCCGCGCACCGCCTCAACCACCGAGCCGAGGCAGGGCTGCGAAGTCGCGCCAGACATGGCGTCGGAAGCGAGGTCCACCGCATCAACGCCCGCCTCGATGGCGGCGATCACCGTGGCGCTGGCGGCGCCCGAGGTGTCATGGCTGTGCAGATGGATCGGCAGATCGGTGACGTCGCGCAGCGCCGCGATCAACGCCCGCGCCGCCGGCGGCCGCAGCAGGCCGGCCATGTCCTTGATCGCCAGCACGTGGCAACCGGCGGCGTCGAGCTGTTTCGCCAGCCCGGCGTAATAGTTCAGCGAATATTTGGCCCGGTCCGGGTCAAACACGTCGCCGGTGTAGCAGATGGCGCCCTCGGCGATCTTGCCCGCCTCGGCCACCGCGTCGATGGCGACGCGCATGTTCTCGACCCAGTTCAGGCAGTCGAACACCCGGAACAGATCGACGCCAGCCTCCGCCGCCTGGCGGATGAAGAACTGCACCACATTGTCGGGATAATTGGTGTAGCCGACGCCATTGGCGCCACGCAGCAGCATCTGCAGCAGAATGTTCGGCGCCTGGGCGCGGATGGCGGCGAGCCGCTCCCACGGATCCTCGGTGAGGAAGCGCATGGCCACATCGAAGGTGGCGCCGCCCCAGCACTCCAGCGACAGCAGATTGGGCATGCCGGTGGCGTAAGCGCTGGCCGCCGGGATCAGGTCGTAGCTGCGCATGCGCGTCGCCAGCAGCGACTGGTGCGCGTCGCGCATGGTGGTGTCGGTGATCAGGATGCGCTTCTGCTCGCGCATCCAGCGGCCGAAGTCGCGCGGGCCGAGCTGGTCGAGCAATTGCTTCGTGCCAGCCGGCGCTTCGCCCTGGAACACCGGCGGCACAGGCGTGCGCAAATGCTCGCCATTGATGGCGCGGCCCTTCATTTCGGGGTGGCCGTTGACGGTGACATCGGCGATCGAGCGCAGCAATTTGGTGGCGCGGTCACGGCGCGGCGTCAGATTGAACAGCGCTGGCGTGTCGTCGATGAAGCGCGTGGTGTAATTCATCGCCTGAAAGTCAGGATGCGCCAGCACCGCTTCAAGGAACGGCAGATTGGTGGCGACGCCGCGAATGCGATATTCGCGCAGCGTCCGGTCCATGCGGGCGATCACCTCCTGCGGCTTGGGCGCCCAGACAGTGACCTTCTCCAGCATGGCGTCGTAATAGGGCGTTACCACTGCGCCGGAATAAGCGGTGCCGCCATCGACGCGCACGCCAAAGCCCGAGGCGCCGCGATAGGCGGTGATGCGGCCATAGTCCGGCGCAAAACCGCGCTCGGGGTCCTCAGTGGTGACGCGGCACTGCATGGCGTGGCCGGCGAGGCGGATTTTCTCCTGCGGCGGAATGCCGGTTTCTTCCATCTCGCCGATACGTCCGCCCTCGGCGATGCGGATCTGCGCCTTGACGATGTCCAGCCCGGTGACGACCTCCGTCACCGTGTGCTCGACCTGAATGCGCGGATTGACCTCGATGAAATAGAAATCGCCGCTATCGGCGTCCATCAGGAACTCAACGGTGCCAGCGCCGCGATAATTGGCGGCGCGGCCGATGGCCAGAGCGGCCTCGGCCAGCCGCAGCCGGGCGGCGTCATCGAGATAGGGCGCAGGCGCCCGCTCGATCACCTTCTGGTGGCGGCGCTGGATGGTGCAGTCGCGCTCGAACAGATGCACCAGATTGCCATGGGCGTCGCCCAGCAATTGCACCTCGACGTGGCGGGCGCGGCGCACCAGCTTTTCCAGATAGACCTCGTCCTTGCCGAAGGCGGCCGCCGCCTCGCGCCGGGCCGCCGCCACGGCGTCGAGCAATTGCTCTTCGGCAGTGATAGGTCGCATGCCGCGTCCGCCGCCGCCCCAGCTGGCCTTCAGCATCACCGGGTAGCCGACGTCAGCCGCAAGGCGCAGCACCTCGGCGTTATCGTCGGGGAGGGGATCGGTGGCCGGCATCACCGGCGCGCCAACGGAGATGGCGAGATTGCGCGCCGCCACCTTGTTGCCGAGCTGGCGCATGGTGTCTGGCGAGGGGCCGATGAAGATGATGCCGGCGGCGGCGCAGGCCTCGGCGAACTCGGGGCTCTCCGACAGGAAGCCATAGCCAGGGTGGATGGCGTCCACCCGCGCCTTTTTGGCCACCTCAATGATGGAGCCAATGTCGAGATAGGCTTGCAGCGGCCCCTTGCCCGCGCCGACCCGGTAGGCCTCGTCAGCCTTGAACCGGTGCAACGACAGCCGGTCCTCCTCGGCATAGATCGCGACGGTCTCGATGCCCAGTTCCGTGGCGGCGCGAAAGACGCGAATGGCGATTTCCGACCGGTTAGCGACCATCAGCCGCTTGATACGCTTCCCCATGACAACCCTTAAGCCTTGTACGTTGGGGGCATGGTTCGCAGATTTGGCCGGGAAAGCAATTGCTCAGTTGGTAGGCAGTTCAAGGCGAACGGACGCGCCGTGCGTCTGTGCATGGCGAAAGGGGCTTGTCCACCGCATCCCATCGCACGCAGCTCAGGCCAGCCAGCAGCTGCGGCTCGCCGGACAGCGCCGCCTGCGCCATGCCCCTGTCAGGCCATGCGATGCTACGGAAGGCTGTAAGCGAAAGTGGCGCCGCCGCGCGCCCCCTGCAGCACCTCGGCGTCGACGCCGAACACTTCGCGCAGCAGGGCCGGGGTCAACACCTCGCCCGGCGCTCCCTTCGCCACGGTCTGGCCAAGCCGCAACAGCAAAACCTCATCGGCGCAGGAGGCGGCGAGGGCCAGATCATGCAGCACCGCCATCACCGCCATGCCTTCATCCGCCAGCTTGCGCGCCTCGCGGATCAGCAACAGCTGGTGGTGGATATCGAGGCTGGAGGTCGGCTCATCCAGAAACAGAGCCTGCTGCAGCTGAAACTGCTGCGACGGGGCCTTCTGGTCGGAGCGCCCCGCGGCTGCGCGTCCAGCCGCCAGCTGGGCGATCGACCGGGCGAAATGCACGCGCTGGCGCTCGCCGCCCGACAACGTCTCATAGCTGCGATGCGGCAGATGCCGCACGTCGGCGCGGGTCAGACTGTCCTGGATGATCTCGCTGACGATCTGCCGGGGCAGCTTGCGCCCCACCGTCTCCATGCCGAGCCGCACCACCTCGCCTACCGTAAACGGGAAGCTGAGGCTGGAGGATTGGGGCAATACGGCGCGGGCTGCGGCGAGGCGCCAGGCGGGGGTCTTCGCCAGGTCCGCGCCGGCCCACAGGGTCGCGCCGGAGGTCGCCGTCAGCTCGCCGCAGCAGACGCGCAGCAAGGTTGATTTGCCGGCGCCATTGGGGCCGATGACCACGGTCAGGCGGCCTGGCGTCAGATCGAGATCGACGCCGGAGAGCAGCGCCTTTCCACGCACGGCGTAGCCCACGCCGCGCAACGACAACAGGCTCATGCGAACGTCCCCCGGCTCCGGCTGAGCAACAGCCACAGGAAGAACGGCGCGCCAATGGCGGCGGTGAGAATGCCGATGGGCAGTTCCGCTGGCGACACCAGAAGCCGGGCCAGCACATCGGCGCAGACCAGCAAGGCGCCGCCAAGCAACGCGCTGGCCGGCAGCAGGATACGATGGTCCGGCCCGCAGGCGATGCGGATGACGTGCGGCACGACGATACCGATAAAGCCGATGGCGCCGCAGGCCGCCACCGAGACGCCGACCGCCAGCGCCGTCAGCAGAATGGCGAGGAGTTTCAGGCGCTGTACGGCGACGCCGACGTGATAGGCCTCGGCTTCGCCCAGCAACAGGGCGTTGAGGCCGCGCGCGAGGGCAGGGGCCGCCACGATCACCAGCAGCACGGCGGGCGCGGTGGCGGCGACCTTGCCCCAGGTGGCGCCGCCCAGGCTGCCCAGCGACCAGAAGGTCAGATCGCGCAGCTGCCGGTCGTCAGCGATATAGACCAGCAGACCGGTGAGGGCGCCTGCAAGCGCCGCCAGCGCCACGCCAGCCAGCAGCATGGTGACCACTGAGGTGCGGCCCTGGCGGGTGGCGATCAGATACAGCGTCACGGTGGTGACAAGGCCGCCAAGAAAAGCGGCGACGGGCAGGATGGCGAAGGGCACGGCCCCGCCCTCTGGCCAGATGGCGGCGATGATGCGGTCGCCCACCACAATGGTGGACGCCGCCGCAAGCGCTGCGCCGGAAGACACGCCGACCAGGCTCGGATCAGCGAGCGGATTGCGAAACAGCCCCTGCATCAGCGCGCCCGCCATGGCGAGAGCTGCGCCGACCAAAAGCCCGAGCAGGGTGCGCGGCAGCCGGATGTCGAACAGCACCAGCGCCTCGCGCGCTGTCGCAGTCTGGTCGCCCAGCCCGAGCTTGCCGGCAAAGATCTGCGCCACGCGCAGCGGACTGATGTCCACCGCGCCCGCGCCCAGCGACAGCAGGACGGCTGCGGCGATGGCGACGCCCAGTGCAACGAACAACAGTGTCGGTCCCGGTCTGAAGGGGGCCGCATCCGAAACCTGCATGATCCACAATCCCGGCGCCGACGCGCCGTTCTCAACGTCTGGGGTCGCCGCCCCCGGTGGCGGCGCGATGGGGCTCGTCCGGGACTTGGGCGGCCCGGACAGGGCGCCGGCTTACCGGGCCTGCTTCAGCTCAGGATAAAGCGCGTCGAACACCTCATTGGCGGCGTCTGGCGTACGCGGGCCAAAGCCCAGCAGGTAATGCCCGTCCATGCCCAGAATGCGGTTGTTCTTCACCGCCGGGGTCGCAGCGAGGGCCGGGAGCTTGCGCATGTCTTCGGTTGCATGCTGGCGCGGTCCACCGGTCATCATCAGGATGACATCCGGGGCCGCCTCCACCACCGCCTCATCGGTCATCGGCTTGTAGCCATGGTAGGTCGCAACGTTCTCGCCGCCGGCCAGCGCGATCATGGCGTCAGCAGCTGAACCCTTGCCGGCGACCTGGGGGCGGCCATTTTGCAGGCTGAGAATGAACATCACGCGGGTGGGTTTGGTGATCTTTTTGCGACGTTCGGCCAGCGCTGCAAACTTGTCGCTCACCGTTTTCGCCAGCGCGTCCGACTTGTCCCTGACCTGCATCAGATGGCCGACCAGATTGATCCGGTCGATCACCGCCTTCTCGCCCGAGGCTTCCGGGGCGCGGACCACGCGGACGCCGGCCTGCTCGACGATGGCGACGGCCGATGGCGGGCCTGCGCCTTCCTGCAGCAGCAGCACGTCTGGCTGCAGCGACAGGATGCCCTCTGGCGACAACATCCGCACATAACCGATCTGCGCCTTGTCCTTGAGCGCCGACGCCGGATAGGTGCTGGTGGTGTCGACGCCGACGATGCGGTCATCGAGGCCCAGGGCGTACAGGATCTCGGTCACGGCGCCGCCGGCTGTCACCAGTCGCTTGGGCGCGTCGGCTGCGAGGGCCACGCCGGGCGCGCCAAGCGCCAACACGCCGGCCATGGCGAGCCGCATCAGCGCACGTCGGGTCGGCTGGCGGAGTGAGGTGTTGCTGCGGAGCATCATCATGCGGGTCATCAGGAGCGTCCCGTTGCGCGCTGGGGAAAAATTTGCGCCGCCGCTTCCATACAGAAAAGCTGAGGTCGCTGACAATTAAACTTTGCTTCGCCGCCGCGCGGCGGCGCCAGATAAAGTGCGTGGAGCGTCAGCAAGGCGTGGGGTCTAAGTCGCTATTTCTTTAGACAAAACAATGTGATGATCCGACGTCGCCGGCGCGGTCATCGCCGCCGCGTCGCGTGCGCGTTCGCGCCGTCGGGTGGCGCGACGTGGCGTTCAACATGCGTCATATTTTAGATTGGTTCTCAACTATCCCCCTTTGTTTAAATTAAAACGATTCAAAACAACTATATCAGTTTAAAATCATTACAATTTATTGAAAAACATTGAATTTGACAGCCATTTTACTTGGTCATAGGGGTGGTCGTGCGCCGCCCGGACCCTTGCATCTGTCCGCCGGCGGCCTGACACGACGATCATGAGGACCTGCCATGCGCGCGGCGACCTGCGGAGCCTTGCTCCTGACCAGCTCAATGCTGGCGATTTCGGCTGCAACCGCTGAAGACATCGCCCTGGACACCATTTCGGTCTCCGGCACGCGCGTCGAGCAGAAGGCTATTGACCAGCTCGCCGCCTCCAGCGTGGTCGACCGCACCCAGATCGAGCGGTTTAATCCCGGCCGCCTGTCGGACGTGTTGCGTGAAATCCCCGGCGTCTGGACCCAGGAAAACGCCAATGACCCGGCGCAGTCGATCAATATTCGGGGCCTTCAGGACTTTGGCCGCGTCGCAGTTCTCGTCGACGGCGCCCGCCAGAACTATGCGGTCAGCGGTCACAACGCCAATGGCCAGTTTTATCTTGATCCGGAGCTGGTCAGCACCATCGACGTCACCCGCGGGCCGGTGTCGTCGATCTATGGCTCGGGCGCCATTGGCGGCGTGGTGCTGTTCAATACCCGTGGCGTCAATGATCTGCTCAAGCCAGATGAGAAGATCGGCGTGCAGCAGAAGATTGTCGGCGGGACCAATGGCGCGGGCCTGATGTCCAGCACCTCGGCGGGCGTGCGCATCAACAATTCAGTCGATCTGTTTGGCCAGTTCATCACGCGCCACACCTATAATTACAAGGATGGCGGCGGCAAGGTCATCAACGACACTGGCAATGAGGTGACCTCCGGCCTGTTCAAGGCCAGCATCCGCCCGGCGGATGGCCACGAGATCACCGTGTCGGCGTTGCGCCAGAAGTATGAGTTCTCCAACAGCGGCTCGAGCAACCAGGGCGCGCGCTTCCAGGACACGCTGAACACCGGCAATTATACGCTCGGCTATCGCTTCGCCAGCCCGGACAACAAGCTGATCGACCTGAACGTCAAGGTCTACGCCTCCGACTCGCACATGTCGCAGCGCTACATGGCGGATTCGCCCAACCGCACCTATTCGGTGCTGGGGGCCGTGCCTGGCATGAGCCGCATCATCTACGACCAGCAGACCACTGGCTTCGACATCTTCAACACCTCGCGCTTCCAGACCGGCGCCCTGTCGCACACTCTGACCTATGGCGGCGACGGCGTCTGGGACAAGGTCGACACCTTTGACACCGCCGCTGGCTATGGCGGGGCCTTCACCCCCGGCGGCAAGCGCAGCATGTATGGCGCCTATGTCCAGGACGAGATCCGCTTCGAGAGCTGGCTGCGCGTGGTCGGCGGCGTGCGCTACGACCATTATGAGTTATCCAGCGCCACCAACAGCGCCGAAGGCAGCCGGGTGTCGCCGAAGATCACCATTGGCGTGACGCCCTTCAATGGCGTTGAGTTCTACGGCACCTATGCGGAGGCCTATCGCGCCCCCACCATCACCGAGACGCTGATCGAGGGCTATCACCCGTTCCCGGCGTTCCGAATGCTGCCCAACCCCAACCTCAAGCCTGAGGTTGCGCACAATCTCGAAGCCGGCGTGAACCTCAAGTTCAATGACGTGCTCCGGGCCGGCGACAGCTTCCGCGGCAAGATTTCGGTGTTCCGCAACGAGATCGACAATTTCATTGGCTTCGAGAACGCCGCCACCTCCACCCTGGTCGCCTTCATCCCGGGCATGCCCAACATGGTCTGCAATTTCCTGCAGCCATCGCTGCGGGCGCGGATGTGCGGCCTGATGCCAGACCAGCAGTACCAGAACATCGCCAGGGCGCGGATCACCGGCGCGGAAGTCGAGGCGGCCTACGATTGGGGCTGGGGCTTCGCCACGGTGACCGGCACGGCCACCAGCGGCAAGGATCTGCAGACCCGTTACGGCCTGTCATCAGTGCCGCCTAACCGTATCGGCGGCACGCTCGGCTTCCGCTTCCTTGAGGACCGCCTGACGGTTGGCGGCCGCGTCACCGGCGTGTTCGACAAGAGCCGGCGCGATCTGGCGCCGTCTGACGTTGGCCTCGCCACCGCCGGATACACGCTGGTGGATCTGTTCGCGTCCTACAAGTTCAACGACATGGTGCGCGCCGACGTCTCGGTGCAGAACCTGTTCGACAAGCGTTACGTGCAATATCTGAACTACACCTCCAGCGCCGGTCTGCAGGCCAAGGCCGGCCTGACGGTGAAGTTCGCCTCGCACTGAGCAAAGCCGACGGCAGGCGCGCCGCGCCTGTTTTCGCAATGGATTTCACCCTGTATGCTGAGTGGCGGTCAGGGATGTTGATGATGACGCTGTCCCAACGGACGACGCGTCCGGCGACCAGGAGAAACGTATGTATATCGGCATGAACCGCTTCAAGGTTCTGAAGGATCGCGCGGCGGATTTCGAGCAGGTCTGGCTGAACCGGGAATCCTATCTGCATGAGCTCGACGGTTTCGTTGAGTTTCACATGTTGCGTGGCGCTGAAAAGGACGATCACATCCTGTACGCGTCCTACACACTGTGGGCCTCGAAGGCGCATTTTGACGCCTGGACCCAGTCGGACCAGTTCAAGAAATCGCACCAGCGCGCCGCCCAGCCTGGCAATGGCCCGATGACCACCGGTCATCCGGAGTTCGAGGGCTTCGAGGTGTTCCAGACCAAGCCGGCCCGCCAGGCCGCCGAGTAAGCAGGATGTCCGCCCGGTTCACTCCAGGATGTGAAGATGCTGACGCATCCGCATCCTGGATTGCCCAGACGCCGCACGGGTTTGACCATAGTGCGATAAGTCGTGCTCACCGCACTTAGGCATCAGGCGATGGGGCAGACTGACAGGTCGGTCTTGCTGCGCGCCAGCCTTGGGCCAGATCGCGATGTGCCACGCACATAGGGTTGGTCGGGCCAAGGCGGCGCCTGAGCATTACAGGCTGCACACGCGTCAGCATCCTGCGGCCATGATCCGCGCGTCTGCCTGAACAGCGCCCCCGTCTCGCGGGAGGCGCTGTTTGCATGTTGGCCATTCTGTGCCGCCGTGCCTCATCCCTGCGGCGCCACACGTTCCGCCATCAGACTGCGCTGGCCGGGCCGGAGCCAATGCTGGTCAACCAGACGGCGTCGCCAGCCAGACCATGGCGCCGGCGGCGGTCGCCGCGCCGGAAGCGAGCCCAAGCGGCGCCCAGAACCGCACTGGCCCGGCGGCGATGGCCAGCGCCAGCCGCCCGACGCCATTGGCGGCGAGCGCCGCCAACACGGCGAGGCCGATCTGGCCAGGCGCGATACCCTGGCCCATCAGGCGTAGCGCGCTGAGCACCCCGACATCGACATCAAACATGCCCGACAGCGCCGAGGTAGCTGTGAGACTGCCGCCGCCAAAGCGTCCGACCACAGCAGCGCTGATGGTGGAAATCACCGCGAAGGCCAGAGCGAAGCCGAGCAGCGCCAGCAGATCGAACGGATTGCGCTGCGGCGCCTCAAGGTCGCCGCCCTGGCCGCGCCACAGCATGGCGCCGCCACACAGGGCAAAGGTCAGCGCCGCCGCCAGCGCCCCCGGCGCCATGGCCGTCAGCACTGCGGGCTGTAACGCCAGCACCACCGCGGTCACCCGCAGCAGCGAGGTCATCGCGGCGAGACAGGCGGCCCCGGCCAGCGGCATGGCCGGTTCTCCGCCAGCCGCCTTGCGCGCCAGCGCCACCGTCACTGCCGTTGACGAAATCAGCGCGCCGGCGACGCCGCTCACCACCAGCCCCCGCGACGGACCGAGCAGCCGCACGGCGATGTAGCCCATGAAGGAGATGGCCGCCATCAGCACCGTGAACAGCCAGACTTCCCAAGGGTTAAAGCCGCCCCAGGGGTCAATTGCCCGATTGGGCAGCAAGGGCAGGATAACGGCGGTCATCACCGCCAGTGTCAGCGCCGAACGCACCTCAACCCAGCTCAGCCGCCGCACCGCCCCATGCAGGGCCTCGCGGCTGGCCAGCAGCAGAGCCAAAAGGGCGCCGCCGGCTGCGGCGGCCTGAACCTCTCCCACGGCGGCCAACGCGCCGAGCGTGTAGACCAGCAAGGCGGCGACGACGCTGGTGACGCTGAAACTGCCCTCGGCCGCGCCCTCGCGCTGCCGGAACCAGGCGAACACGGCGCCGAAACCTAAAAGGCCCAGCGCCAGCACCGAAGGCGCCGCCAGTTTCGCCGCCACCGCCGCCGTCACGCCGCCCAACAGCCCAATGGCGCCAAAGGTGCGAATGCCAGCCGTGCGCCCTCCATCGGGCTCGGCGCGCTCACGCCAGCCGCGCTCAAGCCCGACCAGCAGGCCGATGGCCAGCGCCAGTCCCAGCCTGAGCGTCAGATTGTCTGCGTTGATCAAACCCGTCATGCGCCCCCCAGCGTCCACGGCCAACATAGCTCGCGCGCCCGCCCACTACGTAGCGTTATCTGCGTGCGCCGACGCACCGGTCACACCTCGCCGCAGGCCTACAACAGCCGTGGTCGCAACAGCGCCACGGAGGATGTTATGGGTATGGGCACCGTCGCCGCCGCCACGCTGATCTGCGTGTCCGTGCTGGGCGTCGTCACATTGCTGACGTCCGCCGAATGATGGCTGCATTCTGCGGCGCGCTTGGCCGGGCCGAGGTTGGCGCCGGGTTGCGCTGAAGGGGCACTTCAAAAGCGCCCCTTATACCAGAACCCGATGAGCATGACTCATCGGGTTCTGGCTAAGCCTGTGCGGCGCCTGAGCATTTCAGGAAGCGGATGCGTCAGCATCTTCGCATCCTGGTATTACAGATCATAAAAGGGCCCGCCGGTCTCGCCGGCGGGCCCTCTGGTTTTGCTGGCTGCGGCCCTCGTCACCAGGCCGCGAAGACGCCGCCGCCTCCGCGACCTTTAAGCCTCAGACGCTGGCGGGCGTCGCCTTCGCCGCACTGCGCGCCTTGCGACGGTTCTCGATGTTCTGCAGCACGATGAACAGCGACGGCACCACGGTAATGGCCAGCAGCGTCGAGCCGATCATGCCGGTCAGCGTGGCGAAGCCAATGGAGCGCTGGGCGTTGGCGCCGGCGCTGTCGGCCATCACCAGCGGCACAAGGCCAAGGCCAAAGGCCAGCGAGGTCATGATGATCGGCCGCAAGCGCAACCGCGCCGCCTCAACCGCCGCCTCAACCACGGGCATGCCGTCCTTCAGATGCAGATCCCGCGCGAAGCCAACGATCAGGATGGCGTTCTTGGCGGACAGAGCTATGAGCAGGATGAGGCCAATCTGCGTGTACAGATTACTGGCGACACCGATCAGCAGCAGCCCCGACGCCGTGCCGAGCAGCGCCAGCGGCACTGACAGCATGATGGCCAATGGCGCAAACCAGCTCTCATACTGGCCAGCCAGCACCAGATACACCAGCAGCAGGCTGATGGCGTAGACGATGAAGATCTGGTTGCCCACCGCCGCCTCCTGGTAGGACAGGGCGCTCCAGTCGAAGCCCGTGCCCGGCGGCAGAATGCCATCGGCGATCGTCGTCAGCTCGGCCATGGCCTGGCCGGAGCTGAAGCCCATCACCGGCGAGCCCACCACCGTCGCCGCCGGATACATGTTGTACAGGCTGACCAGCGACGGGCCGACGCTGTTGGTCACATCGGCGATGGCGCCGAGCGGCACCATCTTGCCCTCGGTGCTGCGCACCTTGAGCCCGCCGATCACGTCGGCGTCCATGCGCTGGCTGGCGTCGCCCTGGGTATAGACCTGGAACACCCGGCCAAACTTGATGAACTGGCCGACATAGCTGGAGCCAATGTAGGCGCCCAGCGTGTCGGCGGCGGCGCTGAACGGCACGCCCAGCGTCTCCGTGCGGGTGCGGTCGATATTGGCTTTCACCTGCGGCGCCTGGGCGCTGAAGGTGTTGACCGCCGACGCGAAGTCGCCGCTCGCCATGGCGCGCGAGGCGATGCCGTCCGCAAGTCGCTGCAGCTTCTGGTAATCGAAGGTGCCGTCGCGCAGCTCGACCTTCATGGTGAAGCCGGAGGCGTTGCCGATGCCCTGGATGGGCGGCGGCGGCAACACCGTGGCGGCGCCATCCTGCAGGTTTTTGGCGGTGGCGGACAGGCTCTTGTACATGCCAAGTAGGCCCTGATCCTTGCCGCGCTCGCTCCAGTCCTTGAGCATGATGTACAGCACGCCAGAATTGGCGAGGCTGGCGCTGTCATTCATGGCGGAGATGCCGGAGATGGCGATCACCTGCTCGACGCCCGGCGTCTTCTGGAAGCGCTCGGACAGCACCGCCAGCGTCTGGCGGGTGCGGTCGAGCGTTGCGCCATCAGGCAATTGCACCGAGGCGATAAAATAGCCCTGGTCCTCCACCGGCAGGAACGAGGTCGGTACCCGGCTCAGGGCGTAGCCAGAGAGGCCGACCAGCACGAGGGTGACGGCGAACACCACGCGATAGTGCTTCACCAGCCGCGCCATCATTCGCACATAGGCGTTCTCACAGGCCTGATAGCCGCGCTCGAACACCCGGAACACGATATTGCGCTCGTGCACATGCTTGGGCGGCCGCAGCCACAGGGCGCTCTGCGCTGGCTTCAGCGTCATGGCGTTGATGGCGCTGATCAGCGCGGTCGCGGCGATCACCAGTGCGAACTGCTGGTACATCTGGCCCGACAGACCTGGCAGGAACGCCGCCGGCAGGAACACGGCCATCAGCACCAAAGTGATGCCGAGAATAGGCCCGGTCAGCTCCTTCATGGCGAGGATGGTGGCGTCGTGCGGCGACAGCCCACGCTCCATGTGCTTGGACACGCCTTCCACCACCACGATGGCGTCGTCGACGACAATGCCAATGGCCAGCACGATGGCCAGCAGCGTCGACATGTTGACGGTGAAGCCCATGGCCGCCATGGCGGCGAAGGCGCCGATGATCGTCACCGGCACGGTGGTGGCGGGCACCAGCGTGGCGCGCCAGTCCTGCAGGAAGATCAGGATGACCAGCAGCACCAGCACGGCCGCTTCCACCAGCGTGTGGTACACGTCGGTCATCGAGGCCTGAACGAACAGCGTCGTGTTGAACGGCGCCGACCAGCTCATGCCAGGCGGAAATTCCTTGGCCAGCTCCGTCATGCGGGCGTTGACCGTCTCGGCCACCTGCAGGGCGTTGGCGTCGGGCAACTGGAAGATGGCGACGCCCGCCGAGGCCTGGCCATTGAGCCGGAAGTCCTGGCTGTAGGTCTGGGCCCCCAGCTCCACCCGCGCCACGTCGCGCAGACGGGTGACGCGGCCGCCGTCGTCATTGGCGGATTTGATGATGATGTTCTCGAACTGGCTCACGTCCTCCAGCCTGCCCTCGACGGTCAGCGTGTACTGGAAGGCGTTCTTGCCTGCGACCGGCGGCGCGCCAAGCTGGCCAGTGGCCACGGCGCGGTTCTGGGCGTTGATCGAGGCGGCGATATCCGAGGGCGTCAGCCCACGCGCCTGCATCTTTTGTGGATCGAGCCAGACGCGCATGGCGTATTGCCCGGCGCCGAACACGCTGACCGAGCCGACGCCTGGCAGACGCGACAGCTCATCCACCAGATTGATGGTGGCGTAATTCGACAGGAACAGGCTGTCGTGCCGCTTCTCCGTCGACGTCAGCGCAATGATCTCAAGGATCGACGTCGAGCGCTTCACCGTCTGCACGCCCTGGCTCTGCACCGCGCTGGGCAATTGGGCGAGGGCGGTGGCCACGCGGTTCTGGACGAGGATCTGGCTCTTGTCCGGATCCGAGCCGATGGCGAAGCTGACGGTCAGCGTATAATTGCCGTCGCTGGTGCTCATCGAGGACATGTAGATCATGCCCTCGACGCCATTGACCTTTTGCTCAATGGGTAGCGCGACCTCGCGCGCCACCACCTCGGCGCTGGCGCCGGGATAGCGCGCAGTCACCTGAACCGTCGGCGGCACCACATTGGGATATTGCGCCACCGGCAGGTTGAACACCGCCACCAGACCGAGCAGCACGGTCAGGATGGCGATGACATTGGCCAGGATCGGCCGTTCAATGAAGAATTTGGTCATTTGCCGGCCGCTTTCGCATCAGCGGCGGCCTGGGGCGCGACCTTGACGCCGGGGATGGCGCCCTGGGCCTGGCCAACGATCACCTGTTCGTCGCCCTTCAGGCCATCGACAATGACGCGCATGCCGTCGTCGGCCAGCTGGCCCGGGACCACCTGGCGCTCTTCGACCACATTGTCCTTGCCGACCAGCAGCACATAGCGCCCGCCCTGGCTTGTGCCCAGCGCGCTGTCAGGAACCAGCAGCGACTTGCCCGGGTTGGGCAGCGGTATCCGCAAACGCACGAAATTTCCTGGCAGGATGACATTGCCCTGATTGGGCGCCAGCGCCCGCACCATCAGCGTGCCCGTCGTGCCATCAATGGCTGGCGACACGTAATCGATCTTGCCCGGCCACGGATAACCCTTTTCGGCCATCAGACCGATCTCGACCGGCAGCCCGCCGGCAGCGCCTGGCGCGATGTTGCGCGCCCGCTGCGCCTCGCGAATCCGCTGCACGAGGTGCTCGTCCAGCGAGAATTCGACATAGATCGGCACGGATTCGACGATGGTGGCGAGGGTGGTGGGGCCGCCGACGCCGACCAGCGCGCCGATGTCCGCCTGGTGGTTGGTGACGATGCCGTCGAACGGCGCCTTCACCTCGGTATAGGACAGATTGAGCTCGGCCTGGCGCACCTGGGCGGCGGCCTGGTCCACCGCGGCCTTGGCGGCGTCGCGCTTGGTCATGGCGTCGTCGCGGGCGGCGGCGGAGGCGGCCTGCTTCGCGTAGAGCTGGTTCTGGCGGTCGAGCTCAGTTTCGGCGTTCTTCAGCTGCGCCTGTTGCTGGGCCAGGGCCGCCTGGGCCAGATCAAGGCTGATCTTGTACTGGGCCTGCTCGATGACGAACAGCACGTCGCCCTTTTTCGCCAGCGCGCCGTCCTTGTATTTGATGGCGTCGAGATAGCCCTGGACGCGCGCCACCAGATTGACCTGCTGCAGGGCGACGGCCTGGCCGGTGGCGGTAATATATTGGGTGACGACCCGGTCCACGGGCGCTGCGGTGAGCACGGTCGGCGGCGGCGGCGCGGCGGCTGTCTTGCTGTCCTTGCAGGCGGCCAGCAGGCCGGCCGCGAGCAGAACAGCGACGGGGGCCCGTACGGCCGAACGGATCACAGACTTCGTACTCAACACACGCCTCCCCAGGGGCTTTGGTTCCACGCCCGCAGTGTTCCGGGGCGACGCTGACGCCGTGATGACGTCGATGGTCCGTGGCGGACCTGATTGTTATGCCCGATACAGCGCCGGCGACCCCGCGTTTGCACAAGAGTGTTCTTGCGCCCCATCAGAACAGGTCGTCGCGCCAGCCTTTGCGCGCCCCGACGCCAGCCGCCAGGGCCGTCGCCCCGCGTCGACCGTGGCCGCGCTTACGCAGTTATTCTGGATTTTTCTTGCGACGCAAGTATCTCGCAGCACAGGCATTACGCAGATCGTTCCCGACTGAACCCAAAGCGGCGCATCCATCTGGCGTTCGCATCCGCCCTCAACTGCAACGCCGTCGGCACGCCGTCGCCATCGCGCCGAAACACAGACGCGCTTTCGCAACCGGCGGGCGAGAGGCGAGCAGCGTGAGCCGTTCGATGATCAACGGCGGTTGATCGCCCCGCCTAATGCTGGCCAGGCAATAGCGCCTGACCGATGGTGGTGACCGACTGGCCGAGGCTGTGCAGTCCGCCCGCTAACAGCTCGCCCGATTTGCGGTGCTCCGGGGGGCTGGCCAGGGCCGCGCCAATGCCGGCGATGGTGGCGCCGTCGCCGAACGCCTTGCCGTGGTTGCGCCCCATGCCGCCGGCGACATTGCTCAGGTCATGGGCGTCCATGCCTAGGGCGGTGAATTGCGCGATATCCGTATTCTCACCGGCGCGTATCTTGTCGCCAGCCAGCCGACGCGACACCCGCAAAGCATAATCGTCCCGCGAGACATAGACTGTCATATTGCTGGCCAGCGGCCCGAGCCGCGCCGTCTGCTTGCGGAACACGTCCATATCCACGTCAGGCGCCGCCAGCACGATTTTCTGCAACTTGCCGAGCGCTCTGGCGTCGCCAGACATGGCGAGCTGGCGCAGCGCCTCCATGGTCAGCCAGTTGCCCATCGAATGGGCGAAAATGTCCACGCCGCTGATGCGCGGATCGCGGCTGAGCTGGCGCAGCAGCGCCTCGAGCGCGTCGCGACTGAAATCGGCGGAGGCCCGGTCATAGCCGTAGTCAGTGACGCCGCCGCGCGACGGCCAGCTGAACAGCACCGGCACGCCCCTGAAGCCCGTGTCCTTGGCGATCTGGGCCAGCCGCATCGCCGCAGCGTCGAAGCTGGTGTTGTAGCCATGCACGAACACAAGGGCCTTGCGCGGCGCCGGCGCGCCTGCGGCCATCTGGTTGAGCGAGCGCGCGAAACCTGGGGCGTCGAGCACCGCAGCATCCACCAGGGTGATATGCTTTTGCGGATCGGGATGATCCGCGTCGACTGGCAATTCGCCTGGCGCGCGATGTGGCGGAAAGGCGAAGTTGAGGCGGGCGAAACTGACGCCGGCGCCGCGCTCACCGGAAAACACATAGCCAGGCGGCGTCTGGGCGGCGGGCGCCCGTGTGGTCACCGCCAGAATGGCGCGCTGCTCCGCCGCCGCCCCAGCGCCCGCGACAGGCGTCAGCAGGCCCCGGCTGGGGCCGGCGCAGCCGGCCAAAGCGGCTGCGGCGCAGGTGATGAGCGCAACGAGCAGGCTGCGGTGAAACAGACGCATCGACAAGGGGCCAGATGGCGCGAGCGGAAGGCGCGCGCAGGAACAGAAACGGCGGCGGCTGCCAGAGTGATCATCTCCAGCCGTGAAGCGAGCGCGCCGCCGGCTTTCAGACATCACGCCTGCCAGAAGCGGCTGCCGCTCACCAGCGGGGCTGCCGCCAGCCAACGGGCAGCCGGCTCAGAAGGCCGGGCGCCGGCAGCACGGAGCGGATCAGAGCGCTGCGATGGCCTGTTTGCAGCCGTCGCTGATCTTGTCCTTGTTGGCCTTCAGGCACGACAGCACCTTGTTCTTGTCGCCAATGGACGAGGAGCACACCTTCTGGGCGTCGGCCTTGCAGGCCGAGCGGGCGTCGGCGAGGGCGGCGCCGCTGCTGGCGGCGGCGATGGCGAAAGCGAGAATGAGGACTTTACGCATCGGTGATCTCCGGGAGGTCATCGCCTGACCCTGGCTTCGATCTGGAGGTGGTCGCGGCGCAGGGGCGACCATCGCCCCATCCACGACGTCTGGCACCATGACCGGAGGGTGCGGCCAAGCCTATGCCATATTTATGGCGCGGCGCACCACCGATGTCATGGTCCATATTGGTCTGAACCGGAGCGAATGGCGCCCGGGCGACTGCATGGCCTCGGTCTGGCCAGATACAGGATCATGCGTCTGCTGACCCGTCAGACAGCGCCTGCAATGGCCACCGACTGGCGGCTGCGCAGCGCCGTAGCGGATCACGCGCCATTCGACCTGTTGTGCGCGCATCGGCCCAGGATCTCTGACATTTCCGGGATAAATGCGCTGGAGGGGGAAACATGAAGATCAACGTGCATCGCGCCGGGCTGCTGCTGGCGACGCTCATGGCGGCTGGCGCCGCCGCTACGCCGGCTTCAGCCGTGGTGTATTGCAAGACTGTCGGCGTGCCCAAGGGGTGCGTGGCGCGGCCTGGCGCCGTCGTCGTTGCGCCCGCCCCGGTGGTGGTGGCGCCGCCAGCGCGCGTGGTTGCGCCGCGCCCGGTCGGGCCAGCCTATCGCGCGCCTGTCGGCACGCCGACCAATCGCGGCGGTCCGGTGGATCGCGTCGGCAGGTTCTGACGCGCCAATTCTGAGGCTGCGCGGCCAGCAGGAGCTGGCCGTCAGGCCTCGCTCTCCGGGAAGACCTCCGGCAGGTCGATGGTGATCCTGACGCCGTGGACGTCGCCGTCGACCTGCAGGCTGGCGCCGCAGCGCTCGGCGCGCCGACGCATATTGGTCATGCCGCGACCATTGCCACCAGCGGCGGCCTGGGCCGGGTCGCTCGCCGCCGCAAAGCCATGGCCGTCGTCCTGAATGATAATGCGGCCATGGGGCCGCGCCTCCGCGCCAGCGCCCTCGGGGCGAACAGCGCCGAAGCTCACGGTGATGCAGCGGGCGCCGGCGTGCTTGACCGTATTGGTCACCGCCTCATCCATCAGCCGCAGCAGCTGAATGACGTGCCACGGGCGCAACTCCTCATGCAGCGGCAGGCCTTCGGGCGACAATGGCCGCCATTCCAGTCGGACATTGTGCGGGCTGAGCCGCGCCGCCGTGCGCTCGCGCCACGCGCCGAGCGCCAGCATCAGATCGCCGTCGATATCGTCCATGGCGTCGATGACGAGGCGCAGATCGCGCAAGGCGTTGCGCGCCGCTTCGCCAATCTGCGCGCCATTGACGTCGCTGCGTTCGGCCAGCGCGACGATGCTGACCAATTGTCCGCCCAGACCGTCGTGCAGGTCGCGGGTCAGGCGGGTGCGTTCGCTGGCCAGCGCGGCGGCGCGCTTGCGCTGCTCTTCGCGGGCGAAACTGGCGCGCAATTTGTCTTCGGCCTCGCGCACCTGCTCAACCAGCCGGCCGGCGAAGCTGTCGACCTCGTTCAATGCGCTGGCGAAGCGCCATGTCAGGCAGCCGCCGATCACCGCCAGCACCACCGCATAGGCGCTGCGCGACACGAAAATCCGTTCTCCCGCAAGAACATTGGCCACTGTCAGCACGTCCCACAGGAAGCTGGCGCACAAGATGGTTGCAGCGCAGGCGAGCAGGATGTTGAGCAGGGTGCGTCGCTGGCAGGCGGCGCGATTGGTCAGCCACCACATGGTCGCAAGACTGAGGCCGATGGCGGGGAATCCGATGCCCAGAAACGCCAGCCGCACCGCCTCCGGACCGCCGAACACCCCGGCCAGCACGATCGACAGACCGGGGGCCAGCGCCAGCGCCATCGTCAGCGGCGTCAGACGCACGCCGATAAACAGCATGATGAAGATCAGCAGCAGCCCGCTCTCCAGCGGGGCCGTGCCAATCATCGCCGCCCTGAGACCTGGCAGCCAGCTGCCAGCATCCGGCGGGGTCAGGAACGGATGCACCGCGCCAAAGGCCAGCGCCAGCGCCAGCACGCCGTAAGCCGCGTCCTGACGACGCTTGAGCCACATGATGCCCAGCACGATCGCCAGCACCATCTGCCAGGATGAGAACACCAGCGGCAGCGTGTCGAACAGGGCGAGCCGGGTGTTATAGGCCGGCCGCAGATCCGTATCTGGGCCAACGAAGATGGCGTCCAGATAACCGCTGACCGGCCCCCACACCTCAAGTTTGATCGCCAGCTCATTGACGCCAGGACGCAGCAATTTGCCCGGGATCACCGCAAGGTCAGGCGAATTGCGTCCGATGCGGTTGTTGTGGGAGATGCGCCGCGTGTCGAGGATCAGCGCGCCATTGACCGACACCTCCGCCGCATTGGTGAAGCGCGGAAGAAACAGCGACCAGTCGTCATGAGGCAATTCATCGAGCTGGAACGTCGCGGCAAGGCCAATGACCTGCGGCGGCGCGAACTCCGGAAAGCTGGCGGGCAGATTGACCGTTTGCTGGCCGCCATCTGGCAGGGGCAGCACGGCCTGTCGCACCATGTAGCGCCCATCAGGCTGCGGCAGCGGCGTCGCCACCACAAGGAGGCAGACCAGCAGCAGCGCGCCCTGCAGCAGCGCCAGCATGGCTGCGGCGCTGGCGGCAGTGGCGGAGGCGCGGCCTGCCGTGGCCAGGCTCAAAGCTTGATCAGCCCCTGTTGCACCGCTTCAAACACCGCTTCCCCCCGCGTGTTGACCTCGAGCTTCCGGTAGATGCTCTTGATATGGCCTGGCACCGTCTGTCGCGACAGGCCGAGGTGCGCGGCGATATCGGCATAGCTGAAGCCTTTGGCGATGCCCCACAGGATGTCAATCTCACGTGGCGTCAGCCGGGCGGTGTTCAACTGGGCGGGCGCGGCGACGTCTGGCTGGCGCTGGGCGCGGCGCACAATAAAGCGGGCGATGGACGCAGAGATTGGCGAATGCCCTTCCACCAGATCGCGCACGGTGGCGGCGATGTCATCTGGGAAAGCATCCTTGAGCAGATAGCCGGTGGCGCCGACGCTGATGGCGGCGATGACGCTGACCTCATCGCCGAGAATGGAGATCACCATGATCTCGGTGTCGGGATGAGCGGCGCGGGTCTCGCGGATCAGATCGACGCCATGGCCGTCAGGCAATTGTAAATCGGTCAGCAAGACCCGCGGAACGGCCTGGCCGAGGGCGGCGTGCGCCTCGGCGAGCGTCGCCGCCGCCCGGACATGGAAGCCCGGGTCGCGGGCCAGCGCGTCGCGCAGCCGCTCGCGCGTCGGCGCATCGTCCTCAACCAGCAGAACCGAAATAACGTCGTCGCGCCCTGCCGCGTCGTCGTGCGCTGTCGTCGCCATGTCTCACCCACTCTCCAGCGCGGCACGATAGCGGAAACGGGCCCAGCTGGCACAGCCATGAACATGGGGGCATTCCCTTACGCAATGGGAGACGCGCCCTGGTCTGTCCGCATAGCGGGCGCCCAGATCTGGCGATGGCGCGCCCGTCAGGCGACGCAGCAACGTCGGCACACAGCGGATGGGTGCGCGGCGCCTTTACGTCTTATTCTGGTCATTGTTGCGAAATCGTCACATGTAACCGCGTCGAACATCAATGCGTCAGCATTCCCATGCGTAATGGTTGGATCAACCGCCTGATGGCGCGCCCTATTTTGATCAAACTGGAACAGTTATGGACTGGCGCAGGGCGTCGCGCGGCGCCGTCAGCGACGTAGCGTCAGGACCATCAACCATTGCAAAAGCCCTACCTTTGAACGGTTCTCAAACATAGCATTTGCCTCCCTTTGCCAGGCTTCCTAAGCAGCGGCCAATGCGCGAGCGGATTCGCTCGCACCTGTCGTTTTGCCCAGGAGTAGCTGTATGTCCGCGGAGCGCGCCTCCACTTCCCTTCGCCCTTTGATGTCTGGCCTGGCGCTGACCACTGGCGTGATGGCTGGCCTGACCGGCGTCGCCCAGGCGCAGACCGCCGCCGCTAACGCTCCGGCCCCGGCGGCTGGCGGCGCTGACGTTGCGCTCGACACCATCACCGTGCAGGGCGCAGGCGCCGCTACCGGCAACGCCAACAACGCCAGCCTTGGCATTTCGCGGCTGCCCGACACCGTGCGTGAGACGCCGAAGACCATCAATGTGGTCTCGCAGGAGCTGATCCAGCAGCAGCAGGCCTCGACCCTGGCGCAGGCGCTGAAGAACGTCCCTGGCATCACCCTGTCGACGGGTGAGGGCAATGGCGGCCAGACCGGCGACCAGTTCCGTATCCGCGGCATCTCGGCCAAGGGCGACATGTACATCGACGGTCTGCGCGATTTCGGCGCTTACGTCCGTGACAGCTTCGACACCGAAAGCGTCGAAGTGATCAAGGGCCCGTCGGGCGAGGGCTTTGGCGTCGGCAATCAGGGCGGCCTGATCAACCAGACGTCCAAGCGCGCCAAGCTCAGCAACTTCTTCACGGTCGAGCAGGGTCTCGGCACGGGCCTGCTGTCACGCACCCAGGTCGACGGCAACTACAAGATCAATGACACCACGGCGGTGCGCGTTAACGGCGTCTACCACCACCAGGATGTCGCCGACCGCGATCACGTCAAGAACCGCCGCACCGGCTTCGCGCTTGATTTCGCCACCGGCATCGGCACGGGCACCGAATGGCGCCTCAACTACCGCTTCCAGCACAACAATGACGTGCCCGAGCAGGGCGTGCCGATGCTGGAAGGCAAGGACGGCATTTTCCGCCCGATCACCGAATATGGCATCCCGGGCATCCGCCGCAGCACGTCTTATGTGCGCAGCACCGACCGCGACGACAGCAATGTTCACGCCGTCACCTCGAACTTCAAGCACAAGGTCAACGACTGGCTGACCATCTCCAACGACACCCGCTACACCTGGTTCAACCGCGACTGGTCCTCGACCAATCCGGCCGCCTGCGCGGGTCGTTGCGCTGACGCCATCTTCGCTGGTCGCAACTACGCCATGAGCTACGGCGCTGGCGGCGGCATGACCTACAAGCAGCAGGGCTGGGCCATCCAGGACGTGCTGTCGGCGAAGGCTGACTTCAACATCCTCGGCATGCGCAACCGCCTGATCGTTGGCGTCGACGCCAATTACCAGGACGACGAGCGCAAGCTTGGCACGTGGACCAACCGCTTCAGCAACCAGACCGTGATCAACCCGCAATATGCCTATCCGACGGCGTATGCGACCTATGGCGCCACCCGCCGCCTGGCCAATTCGACCAATGTCGGCGTGTTCGCCAACAACCGGCTGTGGCTGAACGACCAGTTCTCGGTGCTGGCCGCCGTGCGTTGGGACTACTTCCGCTCGAAGTTCAACAACGTGCCTTACACCATGGGTGGTTCGGCTGAGTCCTACAAGACCAGCCCCTCGGTCGCCGCTATCTGGGAACCCTTCAAGAACACCACCATCTACGCCTCGTTCTCGCGGGCCTATCGTCCGGTTGGCGCTGACATCGCCGTCGCCGTCGGCGGCGTCGCCAGCGAGGTGCCGCAGGCGGGCGCCAATCTTGAGCCAGAGCGTTCGGACGTGTTCGAGATCGGCGCCAAGGTCGATCTGCTTGAAGGCAAGCTGGGCCTGAGCGGCGCAGTGTTCAACGTCGACAAGAAGAACTCCTACACCATCGATCCGCTCTCCGGTGAGATCGTCTCGGGCTTCAGCGAAGCCGGCCAGGGCCGTCGCGTCCAGGGCTTCGAGCTGGGCGCTTCCGGCAAGATCACCGAGAACTGGTCGCTGAATGCGGCTTACGCTTACCTCGACGGCAAGATCACCCGCACCACCGACGGTACGGTTGGCAATGTCGCTCCTGGCACGCCGCGTAACAACTTCACGCTGTGGACCAGCTACGACCTGACCCAGGACGTGACGAAGATTCCGGGCGTCATCACCATCGGCGGCGGCCTGCAGTATGCCTCGGCCTATTGGGCTGACAACGCCAACACCGCCCGCATGCCGGAGACCTTCTCGCTCGACGCGATGATCGCCTGGAAGTACGAGAACATCCGCGTGTCGGTGAACGCCTATAATCTGACCGACGAGTTGAACTATGTGTCGGCCTTTAACGCCGCGCGCGCCGTGCCGGCCTCCGGTCGCACCGTGCTGCTGAACGTCTCGGCCACGTTCAACTCGTTCTGACGCCATGCGCGTTGGCCAGGCCCGTCGCCTGGCCAGCGCGAGGTATCGTAAGGTCAGCGCGCGGCCCTGGCTGCGAAGGCCCTGACTGTCACGCCCGGGCCCCTGGTCCGGGCGTTTTCGTTCATACCGGCGCCCCGATGGGCATGACCCACCGGGCGCCGGCCAAGCCCGTGCGGCGCCTGAGCACGTCAGGATGCGGATGCGTCAGCATCTTCGCTTCCTGGCATGAGCTGTCGCTTGCGGGCGCGCCATCTGCAAGGAGGGTCGGCCATGCTGGTCCAGGTTCCTGACGTTCTCACCCCGGACGAGGTCAAACTTTGCCGTGACACGCTGGAGCGCAGCCAATGGGTCGACGGCAAGGTCACCGCTGGCGATCAGGCGGCGCGGGCCAAGAACAATCTGCAGATCCCCACCGACAGCGCCGAGGCGCGCCAGCTGGGTGAACTCATTCTGCGGGCGCTGGGCCGCAACGCCACTTATACCTCGGCGGCGCTGCCCCTGCGGGTGCTACCGCCCATGTTCAACCGCTATGACGTCGGCATGACCTTCGGCGCCCATGTCGACAATTCGATCCGCATGCTGCCCGATGGCTCACGCATGCGCGCCGACGTCTCCACCACCATCTTCCTGTCAGATCCCGATGACTATGACGGTGGCGAACTGGTGGTCGAAGACACCTTCGGCACGCATTCAGTGAAATTGCCGGCCGGGCATATGGTGGTCTATCCGGCCTCCAGCCTGCACCGGGTGATGCCGGTGACGCGCGGCAGCCGCTGGGCGTCGTTCTTCTGGGCCCAGTCCATGGTGCGCGACGACACCGAGCGCGCCATGCTGTACGATCTCGATGTGTCGGTGATGGGCGCGCGCCAGCAATTGGGCGACGACAGTCCGGTGACGTTGGGGCTGGTGAACCACTACCACAATCTGCTGCGGCGCTGGGCCGACCTGTGAGCGAAGACCGCGCCGCGATGACCATTGAGACGCAGCTGGCCCTGGGCCAGAGCGCGCTCGATCGCGGCGAGGGCCAGGCCGCGCTGGAATGGTTTCGCTCGGCGGCGCGCGGCGGCGACGCCCGCGCCTTCAACATGTTGGGCCGCTGCCATGAGCATGGCTGGGGCGTCAGCCGCAGCGCCGTCGCTGCGGCGGGCTATTATCGCCGCGCCGTGGCGATGGGCGATGGCTGGGCCATGTTCAATCTGGCCGATCTGTACATGCGCGGGGATGGGGTCGCGCGCGATGACGCCGCCGCCTTCGACCTCTATGCGGAATCGGCGCGACGCGGCAACGCCAAGGCGCTGAACATGCTCGGCCTGTTTCAGGAAGACGGCAAATTCGGCCCCCCGGACCTGCGCGCCGCAGCCAGGCTGTATCGCGCCGCAGCCAATGGCGGCGATTGCTGGGGCGCTTTCAATCTCGGCCGCCTGCTGGCGGCGGCGGGCGAGACCACGCTTGCGCTGCCGTGGCTACGCAAGGCGCTGCAGCACGGCTTTCCCGATTTCTGGCGCGCCATGGGCGACGCGCTCGCCGCCCATGACGATCCGGCGCTGGCCAGCCTCGGCGCCGAAGCTCTGGCCCGCGCGGAGGCGGCATAGCAGCGCCGCAGCAGGCAAAGACGCCTGACCCGGCCCGCTGTCAGCCCGCCTGCGGCTGGCGATAGAACACGCCGATGCGGTCGCCGGCGATATCCTCGATGCGCATGTCGATGTCGTAGATCGCCCGCATGGCCTCCGGCGTCATGATCTGGGCCGGCGCGCCCTGGCGCACCAGCTGGCCATCGCGCATGGCGACGATGTGATCTGCATAGACCGAGGCGAAATTGATGTCGTGCAGCACGACGACGACAGTCTTGCCCAGGTCGTCGGCCATGCGCCGCATCAGTTGCATCATGCCGACCGCATGTTTCATGTCGAGATTGTTCAGCGGCTCGTCGAGCAGGATGTAATCGGTGTCCTGACACACCACCATGGCGACATGGGCGCGCTGGCGCTGGCCGCCCGACAACTCATCGAGAAACCGCGTCGACAGCTGGGTGAGGCCGAGGAAGTCCAGCGCCCGCGCCACCTGGGCGTCATCGTCCTTGCCCAGTCGCCCGCGGCAATGCGGATAGCGGCCAAACGCCACCAGATCGCGCACGGTGAGGCGGGCGGCGATATGATTGTCCTGGCGCAGGATGGCGAGGCGCCGGGCCAGCACGCCGCTGGGCGTGGCGCTGACATCGAGGCCATCGACGAGAATCTGGCCGCTGTCCATGGGCAGCAGGCGGCCGATCATGGTCAGCAACGTGGATTTGCCGGCGCCATTGGGGCCGATCACCGCCGTGACGCCGCCGCGCGGCAGGGTCAGGCTGACGTCATTGACGACTTTGGCGTCGCCATAGCTCTTGGACACATGACGGATTTCGATCACCGGACGGCGCCCCGCACAAGCATGTAGAGGAAGAGAAGCCCGCCCAGAAACTCCACGATAATGGCGAGGGCGGTGTTGAAGGCGAAGACGCGCTCCAGGATGGTCTGGCCGGCCACGAGGCAAATGACGGCGATCAGCGCCGCCGCCGGCAGCGTAAAGCCATGCCGCTGCGAGGGGATCAGCGCATAGGCCATGTTGGCCACCAGAAGGCCGAACAGCGCCACCGGCCCGACCAGCGCCGTGGAGGTCGCGGTCAGCACGGCGGTCAGCAACAGGCAGGCCATGGCGACGCGCCGGTAGGGCACGCCGAGGGCGATCGCGGTATCGCGCCCGAGGCCAAGCACGTCGAGCGCCGCCCGCATGCGCCAGATCAGCGCCGCGCAGATGGCGATAATCACTGCGGCGACGGCAAGCAGCGCCTGATCGACGGTGTTGAAACTGGCGAAGAACCGGTCCTGCAACACCACAAATTCATTGGGGTCGATCATCCGCTGCAACACCGAGCTGATGCTGCGGAACAGCATGCCGAGCACCACGCCGGCCAGCAGCAACAGGTGCAGGGAGCGCATCGCGCCGCTGAACAGCCAGCTGTACAGCAAAGCGGCGAAGGCAGTCATGACGGCGGCCTGGCCGACGAACATCAGCTTCTTGTCGAGCATGTTCAGGCCGCTGGCGCCGACGGCGAACACCACCGCCGTCTGGATCAGCAGATACAGCGCGTCAAAACCCATGATCGACGGCGTGAGAATACGGTTGGCCGTCACCGTCTGGAAAATCACCGTGGCCAGGGCGATGGCGCAGCCAACCAGCGCCAGCGACGCCAGCTTGACCGAGCGTAATTGCAACACGAAGGCCCAGCCGCCGCTGACGCCAATGGTCATGAATACGGCGCAGGCGATCAGCGCCAGAGCCAGTAACAGCAGCAGCACTTGCCGCTCGCCAAGGCGCTGCGGCCAGCTAAAGGCGGATGGGTTAGCCGACACGGGCGCGGCTCCTCAGCAGCAGGACGAGGAAGGCGAGGCTGCCCAGCACGCCCGTCATCGTGCCGATCGGCACCTCGAACGGGTAGTTGATGATGCGGCCGAGCAGATCGCAGACCAGCGCAAGGCCGGCGCCGATCATGGCGGTGAGGGGAATGGCGCGTCGCATGTTGTCGCCCAGGGCCAGGCTGGCCAGATTGGGAGCGACGAGGCCGAGAAACGGGATCATGCCGACGGTGGTCACCACCATCGCCGTCACCATGGCGACGATGCTGAGGCCGAAAAACAATGTGCTGCGATAGCCAAGGCCGAGGTTGACGCTGAAATCACGCCCGAGCCCGGCCACCGTCAGCCGGTCTGCGGTGAACCAGGCCAGCGCCGCCAGCGCAAACGCCACCCACAGCATCTCGTAGCGTCCGCGCAGCACAGTTGAGAAGTCGCCATTGGTCCACACGAGGAAGGTCTGCAGCATGTCGGTGCGATAGGCGATGAAAGTCGCCGCCGCGCCAATGACATTGCCCAGCATCAGGCCGACCAGCGGCGTCACCAGCGGCGACGACAGCGGAATGCGGCTGAGCACGCCCATGAACAGCAAGGCGCCGCCGAGGCCGAAGCCTGCCGCCACCATCATCTTGCCCATCACCGGCAGCTCCGGCAGCAGCAGCGTGGCGCACAGCATGCCGAGGCTGGCGGCGTCGACCGTGCCCGACGTGGACGGCTCGGCGAAACGGTTGCGGGCCAGCATCTGCATGATCAGCCCGGCGATGGCGATGGAGCCGCCAGCCAGAATGATGGCGACGGTGCGCGGGCCCCGGCTGGCCAGCATCAGCTGGATGGCGGCGGCGTCGCCGCGGAACACGTCCGCGACAGACAGATCGCCGACCCCGATGAACAGGCTGGCGATCGCGAGAATGAGGAAGACGCCAAACGCCACAAGCGTCCTTGTCGTCGTCCCTGTCCTCGTCCTGATCCTGGTCATGCGCTGTCTGGTCTGGGGGCGGGCCGTGGCGCGCTGGAACACACAAAGGGCGCGCGGCGCGCGCCACTGGCGAATGCGATCGCCCGGGCATGGCGAGGCCCGGGCGGAATATCTGGAGATCTGGCTCCCGCAGACATTCGGCGCGGCAGGCCCCGCGCCGTCTGCGGGTCGGCGCGCCTTACTTCTTCGCGGCGTCAAACGCTTTGCTGAGCTGGTCGATGTTCTGCTTCATGGCCTGGGCGCCGGCGCCGATCAGGTACCAGTTGGCTGCATCAAGATAGACGACCTGACCGCTCTTCCAGGCGTTGGTCTGGCCCACCAGCTCGTTGTCGAGCATCTTCTTCGCATTGTCCGGCTTGCCGAGCGCCGCGTCGCGGTCGATCACGAACAGCCAGTCCGGATTGGTCTTCTGGATGAATTCGAACGTCACCGGCTGGCCATGGCGACCAATCTTCAGATCTGGCACGGCGGCGGGCACGCCGAACACGTCGTGCAACATGCCGAAGCGCGAGCCAGGGCCATAGGCGCTCATCTTGTTGGCGACGGTCAGCACCAGCAGGCCCTTGCCGAGGTTCTGCGCCTTCTGCTTCAGCGCAGCAACGCCTGCATCAATATCGGCGACCAGGGCTTTCGCCTTGTCGTCCTTGCCGAAGATGGCGCCGAGCTGGGTGATATTGGCGCGGGCGCTCTCAAGCGGCTTGTTGTTGTCGGCGGTGAGGTCGATTGTCGGCGCCACCTTGGCGAGGTCAGCGTATTTGGCCTGGGAACGGCCGCCGACAATGATCAGGTCTGGCTGCAGCGCGTTGACCGCCTCAAGGTTCGGCTCGAATAGCGTGCCGACCTTGGCGACCTTGTCATCATTGTATTTGGCCAGATAGGCTGGCTTGCCGCCGGTGGCCACGCCAGCAACCTCGACGCCAAGCGCATCAAGCGTGTCGAGCGAGGTCAGATCGAACACCACCACCTTCTTCGGCGTGTCCTTCAGCACCGTCTCGCCGGAGGCGTGCTTCACGGTGACTGGCGCTGCGGCCAGGGGCGTCGCGGCGAGCGCAGCCATGCCGAGCAGCATGCCGCAGAAGGCTTTGCGTGAAATCATCATGGGTGAGGCTCCCGTGGAGGTTGTCATGCAGCTGGCCCGTCGCGGAACAGCACTGTGTCATCAATGGCGTCGAGGCTGGCGCGGCCCGTGAGGGCCATCGCCGCCTCAAGTTCGGTGGCGAGCAGGGCCAGCACATGGGCGACGCCAGCGGCGCCGGCGACGGCAAGCGCCCAGAGCAGCGGCCGACCCACCATCACGGCGGAGGCGCCGAGCGCCAGCGCCTTGAGCACATCGGTTCCACGCCGTACGCCGCCATCGAGCAGCACCGGCGCCCGCCCCCCTGCGGCGCGCACGACGGCAGGCAGCAGATCGAGGCTGGCGGGCTGCGTGTCGAGGGTGCGGCCGCCGTGGTTGGAGACGATCAGCCCGTCCATGCCCAGCGCCAGCGCCCTTGCAGCGTCGTCCGGATGGGTGATCCCCTTGATCAGCACCGGCAGCGCGGTCTGGTCACGCAGCCAGGCGATGTCGTCCCAGCCTGGCGCATGATCCAGCAGCCCGCGAAACACCGGGCTGCGGGCGGGCGCAGCGCGGCTGGCCACCGCCTGACGAAAGCCGGCGAGATTGACGGCGCTGACGTCAGGCGGCAGCGCGAAACCTGCGCGCTGTTCGCCATAGCGCACGCCATTGACCGGCGCGTCGATGGTGACCACGAGGGCGCGATAACCCGTGGCCTCCGCCCTGCGCACTAACTGCAGCGTGTCGGCGCGCTCTGGCTGCAGGTATAATTGCAGCCACAATGGCGCCGGGGCGGCGGCGGCGATGACGGCGAGGTCCTGGCTGGCCTGACAGCTGACGGTCATGCCGCAGCCGGCGGCGTGGGCGCCCACCGCCATGGCGGTCTCGCCCTCCGGATGCGCCAGGCGTTGGAACGCCATGGGCGCGGCGATGAGCGGCGCCACAAGGTCGCAGCCAAACAGGCGGCGACCCGCATGAGCGTGACGGATGTCGGCGAGCCCACGGGCATAGAGCTGACTCGCCGCAAAGGCGGCGCGATTGTTCCGTAGCGTTATTTCGTCCGCAGCGCCGCCGCCGAGATAGGCCTGAACCGCCGCCGGCAGCCGGGCGCGGGCGTAGGCCTCATAATCGTCTGGGCTGGCGATGTCGGTGGGGATGGACAATTCGGATAAACGCCTGCGCCGCCAGAGCATTGGCGGCTGGTCTGACCAGAGCTGATGGACCAATGGCTCTGGTGGGTGAACGCGCCGGTGTTGTGACGGCTCGTCAGGCTGGCGTCAACCGCTGCTATGTCCCTATAAATTATAGTGATTCAAAACTGACGAAGAATGTCCATGCCTGCCGCAAGATGCCGGCACATTACATTTCGTTCATCCGTACGTCAGGTAAGCCCCTCCTAGCCTTCACCGGGCCCCAGGCGGCGGCCAATGACATCGCGCAACGTCACCCCACCCACGCCAACCCCGCGCCCATGACGTACCCCATGCGCCGTCATGCCCGTGCGCGTCACGGGCATCCACGCTCTTGTCCACTGGCAGCGCCGTCCATTGGCGTCGATCCGCGTGCAGACAGTCCCACGCGCCAGACCGCCCCAAAATGCCTAAACGCGCCACGACCGCGACACCCAGGTCGACGCCGCCACGCTGCGAGGGAACACCCACACAGCCGGCGGCGCCCGCCCGCGTCATTTGCCGAAGCTGATGACCTGCGGCGCCTTGGCCGGGGCCAGCGGCGCCAGCTGCAGCGTTTTGGCGTCGAGATCGAGCTGCGCCATGTCGATCACCTGCAGCGACTGGTTGTCGTAGGTCTTCACATAATATTTGCGGTTCTTGATGTCGGCGATGGATGACCACTCGGTATATTCCAGCACCGGCTGCTGACCGCCCTTTCCACGCACCCATCCTTTGGGAATGTCGAAATTATTGATGATGTGCTCGGCGAGGCGCACGCTCTGTTCGCCGCTTGGCACGGGTTTGGCGCTCATGGCGTAAGCAAAGGCGCGGATGAAGCGCGACGGCGGGGTGGCGTCGCCGGGCATGCCGAGCAGGCCGGAGCCTTCGCCGAGCGAATTGATCACATGGCCGCGCACGGTCAGCGGCGGGGCGTTGTTGGGCGACAGCTTCACATAGTTGCGCAGATTGGTCAGGTGCCAGTCGAAGGACGGCGAATTGGTCATGACGCCATAGGGATTGTCATAGACCTTCAGCACGCCATTCACCGGCTCCACTACGATTGAACGGCCGCTGGCGTCATGGAAGGTGTAGTGGAACGGCGGAATGATCGGAAAGGAATCGGGCTTCAGCGCCACGATCTCAATGCCATCGAGCGCGGCGCGCACCTCATCAACGCTGGCGAAGGAGGTCAGCGCCCAGGTCAGCATTTCCCATGGGGCGACAGATTTGGCCGGGTCGGCTTTCTCCGGCGCCACATAGCCGGCGAAATCCGGGAAATACAGGATGCCGCCGACCAGGCCCTTTTCATTCATGCCATCGGCGAGAATTTTGAAGCCGAGGCCGTTGAGCCCCACCGCAGCGTATTTCGTCGTCCATTGCTTGCCGGGCTTGCCGCCAGCCGCCGTGCCGCTCATGGCGAAGTTGCGCGGGATCACCAGGGCCTGGCTTTGCAGGTCGACGGCGAACTCCATGGTGCGGGCGTAGACAAAGCTGCCGTCGCTGGTCGGGATCAGCAGGCTGGTGCAGGCTTCGGCCACGGGCGCAACCGGCAGCGCCGGCGCAAGCGCGCCGAAGCCCAGCACGCCGAACCCCAGGCCAATGGCGCAGGTAGTCGACACGAGGCGAGCGCGCAGACGGGTGAGGGCGCCAGACGGCGGCAGGGAACGGAACATGGGTAATCCTTTGGCGTCCAGCAGCGCCTGGCGGCGCATGGCCACAATTTCCGCGCCCGTCCGCCGCAGATGAGCGCTGACGGCGGGCCATGGCGCGCGCATGAAGCGTAGCCATGGCCATGGCGGCGCGAAAGTGTTCGCGCCGCCTAATCCCCAGCACTTGTTGTATTATGGCGCACAGGCGGCGCCATGTGTGGTCGATAACTGGCGATGACGCACGTCAACTGTGACGTAACGGGCCGCGACACTGCGCGCCATGTGTTGGCCGTGGCGCCCCACCGCCCTTGATGTCCGCCATGGCGCGGACAACGCCTGCCTCTGGCTGACCGCGACAATACCGATGCATGCGCGATCTGCACGCTCAGGCGCCGCACGCGCTTAGCCAGAACCCGGCCAGAACCCGATGAGTCATGCTCATCGGGTTCTGGTCTTAATCCGCCAGCCGCACCAGCATCTTGCCGGTGTTCTCGCCGGTGAACAGCTTGAGGAACGCCGCCGGCGCCTGCGCGAGGCCATGCTCTACGGTTTCCTGGGCATGCATGCGGCCATCGCGGATCAGCGCGATGGTTTCCTCGCGGAAGCGCGGCCGCAGATCCATGTGACTGCGCACCACAAAGCCTTCGATCCGCAGGCTGCGCATGATCGCCAGCGCCAGGTTCGACGGCCCGGGGGCAGGCTCAACATTGTTGTAGCCCTCAATCATGCCGCACAACGCGACACGGCCGCCGACGTTCATCTGGTTGAGCGCCGCCTCGAGATGGGAGCCGCCGACATTCTCGAAGACAACATCGATGCCGTTGGGGAATGCTGCGGCGACGGCAGCGGTAAGGTCACCGCAGGTGCGATAGTTGATCGCCACATCGACGCCCGCCACCTCGCGCAGCCAGGCGCATTTGGCCTCGGATCCAGCTGAGCCGACCACGCGGCAGCCATGCGCTTTGGCCAATTGCACGGCGACGGAGCCAACGGCGCCAGCGGCGGCGGAGACAAAGACGCTCTCGCCATCCTTCAGCGCCGCGATGCGGAACAGGCCGGTGTAGGCGGTGAGGCCTGGCGCGCCGAGCACGCCGAGATAGGCCTGGGCCGGCGCCTGGCTGACGTCGATCTTCTCAAACGCCTCTGCCGGAGCCGTAGCGTAGTCGCGCCAGCCCAGCATGTGAAACACCGTGTCGCCCGGGGCGAAATCCGGATGTTGCGACGCGATGACCTCGCCGACAGCGCGGCCATTCAGCACTTCGCCCACCTGGAAGGGCGCGGCATAGCTTTTCTGGTCGACCATCAGGCCGCGCATATAGGGATCGACCGACATCCACTGGTTGCGCACCAGCAATTCGCCAGGGCCCGGCTGGCGCAACGGCGTGGCGGCGAGGGCGAAATCCTCCAGCGTCGGCATGCCGACAGGCCTGGCGGCAAGGCGGATTTCACGGTTCTGTGTGGGTGATTGCAAGGCGTTTGCTCCGGCATATGTTTTGATTGGCGGCAAGGATAGCAAATGCGGCGTGCCCGCGCCGCCGAAATTGCTGGCGACCCGCCGTTCGCACGCCTCGCTGGCCGGGCGTCTGCTTTGGTTGCTCGTGACGTAGCTGCCGAGGTTTTACTTGTAATACGTCTAAATATAAATTGGCGCTGATCTACAATTTATGCACAATTACCCGTTTTTGCTTGAGCTGTTCTCCTGTCTGGATTACAGGCCGATCCCGGAAGAGAGCGTTGTCGTGTGGTTCGGCTCGGGCACAATCCGGGCAATACTGGCTGATGGTTCGCCAGCCCTGAGCCGGTCAGGCCAGGGGCCTGGTAAAGCAGCAGGCTGCACCCCACACTCTGCGATGATCGCCGCGCATCCGCCGGCGCGCGGCGGCCAGTTCCGGGCGCCGCAGACGCCGCAACACAGGAGTTCGCCATGACAGGCGCCGCCCATGACGCATCGCCCGCCGCTGGGGCCCAGGGCTTCCGCACCGAAAAGGACGCGCTTGGGCCGGTGCAGGTGCCCGCCGACCGGCTGTGGGGCGCCCAGACCCAGCGCTCCATCGGTAATTTCCCCATCGGCGTTGACCGCTTCCGCTGGGGACGCCCGGTCATTCGCGCCCTTGGCCTGCTGAAGAAGGCGGCCGCCGAGGCCAATGGCGCGTTGGGCGAGCTGCCGGCTGACAAGGTCAGCCTGATCGTGCAGGCGGCGCAGGAGGTGATCGACGGCAAGCTCGACGACCAGTTTCCGCTGGTGGTGTGGCAGACCGGCTCGGGCACCCAGACCAACATGAACACCAATGAGGTGATCGCCAACCGGGCGATCCAGCTGGCGGGCGGCGTCGTCGGCTCGAAATCCCCCATCAATCCCAATGACGACGTCAATCACGCCCAGTCGTCCAACGACACCTTCCCCACCGCCATGTATGTGGCGGCGGTCGAGACCATCGCCCGCCAGCTGCTGCCGGCGGCGCAGCGGTTGCGCGACGTGCTCAACGACAAGGCGGCCGCATACGCCGACATCGTCATGATCGGGCGCACCCATTTGCAGGACGCGACGCCACTCACGGTTGGTCAGCTGATGTCGGGCTGGGTGGCGCAGCTGGATTTCTGCATGGCCGCCGTTGAGGCAGGCTTGCAGGGTCTGTTGCAGCTGGCGATCGGCGGCACCGCCGTCGGCACCGGGCTCAACGCCGATCCGCGCTTTGGCGATCTGGTCGCCGCCAATCTGGCGCGCGACACCGGCTTTGCCTTCGTCTCCGCCGCCAATAAATTCGCGGCGCTGTCGGCGCATGACGAAATGGTGGTGGCGAGCGGGGCCATCCGGGCGCTGGCCGGGGCGTTGATGAAGATCGCCAATGACGTGCGCTTCTACGCCTGCGGGCCGCGCGCCGGCTTTGCCGAGCTGCGCATTCCCGAGAACGAGCCTGGGTCATCGATCATGCCGGGCAAGATCAACCCCACCCAGTGTGAGGCGTTGACCATGGTGTGCGTGCAGGTGTTCGGCAATGATCACGCGGTCGCCTTCGCCGGCTCCCAGGGCAATTTCCAGCTCAACGTCTACAAGCCGGTGATGCTGCACAATGTGCTGGAATCAGCCAGCCTGCTGGCCGACGCCTGCGCCGCCTTCACCGACCATTGCGCCGTGGGCATCGAACCCAATATCGCGCGCATCAACGAGAATCTCGAAAACTCGCTGATGCTGGTGACGGCGCTCAATCCGCATATCGGCTACGAGAAATCCGCCGAGATCGCGCTCACCGCCCATCGCAAGGGCCTGTCGCTGCGCGCCGCGGCGCTGGAACTCGGCCATGTCAGCGATGCGGACTTCAGCCGCTGGGTGCGCGCCGAAGACATGGTCAGCCCGCTGAAGAAATAAGGGAGGCGCGTGGCTGCATTAGCAGCCAGCCTCAGGCGGCGACCCGGGCGCAGGGCGTCGCCGCCTCCTGGGCAATCGCTGGCCGCCGCGCCTGCATGGCCTGCAGCACGAAGCTCATCAGCGTCTGGTCGGCCTGGGCCGCGGCGCGGCTCACCTCAATGGCGATGCGCAGGCCGTTGTCGGTGACGCCGCCGGCGGCGTCGAGGCTGGTCATCAGCCAGTTGGCGACGTCGCGGTTCGCTGGCCCCGCCAGCGTGGTCTCCGCCAGCACATAGGTGGCCACCAGATCGACGAAGGCATCATCCCACGATGCCGGACGCTCGGTGATCATCCGGTCAAGCGCCACCAGCGCATCGGCTTCAGCACGATTGCGCACGCCCTGCGGCAGCGCCTGCCGCGTCAGGCGGTCCACGTCGTCTTCCGTTAGCCGCGCGGCGTCCAGCGCCTCATCGATAAACGCCGCAAGGGCCTGTGCAATCATCACGCTCTCCACATCCCCCTGCATAAGCGCAGCCGGCGTGGCCCCCGCCTTGCCGCCTGCGCTGGATCGCATCCCTTCCCGCCAGCAGGCGCCGGCGCCCGGCGCCATCCCGCCGCTATCAGGAAGGGATTCCTGTTGCGCCGTCACAATGGCCGCCTGTCCTCGCCAGAACGTTAACGGCCAATGGTGAACAACCGTTCAGGTTAAGCCTTTCTCACCAGCTGCGCGGGCTGCGTTCCGCAGCGGACGGCGGGGCCGGAGCTTTTGACCCAAAAACTGCGCTACAGGGCGATCGTCGGGCCGCCCTCCGAGGTGCACTTGCAAAAAGTCGCAGGCACGGGACTTTGGGAAAGGAATTGGCAAGGGCACAGGCGTGGGCAATGGCCTGGACAAGCGCTGCCTTTGCGCGTTGTCGCCGCTCCGTGCCGGGCGCACGCTGGAGGCGAATATGTGGCGCCGCGTGACGGAGGCGCCCGCGCCCCTCCGGGCGCGGCGGCTGGCGGTGGACGCGCCGTTGCCGCCGCGCCATCGCTCATACCAGAACCCGCAGCGTATGACTCATCGGGTTCTGGTTAAGCCCGTGCGGCGCCTGAGCATTTCAGGATGCGGATGCGTCAGCATCCTCGCATCCTGGTATCAATCAACGTAATGGGTTGCGGCGCCGCCAAATTCCTCCCACGCGTCGAGATCAGCCAGAAACGCCTGCAATTTGCCCCGGGCACGCGGATAGGCCTCCTTGCCCAGCACCAGATGCAGCGGCGGGTTCTCCGCGTCCATGGCCTTGAGGATCACGGCGATGGCCTTGTGCGGGTCGCCGCCCTGCTTGCCGTCGTCCGCCGCCGCATAGGCGCGGGTGGCGCCGGCGGTGCTGGCGTAATCGTCGATGACAGTGGCTGCGGCGTTGATCGAACGACCAAGGAACTCGGTGCGGAACGGGCCAGGCTCAACGATCAGCACGCGCACGCCGAAGGGCGCGACCTCCTGGGCCAGCGCCTCCGAGAAACCTTCCACGGCGAATTTGCTGGCGTTGTAGAAACCAAAGCCGGCGCGACCGACGATGCCGGCGATCGATGACAGATTGATAATGCGGCCGCCGCGCGAGCGGCGCAGCGCCGGCAGGGCGGCGCGCGTCGTCTCGATGAGCCCGAACACATTGGTCTCGAACATCGGGCGATACTCGTCCGGCGTCGCCTCTTCAGCTGCGCCGACAAATCCATAGCCGGCGTTGTTGACCAGGATGTCGAGCCGGCCGAACTGCCGCTCCGCCAGCGCCACGGCTGCTGCAGCGTCGCCAGCGCGGGTTACGTCGAGCGCGGCGATGGCGAGCTTGCCGTCCTGCGCCCGCAGATCGGCGAGGGTCTCCGGCTTGCGCGCGGTGGCGACGACATTGTCGCCGCGATCCAGCGCGGCCTGGGCGAGGATTTTGCCAAATCCGGTTGAGCAGCCAGTGATCAGCCAGGTGCGCGGCGCGGTGTTCGTCATGGGGCGTTCTCCAGTTTGCCTTTGGCCGCATAGTGGCAAGCGCTCGGGTCTTCGCCAAGCGCCTCCTGGCCAAGCGTCTCCTGGCTCAAGCGCCTCCTGGCCAGGCGCCTTCTGGCCAAGCGCCGCCGGCTCAAGCGCCTCCTGGCCAGCCGTCGCCAGTCCCGCCGCCGCAGGGCGTGCCCCTGAGTCGGCGACGCCCATTGACGAGGCGTTACGGAATACGTAACGTAATATTCAGATATTATTTTTGATTTTCCTCAACATACGCAAAATTATTTTCCGGCAGCGTGAGAAGCAGAGCCTTGTTCTGTTTATATGTGCTGGGCAATTATAGGGATGAACATTGATGGATCGCCTGGCGTTGCTAATTGCTGAGCTGAACGGGCTGTTGTGGGGCTATGTTCTGGTGTTTCTGCTGCTTGCGGCCGGCGTGATTTTTGTGGTGCGGTTGGGCGGGCTGCAATTTGTCCGCTTTGCGGAGATGCTGCGCACGGTCGCCCAGCCGGCGCAGGCCGATTCCGCGGGGATATCGCCATTTCAGGCCCTGTGCACCAGCCTCGCCGCCCGCATCGGCACTGGCAATGTGGCCGGGGTGGCGGTGGCCATCTATCTGGGCGGCCCTGGCGCCGTGTTCTGGATGTGGCTTGTGGCGCTGTTCGGCATGGCCACCGCCTTTGCCGAGAGCAGCCTGGCCCAGGCCTATAAGGTGCGCGACGCTGCCGGCCGCTACCGTGGCGGGCCGGCGTTTTACATTGCCAATGGCCTTGGCTCCCGCGCCGCCGCCGTAGCCTTTTCTATCTGCCTGATCATCGCCTTTGGCCTTGTGTCCAACGCGGTTCAGGCCAATTCAATCGCCGAAGCCATGGTTGGAGCGTTTGGCGCGCCGCCATTGTGGACCGGCCTCGTGGTGACCGTATGCGCCGGCCTCGTGGTGTCGGGCGGCGTCAAGGGCATCGCCCGCTTCGCCGAGCTGGTGGTGCCGGTGATGGCCTGCGCCTATCTGCTTCTTGCGCTGAGCGCACTGCTGATGAACGCCAGCGCCGTGCCCGCCATGTTGCGGCTGATCGTGTCCAGCGCCTTCGGTCTCGATCAGGCGGCGGGCGGCATGATCGGCGGCCTGATGGCGGCGTTGTTGAATGGCGTCAAACGTGGCCTGTTTTCAAATGAGGCGGGCATGGGCTCGGCGCCGAATATCGCCGCCACGGCGGCGCCCAATCCGCACCATCCCTGCTCCCAGGGCTTTGTCCAGGCCTTTGGCGTATTCGTCGACACGCTGCTGGTGTGCACAGCCACGGCGTTGCTGATCCTGCTGTCTGGCAAGGTGGCGCCTGGCTCGGGTCTGACGGGCATCCAGCTGACCCAACAGGCGATGAGCGTGCATTTTGGCGCCTGGGGGCCTGGCTTCGTCGCCCTCGCCATCCTGTTCTTCGCCTTCACCTCCATCGCTGGCAATTACGCTTATGCCGAGGGGGCTCTTGTCTATCTCGGTCTCGACCGGCCGCTTGGCCTGTGGACCTTGCGGATGCTGCTGCTGGCGATCGTGCTGTGGGGCGCTGTGTCGCCGGTGATGACGGTGTTTGACCTCGCCGACCTCGCCATGGGGGTGATGACGCTGATCAATGTCGCCGCCATCCTGCTGCTGTCGGGCCTCGTGGTGCGACTGGCGCGCGACTATCTCGGCCAGCGCGACGCAGGCCGCGATCCCGAGTTCGATCCGGCGGCGTTCCCGGAGCTGGCCGGGCGCATCGACATGGATATCTGGAAGCGCCGCCCGGCCGAAAGCCGGGTCGCGCCGCCCACAGCCAAACCGCCCGGCGCGCGGATTGGCGCGCAGGCGGAACATGGCGCATGATCCGGCTGTTGGTCACCGCGGCGTCGCCAGTCGTCTCGCGGCCTCACCCGCGGGCTGCGGATGGCGCGGTGGTTGAGGCGGCCACGCGCCGCGACGTCCGCAACTGGCGGCTGGGCAGGGCGCGCCTGGTGGCGTAACGAGAGTGCGCTTGCGCAGGCAGGAGCGCCAGCCAGCGGCAATAAAGCCGCAACCGGCGCCCATCGGTCATGCGCTTTGCCAGCGCGCAGGGGAGACAGCTCATGAGCGGCCAACAGATGCAGGCAAACGAGGCGGCTCCGGGCATCGTGCGCCAGCCCGGGCCACGGGTCGAGATCACCTATTGCACCCAGTGCCAGTGGTTGTTGCGCGCCGGCTGGATGGCCCAGGAGGTGCTGTCGACCTTTGGACAGGACCTGGGCGAGGTGGCGTTGCGGCCCGCCAGCGGCGGGACATTCCGCATCAGTGTTGATGGCGTCGACATCTGGGAGCGCAAGCGCGATGGCGGCTTTCCTGACGCCAAGGTGCTCAAGCAGCGGATCCGCGACCAGATCGCGCCAGAACGTGATCTTGGCCATATCGACGGCAAGCAGGTCTTTGCCGAAAGTGACGACGCCAAGGAGGCGTCGCGCGCAACCGGCGGCGCCTGAGGGCGCGCGCCGTCACGCGCTGCGTTGGCGGGGGCAGTCGCGTGCGTGGCTCTGAGGGGGGCTCAATGGCTAACTTCAGGATACCGGCATGGTCAACATTGCGCGGGATGCCCGCACTCCAGCAGCCGCCCCAGATTTTTTCCGGCGCAAAAGCGTGGCGGCGGTTTACGCCGAGAGCGGCGAAAAGAGCCCGTTACGGCGCACGCTGGGCGTAACGCGGCTGGCGCTCATTGGCGTCAGCAGCACCATCGGCACGGGCATTTTTTTCATCTTTGGCGTAGCGACGCCGCTGGCCGGGCCAGCAGTGGTGCTGGCGTTCGTGGTGGCGGGGCTGGCGGCGGCGCTCAGCGCCCTGTGTTACGCGGAACTGACCTCCGCCCTGCCTACCGCAGGGTCAGCCTATACGGCGGC